>CAZQJX010000040.1:0-18950 GCA_964592965.1 uncultured bacterium
ATAACTGATTACTCCCCTCTTTGCCCTCGCGGTCAGCTCCTTGATAAAAATCTCAAGCCCTGCTCAGGACCACGAAAGGGCATTCGCTGTCTTAATTGCCTATTTGAAAAAAATTGGATTTTTTCTCATTCTTTTTTGGATAAAATTGCTGTTAATTTATTTCCTGTTTGGATTAGCAATTGGAAAAGTTCAGATGAGCTTGAGCTAATCAGGAAAAGATGGCAGGCGATTGAAAGGATTTTACGCTCTGCCCAAAGGGTGATATTTGCCCATCCTCATACCTTAAAGATTTATCAAAAAAACAAAATGATGGTAAATAATCCTTTTCTGCTTGATTTTGGCATTAACTTTAAGCCATATATCGGGCATAGAAAAACCTCTTCCGCCCGGCTCCGCATTGGCTTTATTGGGCAGATTCTACCTCATAAAGGTCTTCATATACTTGTCTCTGCCCTTGCCCAAATTGCCCAGCAAGATGATTTTGAGCTGATTATCTACGGCGCGGTTGAGCTTGAGGAAGAAAAAAATTATTTTAAAAGTCTTGAGCTTGACCGTATAAAAAATTGGCGCTATCAAGGCACTTTTGATTATTCAGAAATGAATAAAATACTTTCTGGAATTGACCTTCTTGTTGTTCCCAGCCTCTGGAAGGAAAATTGCCCACTCATTGCCAAGTATGCTATTCTTACTGGCACAAGGCTTTATATTTCTGACCAACCCGGAATACTTCCTAAAATAAATGGGGAAGGGATAGAGGTATTTAAAAATATTAATCAATTAAAAGATAAAATTGAAAGACTTATAAAAAGCGGTGCTTGGAAAAAGCCCATCAAACCTAATTATGAACTAGTTATGAACATAAAAGAGCATACACAAATTCTTGAAAAGATTTATCAGGAGAGGTTATGAGTCAGAGACTGGTTTTAATTGGCGGAAGTGGGTTTATCGGTCAAAATTTAATCCGTTATCTGGAAGAAAATAATTTAAGAGAAAAATATCTGACCGTTATCTATGACCCGTCTTTACCTCAATTTTATCAACCAGACCTCTATATTCCGGGAAAAGTTGAAGAAAGAGAAAAAATCGAAAATGTCATAAAAGAACAAGATATTATTTTATACCTTGCCCATACTACCCTTCCAATAGATTCTTTTGCTGCGCCTGAGCGTGAGCTCAAAGAAAATATTAAGCCAGTATTAAAATTCCTTGAGCTAATGAAAGAAAAAGCCATCAAAGGAATGATTTATTTCAGCTCTGGCGGAACTATCTATGGCGAGCAAAAAGAGCTAAAACCGATCAAAGAAGATGCACCTAAAAATCCTAATTCTTTTTATGCTCTTGGAAAGCTTATGATAGAGGAATCTTTAAAGCTATTTGGAAGGTTGAACTGGTTGAATTATTTAATTATCAGACCTTCCAATCCTTATGGACCTTTTCAAGAAAAATTAAACCGACACGGTGCTGTTGCTAAAATATTTCAATCTCTGCTAGAAGATAAAGAATTTATCATTTATGGTCAGGGGGAAACGGTGAGAGATTATATTTTTATAGATGACCTTATCTCTGGGATTATCTTTTTAATTGAGCAGAATATCTGGAATAACATATTTAACATTGGCACTTCTATCCCTACATCTTTAACAAAACTCATTGAGCTTTGTGAAAAAATTAGTAATAAAAGTTTAAAAAAAATTTATAAGCCAATAAGACAAACAGATTTGAAATATAATGTTTTAGATATTTCACGATTAAAAAATCTGGGCTGGGAGCCCAAATTTAGTTTAGAAAAAGGTTTAAAAGAAACTTGGAAATATTTTTTAGAAGCTCAAAAATGAAAAAAACAAAAAGAATTATTTTGACTCTTGTTTTTTTAATCTTTTTGGTTTTAGAGATAAAAAGAGTTTTCTCACCTTTTATTTATGAATTTGAGCCTGCTTTTCAGGAAATGATTGCTCTTCATCATATCAAGGCAGGTATTGTCTCTAATAAATTTATTCCAGTGATTGCTGAAATTGATAACGAAAAATTCTTTCACACAGCTCATCCGCCATTACTTCATATAATCTATGCTCTTTTTTATAAAATTTTTGGAGCAAAAGAATGGGTGAGCAGAATAGTTTCGCTTTTTTTCTTTTGGACATCTCTCTTCATAATCAGTAGATTTCTTTCTTATCAAGAGCGTTTTTATTTTCTTACCATTTGCCTTTTTCTTCCTATCAGTTTTCGTTTAGCTTTAACAACAAACTATGAGCTTTTAAGCATATTTTTTATTTCTCTTTTTGTTTTTTTATTTGAACGGTGGCTAAAAAGCCCTAGCAAAAATTCTTTTGAAATCTATTTTGTTTTGTTATTAGGACTTCTTTCTGATTGGACATTTTATCTTACCATTCCTGCGTTATTTCTGCTCCATATAAAACAACGACCTGCTAGAAATAAATTGCTTAAACTTTTTATTATAGAATTAATATTTTTCCTTCTGCTCTGTTTCTATTACTGGCAGGTAGCAGGAGAAGTAGCGGTATTTTCTCATTCAAAAGTAAGAAGCAATCCTCTTTATTTATTAAACAGCAAAATTTATTTTGAATTTTGGTCACACTTAAAATGGATTTTAGGGCTTCCTGCTATTATTTTATTTTTAATTAGCTTAATTAAAATAATAACTAACAAATCAAAAAAATTAACTTTTAATTTTATCTGGAGATTTTGGTTATGCTTTTTAATATTACTCTGGTTAAGTGCTAGTCAGCTTTTAACTAGGCATTTTGTTTATCTTCTCTATCTATTTCCTTTTATGGGTTTAACTTTTAGCTTGACCATAAATTCTTTAAAACAAAAAAACCTTGCCCTTTTAATAATCCTTTTGAGCTTTTTTGCAAAAGATTATTTTGGTATAAAACATAAAGATGCTCGTGGATATTATCTGGCAGAAAAATTAGCAGAAATAAAGGGAGTAAAAACCTGTTTCTCTACCTCTGCCTTAGGAACATTATACTTTTATGATAAAATTGAAACAGTTGTGCCAGTAAGTAAAAAAGCATCTTTTGCTTTAAAGAACATAAATTTTGATTTATTAATTCTTGATTTAAAAAGTCCAGAAGTAAAAAACTTAACCTATTTTATTCAAAATATACTACAAAACTATTCTCTGCTTTGGTTATTTAATGATTTTGCAGTTTATATTAAAAAGGATTTATTGGGAAATTTTTCTTATCTTGGTTGTCAAATAGATATGAGCAAATTAAAAAACTGGTGGGAGCCAAGAACAGAAATCGTGTGGCTAAATAACAAAGCTTATTATGCCATCAAACAGCCAACAGGCTGGAAGAAAATCTCTTTTTTGCAATTGGAGGCACCTAAAGGTAAAATTATTTTCACCCCAGCTATTATGCGTAATATATTTGCTGGAAAAAGCGACGGGGTAAATTTTATGATTATTAGCAACACCAAAAACCAATTTAAACTGCTTTATGCCAGATTTTTAAATAAAAAACTTGGATGCCCGAGTATAATTTCTATTGATTCAAAAAGCAAATTATATTTTATTACTGAAGCAGGACCACGAGGAGATTATGCTTGGGATGATGCCTGTTGGCTGGAAGCAAAAATTTGCAGGCAGGAGAAGTGTGAATGATAGATGCCCCAAAACTATCTATAATTATTCCAGTTTATAACGAACAGGATGCTATTTTTGATTTATTAAACAATCTTGCTCCTGTGGCGGAAGAATGCGAGGCAGAGGTTATTGTTATAGATGATGGTTCAACTGATGCCAGTGCTCAGATTCTCTCTCAGTTTGAAAAGCAAAATAAAATCAAGCTGATAAAACACCCTCAAAATCTCGGCTACGGAAAAGCCATCAAAACAGGCTTGAATAACGCCAAAGCCGAACTGGTCTTAATTATTGATGGAGATGGAAGCTATCCTTTGAATGAAATACCCACTCTCGCTGAAAAAGCATCTGATAAAAAAATGATAGTGGGAGCGAGAAAAGCTGGGATTAAAGCCGAGCCTTTGGTTCGCCGTATTTTCAAATGGCTGGTTATTCGCCTTCTCCGATACCTAGCAGGATATGAAATTAAGGATTTAAATTCAGGAATGAGAATATTCCCTCGCTCGCTCTGCCAAAAATATATCTCCCTTCTTCCTGACGGCTTCTCTTTTACCTCAACCCTAACATTGATTTTCTTAAGCGAGGGCTGGCAGATTGAGTATGTTGAAATTCCCTATCAGCCGAGAAAAGGCAGGAGCAAGTTCAGGCTTCGTGAAATCTTTCCTCTGTCATTGCTTTTGCTCAGGACTATTATGTATTTCAATCCTCTTAAATTCTTTCTTCCTTTAAGTTTTGCGCTGGTTTTAATTGGTTTGTTCGTTGCTTTTTTCAGCATTTTTGTTCTAGGAAAATTTATGGATGTGACCACAGCGGTGATTTTGATTGGTGCGGTTCAGGTGTTTGTTCTTGGACTTCTGGCTGACCTTATTTTAAGGCTTAAAAAATGAAAGTGCTTTTGGTCTATCCGCCCACTGCTCAAGCCATAACCAGTATCCTGCCCAAAGGAGTGGAGGCACAGCGAGGAGCTTTTCCGCCTCTTGGAATACTTTATCTTGCTGGTGAGCTTGAAAAATATAATTCCTTAAAAATCTTTGCCATTGACGCACCCAATCAAAAACTAAATTATGATGAAATTGCCCAGTTTGTTGAGAGAGAGGAAATTGAAATTGTTGGCATAACTGTGCTCAGCTTCCATCTTGTTGATGCGGTTGAGCTTGCTCAGAAAATCAAAATCCACTCGCCAAAAACCAAAATAATTGCTGGCGGTCCTCATCCACATATCTATCCAAAAGAAACGCTTTCTTTGGGAGTTTTTGATGCAGTTGTGCTTGGTGAAGGTGAAAAAAGTTTTGCAGAATTGATAAAAAATATCAATGAAAAAAAACCGATAAATATAAAAGGTGTATTAGCTCAGGGCGAGCAAATCACCAATGAAAAATTCCCAGACTTTATTAAAAACCTTGATGAGCTCGCTTTTCCAGCCCGAAGGCTTTTGCCAAAAGAAATTTATTATTCAGTGCTGAGCGCCCAAAAGCCGATAACAACAGCTATCTCCAGCAGAGGCTGTCCCTATAAATGCATTTTTTGCGATAGACCCCATCTGGGCAAAAAATTCCGCGCCAGAAGCGCTGAAAATGTCGTCAGTGAGATGGAAGAATGCGCAAGAATGGGCATCAAAGAAATTGTCTTTTATGATGATAATTTCACCACTCAAAGAGAACGGGTGTTGCAAATCGCAGAGCTAGTTAAAAAAGAAAAAATCAAAATCAGCTGGGATATTCGTGCTCGGGTGGGTGATTTGAAAAAAGAGGATTATAAGTTGCTTAAAGAGGCGGGCTTGGTAAGAATTCATTTTGGCGTAGAAAGCGGAGATGAGCGCCTTCTTGAGCTAATCCGAAAGCAAATCACCATTGACCAAGCACGCTCTGCTTTTAAGTGGGCAAAAGAAGCGGGAATTGAAACACTGGCTTATTTTATGCTTGGTCTTCCAAGCGAAACAACCGAAACCATCAACCGCACAATTGAACTTGCCAAAGAGCTTGAAGCTGATTTTGTCCACTTCTCCCTGCTGATGCTTTTTCCAGCAACCCCTATCTACAAAATGGCGCTGGAAAAAGGAATTATTGAACGGGACCTTTGGCAGGAATTTGCTCAACACCCAACCACAGATTTCTCTCCACCTATCTGGGAAGAAAATCTAGACAAAACCCAGCTAATCAGCGCTCTTTCCAAAGCTTATAAAAAATTCTATTTTCGTCCTCGCTATATATTTTCTCGTTTGCGAAAAGTTAGCCGATTTAGCGCACTTACTCATCAAGCAAAAATGGCAGTAGAGATTTTAAAATTAAAATGATGGAAGGAAAGAAGCCAGAATTCAGCATCATTGTGATTTTTTCACGGGAAAATTATCAGACCTGCCTTTCAAGCCTTCTTGCTCAAAAAGGGGTGGAATTTGAAATCATTGCGGTTGTGGATAATCCAAGCAATATCCAAGAAAAAGATGAGCGGATAAAATGGCTGGTAGTTAAAGAAAACAATCCTGCCCTTCGCAGAAATCTAGCAGTAAAACAGGCACAGGCAGAGCTGGTAGCGTTTATTGATGATGATGCTTGGGCAGAAAAAGACTGGCTTTTGCAAGCTAAAAAAATTTTTGATACTCGTCCTGACCTTGCTGGCTTTGGTGGGGTAAATATTGCGCCCGAAGAAATGAGCGCCAGAGAGGAACTTGTTGACCTTATTTTAAAAGACCACATCTTTGGCTCAGGTAGCAAAGCATATCGCAAAAATTCTCATCCCCACCCTGCCCGAGCAGGAGAGATTCATCTATGCAATTTTTTTCTCAAAAAGGATATCCTTGAGCAGGTAGGTGGGTTTAATGAAAAAATTGGCTACGGCGCGGAAGACAGTGAACTTGTTTATTTAATCAAGAAGAAGCTGGGCAAGGAAATCTGGTTTTATCCTGAGCTATGGGTTTGGCATCAAAGGAGAAAATTTGGCTGGGGATATTTAAAGCGAAATTTTCGCTTCCGAAGAAACAACGGCAAATTAATCTGGCTTTATCCAGAAATTTATCTTTGGAATCATTCTCTCTGGGCAGGATTAGGAAGTGGGGTTTTAGGACTGATTTTGCTTTGCCTGGCACCAAAAATCTTTTTTTGGCTTTTGCTGTTTTATTTTGCCTTTTTCTCTTTTTGGAGCTTTTTTCGGCTTAAAAGAAAATGGCTTTTTATCTTAGCAGGATTTGCTTATTTCCTTCATCATTTAAGCTATCTTTTAGGTCTTTTTACTGGACTTTTAGAAGGTCTTATTATGGGCAGAACTAAGTTGAGGCAAAAATTTGGGAGAGAAAATTTTGAACCTAGCTAAGATGATGATACCATTTTAAGCAATGATAAAAGAGCTCTGGTCAGAGCTGAATGAATATATAAAGCTTAAAAGCAGCGGCTGGCTGAGGTATTTAATTGAAGAGCTTTTTAATTCTTTTTTAGGCTGGATACCTGGGATGGTGGGAATTTCTCTCCGCTGGATTTTTTACCGCTTAATAATTTCTGGCAGAGGCTGGATAGCCATTGAAAGAGGGGTGGAAATTTTTGGAAGTAAATGGCTGGAGATTGGCAGAGGGGTTTATATTGGCGAGAAAGTGTTTTTGCAGGCACGACCTGCTGGTATGAAAATCGGCTCCAGAACAAGGATAATGCCACAGGCACACCTTAATGTTTACAATTTTCGTGGACTTGCCCAAAGCAAAATAGAAATCGGCGAAGATTGTGTCATTGGTATAGGCTCGGTAATTACCGGTCAGGGGGGAGTTAAAATTGGCAACAAAGTAATAATCGCTCCGGCGGTTAAAATCCTTGCGGTTCAGCATAATTATGATAATCCTGACCTAGCCATTAAAGACCAAGGGATATCAGCGAAGGGGATTGTGATTAAAGACAATGTTTGGATAGGAGCAGGAGCGATTATTCTTGATGGAATAACCATAGGCAAAAACTCGGTTATAGGAGCTGGAGCGGTTGTGGTTGATGATGTTCCTGATTATACGGTTGTAGCTGGCAATCCGGCTCAGGTCATTAAAAAGATTAAATCAGAAATAGAGGTGTAGGCAATGCTAGAGAAAATCAAGTTTTTAATTCAGGCAATGCGACCCAAGCAGTGGGTGAAAAACATTTTGGTATTTCCTGCTTTGTTCTTCAGTCAGAATCTTTTTAATCTGCAAATGCTGGTGAAAACAGCAGGAGCGTTTATTAGCTTTTGTTTAATTGCCAGCTCGGTTTATCTTATCAATGACATTTTTGACCGAGAGCGAGACCGGCTTCATCCAGAAAAAAAGAATCGCCCTATTGCCTCAGGAAAAGTAAAGCCTTATGAAGCAGGCGTGCTTGCCTTTGTTCTTTTTATTCTCGGAATGGTGCTTTCTATAAAAATATCTTTTGCTCTTTTGGTAATTCTTTTAATTTATATGGGGAGCAATTTTCTTTACTCAATCTGGGTCAAGCATATTGCTATTTTAGATGTTTTTTTGGTTTCTCTGGGATTTGTCCTTCGGGTAGTGGCTGGTGGTGAGGCGATTAAAGTAGAAATCTCTGCTTGGATTATTCTTTGCACTATTTTAGGCTCGCTCTTTTTGAGCTTTGCCAAAAGAAGGCATGAGCTGAGCGTGCAGGGAGAGCTGGCAGTTAATCACCGGCGAAGCCTTGCTGAATACAGTCCTTATTTTTTAGACCAAATGATTGCTGTAACCACAGCCAGCACGGTTATGGCATATTCACTCTGGACGATGTGGCCCAGTGTTGTTGAGAAGTTTCATACCAAAAACCTTCCCTGGACCATTCCTTTTGTTTGCTACGGCATTTTTCGTTATCTTTATCTTGTCCACCAAAAAGGCGAGGGTGGAGACCCGACTAAACTTTTTCTTAAAGATAAACCTCTTTTAATTAATATCATTCTCTGGCTGGCAAGTGTGCTTTTGATTCTTTATTTTTCTTAATTTTTTTCAAAAACATATTTTCTCCTTTCTGGGTAATCTATTTCCAAAAACTCTTATTTTGCTGTAAAAATCTGAGCCTTGCTTCCGATTTTTTGACAAAATAAGCCAGAGAAAAATTCTAAATTTATATGCAAAATATTATTGCGAATTGGTTGTTTTATGCTATAGTTTATAATAAGAGGAATGGAAAAGAAAATAAAAAATCCAAAAGCGGTATTGAAACTGTTGGTAGGATTGATAATTTGGGGTTTGCATTCCAACTGTGCATATTTTCTTACCAATCAGCTCGGACTGGTGAAGAGGATTTATGATGGAGACACTATCCTTCTATCAAATGGAGAAAAAGTAAGATACTTATATATTGACACTCCTGAAATTCATCATCCTTCCAAGCCATCTAGTCCGCTCGGCTATAGTGCTCTTAAAAGGAATGCTCAACTACTCAGCTCAAAAAAGGTTGTTATATCATTTGACCTTATGAGAAGAGACCGCTATGGAAGGCTTCTTGCCCGAGTTTGGAATAATTGCGTATATGTCAATGCGGAGCTGGTCAAAGAGGGCTATGCCCGGATTATGATAATTCCGCCCAATCAGGCAGATAAAAACTTATTTATTAATCTTCAGAGGCAGGCGCAAAAGTATAAAAAGGGCATCTGGGCTTTGTCAGAAAAAATGAAATATTTTAAACCATATCTTGGAAATAAAAACCTCTGATTTTAAATTAATTTGGTATCTTTATTGAAAATAATTATTCAATAATAAAATACAAAGTGGTAATTAATTTATCCTCAGCGTCTTTTATTTCCACTTTCCATTTACCTTTTCTTGTCTTTTCAATTGCTTTTGAGCTCCAAGTTCTCCAGCTTGAGCTTTTCACAGGCAAAGTTACAGTTGCCAGTAAATTATCACCATGATACCAGAGATGTTTAATTTCTGTTTCCTTTTCTGCGCCCGCGATTTTGGTAAAGCAGTAGAGCCTACCCACATCAGCAGGGAATTTATCACCTGGCTCAACAGGCTGGCGCTTTTCCCTATCAACATTTTTACAGATAACCGCTATCTCTGCTTTTAACTGAGATTTTTCCGGAGCGGGTTTTCCCTGCTCTTCTTCCTGTCCAATAGTGATGCTGGCAAAGACAAATCCTACAAGAGCCAGAATTACCCAGAGCTTTTTCTTCATCAGCTCCCCTCCCTTTTGATTTAGTTTAATTTTAGAATAAAAAATAAGGGGATGCCTGCAAAAGCATCCCCCATTTATCCATCAACCACTTTTTAAAAGTTTAAACTTCTGCCTCTTCAACTGATTCAATCTTCACATCAAAATAAAGGGTTTTTCCTGCCAAAGGATGATTGAGGTCAAGCACCACCTCATCTTCAGATACTTTAGCAATGGTCACGCTCATAATCATCCCGTCTTCTCTTCTGAGCCTGAAAATCATACCTTCTTCCAGCTCACCTTCTACAGGAAATTCCTCTCTTGGAACAGTGATTACCGCATTGGGGTTGCGCGGTCCGTATGCTTCTTCTGGTGGAACCACAATGTGCTTTTCATCTCCAGGATTCATTCCTTCCAGCTCCCTCTCCAGCCCCGGAATAATCTCTCCGATTCCAAAAATAAATTCCAATGGCTCACCATTTTCTGTGGTTTCCAGAATCTCTCCGTCGTCAAGTTTTAATGTGTAGTGCATTTTCACCCTTGAAAATTGACTAATTCCCATCTTTTCTCCTCCTTACAGGGTTATTGAAAGATTTTTACCTGCGGAAGCGTCCACGAT
Source organism: uncultured bacterium (assembly GCA_964592965.1). GTDB lineage: Bacteria > RBG-13-61-14 > RBG-13-61-14 > RBG-13-61-14 > DRUE01 > CAZKMM01. The sequence continues at coordinate 10,316 of CAZQJX010000040.1, forward strand.
TTTTCGGCGGGCGTGCAGGCGCTACCCTCATTGCTCTGCCTTGAACATCGCTTCCATCTAGCTGTTCTATGGCTTTTTTTGCCTCTTCTTCGCTCTCCATCTCCACAAAACCAAATCCTTTGCTTCTGCCAGTCCGAGAATCAGTAATGATTCTGACTGAAACAACATTTCCTGCCTGGTCAAACAGCTCTTTAAGCTCTTCCTCGCTCAAGCGATAAGGCAGATTACCCACATAAAGCTTGTTATTCATTTCCTCCTCCATAACCTTTTGACTCAAAAAACACTCCTTTCCGAGAAACACTCGGAATACCCTTGCCTTTATCTAGACCGGTGCTCCGGATTGTTTAATGAAAAACGGAAAAGACCATACCGGAGAGGGGGAAGATACTGACAGGACCGAACCAGACTTTTTTCATTCAACCATTACCCGCTCTCTGGAATCACCAGAATTGAGAGTAGCACCCATTATCCAAATTGTCAATAAAATTTTTTATTTTCTTTCCCAGATGACTTTGTGCACCTTCTTTAATGCTCTAAAAGGATATCCCAGCATTATGCGAGAAAAGCAATCTTCTGTATCTAAAACCTCTGCTCCTGCAATTACATCCACTCCCAGCTCAAAAAGAATGCTGGAAAAAGGAGCGCTCGGTCCAACCAAAAACACAAATTTATCCTTTGCCCAGTTTAAAATTTTTTCTAGAGTATTGTTCACCAAGGTGCTGGCAGTAATTACCACTACTTCTGCATCTTTTATCACCCTTTCTGTTGCCTCTTCAGGAAGGTCGTCCTCTTGAGGCTCCCGCTCCACCACCCAGCACTGCCGAGCCAAAGGAGCAACCTCATTGGTAAAAGGAAAATGACCAATTAATGCCAGATTAAGGTCACGGGCTTTTTCTTTAATTAATTCCCGGGCATTCTTTTCTATAATTTTATCAGGAGGCGGGGCAAGTCCTGCATTTAAAGCAGAAACTCCAAGAGCAGATTCCAAAGGATGGTCTGAGCCAGCAAACTCAGCCAGATATTTTAAAGGCATTCCTTTAACCTCTGGCTCAATCTTTGGTGCGGGAAAAGCTTGGCGATGAGAAGGCGGATATACTGTTGCCAAGCCCATTCTGCCATTGCTGGCAATAACTCCTGCTAAATACACGCCAACCACCGCTTGCTCAACTTTTAAATCTGAAGGAATTTGAGAAATAAGTTTTTCAATTAAACCCATTTTTTAATCGTTGACAAAATTATGTTCGGTTCCGCATTTAGCGCATCTATTACCTTTTAAATTCATCACCTGAACCACATAACCCCTTCTTTTTACCAACACGGCTCCGCAGTTAGGACAGACTGAATCCTGCCCGAGCTCTCCCCAGACATTTCCCAGATATACCCATTTAAGCTTTTCCTTGCCAATCTCATAGGCACGCTCCAGCCTGTTGATGGGAGTGGGCGGATTGGTGAATTTATACATCGGATGGTATCTGGAGAAATGAAGAGGTATTTCAGGGTCTAGGCTTGCCACCCAGTCCACCAGCTTGCGAACATCTTCTTCTGAATCATTCTCATCAGTTACCAAAAGATTGGTAAGCTCAATAAAGCAGGATTTATGCGCCCGCTCAATGGTTTTAAGCACAGGCTCAAGCCTGGCTGAGCAAAGTTTTCGGTAAAAGTCATCGTTCATAGATTTAAGGTCTATATTCATCGCATCTATGTAGGGAAGAAGCTCCTCCAAAGGCTTAGGATTGTAAAAACCATTGGTGACAAGCACATTTTTAAGACCTGCTTCTTTTGCCAGAATAGCTGTATCAAGCACAAACTCAAAGCTGATGAAAGGCTCGTTGTAGGTGTAGGCAATCCCTACCGAATTATGCCTTTTAGCAGCTTCTACTAGCTCCTTTGGCTCAACCCGCTCAGTTGGAACTGTCCCCTCAATGAGATGATAGTTCTGGCAGAACCTGCAATGAAAATTACATCCAATAGTGCCGATAGAAAGAATCTGCGTTCCGGGATAAAAATGATATAAAGGCTTTTTTTCTATCGGGTCAAGGGCAATGGCAGAAACCTCTCCCCAGCGGTGCGCATAAAGCACCCCATCAATGTTCTTTTTGTTCATACATATGCCCTCTTTGCCAGGTTTGATTATGCATTGATGCGGGCAGAGCAGGCATTGAACAACATCCCCTTCCTTCTTCTCCCAGTATTTTGCTTTTTTCAAACCTTCCTCCTAACTAAACAGTTCTTTCAATGGAAAAATTTTTGAACTCATCTGTTGGCTCTTCCCAGCGGACTTCAACTGAATCCACACGAGCAAGAGGCGGACCTTGATGGCACCATTTGATAAGCTCATCTAGCTTTTCTTTCTCTCCTTCAGCTACAACTTCAACAGAGCCATCCAAGCGATTCCTTACCCACCCTACCAGCCCCAATCTCTGCGCCACTGATTGCGTCTCGTAGCGAAAAAAAACTCCTTGAACCCTTCCCTTAATTCTGAGATGAACCCTTTGTTTTGGCAACTCCTTCCTCCTTTTAAAGCACTCCTGATTGCTTTAAAAGTTCAATAAACTCCTTCTCACCTATCATTCTAATTCCCAGCTTCTTTGCCTTATCATACTTGCTTCCTGGGTCTTTTCCAACTACTACTAGATCGGTCTTCCTGCTCACGCTGGAGCCAACTTTTCCACCTGCTTTCTGAATAAGCACCTTTGCTTGCTCACGGGTCATAGAATCAAGCGCACCTGTAAGCACAACAGTTTTTCCGCTCAAAGGAGTTTCTGCACTTGGCTTTTTCTCTTCCTCAAAGCTCACGCCCAGCTCAAAAAGCTCTTTGATGAGTTTTTGGTTCTCAGGATTGGCAAAAAAGTCGTGGATCGAGCTTGCCACCTCAGGACCAATACCCTCAATAGTCATAAGCTCCTCAATACTTGCTTTGGCAAGCTCATCAATATTTTTGAAATGCTCAGCAAGTAGCTGGGCAGTATGCTCACCCACATGACGAATTCCCAGAGCATAAAGAAAGCGGGCAAAGGTGGTTTTTTTGCTGGCTTCTATGGCGTCAAGAAGGTTTTGGGCGCTCTTGCTGGCAAATCCGGGCAAAACCATCAAATCCGATTTTTTCAGCCGATACAAATCAGCAATGGATTTAACTAGTCCACGCTCAAAAAGTAGCTCCACAATTCTGTCACCTAAACCCTCTATGTTCATAGCATTTCTACTTGCATAGTGCTTGATTCGCTCCTTGATTTGGGCAGGACAATTTATGTTTATACAGCGGTGAATTGCCTCTCCTTCAGGACGAACAACCTTAGAGCCACATACCGGACAACGCTCAGGCATCTGAAATTTTTTGGCATTTTTAGGTCTCCTTTCAACAACCGGCTTGACCACCTCGGGAATAACATCTCCTGCCCGCTGGATAATCACGGTATCGCCGATTCTTATATCTTTGCGGTCTATTTCGTCCTGATTATGCAGGGTTGCCCGCTTGACAATCACACCGCCAACTTCCACCGGCTCAAGTATTGCCACTGGTGTAAGCGCTCCTGTTCTTCCCACCTGAACAATTATATCCTTAATTTTGGTGGTCTTTTGCCGAGCTGGGAATTTCGCAGCTATCGCCCATCTTGGCGCTCGGGCAGTCTCGCCTAGCCTTCGCCACAGCTCCAGAGAATTCACCTTAACCACAAGCCCATCTATCTCGTATTCAAAATTATCCCGCTCCTCAATCAGCTGGCGGTAAAATTCCACAACCTCATTTATATCTTTGCAAAGCTTTATTCTCTCCTGAACAGGAAATCCCCAATCCCGAAGCTGATTTAAAACATCCCACTGGCTCTTAAATTCTTTTCCGCGAACCTCACCCAATTGATAAACAAACAAATGAAGCTTTCGGCTGGCTGTTATGTTTGAGTCAAGCTGGCGAACTGAGCCAGAAGCTGCGTTTCTTGGATTAGCAAACAAGGGCTCGCCTTTTCTCTCTCGCTCCTCATTCAATTTCTTAAACTCATCAATTTTCATATAAACCTCGCCCCTTATCTCCACCAGCTCTGGAGGATTTTTATCAAGAAAACGAAGAGGAAGCTCCCTTATGGTGCGAAGATTGGGAGTGACATCCTCGCCAGTAATTCCATCTCCGCGGGTGGCTCCGCGGACAAATTTGCCGTTTTCATAAACCAGGTTAATTGCCAGACCATCAATTTTTGGCTCAGCAACATATTCAATAGCACGGGTGGTTCCCAGCATTCGTTTAATTCGTTTATCAAACTCTATCAATTCATCTTCATTCATAGCATTATCCAAGCTGAACATAGGGGTTATGTGAGCCACCTTTTCAAACTTTTCCAGAGGCGGGGCGCCAACCCGCTGGGTAGGAGAATCAGGAGTAATCAGTTCTGGATATTTTTTTTCAAGCTCAACCAGTCTTCGGAAAAGCTCATCATACTCAGCATCACTAATCTCAGGGCTATCATCCCGATAGTATTTGATGTTGTGGTAGTTGATTAACTCACGGAGCCTTTCCACCTCTTTTCTTACCTCTTCTGGCACAGGCATTTTGCTCCCCTCCTCTTGCTAGAATAAATATAATTCTTTGCGCTGGGCTTGGCAAGCCTGAATTTATAAGCTAAATTTAAAAAACCTCACAGCAAAGGAGCGTCAAAAATGAGCGTAAAAATTGAACAAAAAGGCTATATCTACACAATAATTATTTCCCGACCTGATGTGCGAAACGCAGTTGATGGTCCCACTGCTGAAAAGCTTGCCCAAGCCTTCCAAAAATTTGATGAAGATGAAAATGCCCGAGTGGCAGTGCTTTGGGGAGAGGGCGGGAATTTCTGCGCAGGCGCGGACTTAAAGGCAATTTTTCAGGGCAAAAACGCCAACCGAGTTGAGCGAGATGGAGATGGTCCGATGGGACCAACCCGTATGCTTCTTTCTAAGCCTGTGATTGCTGCTATTGCTGGGTATGCGGTGGCAGGCGGGCTTGAGCTTGCTCTTTGGTGCGACCTTCGGGTGGTGGAGCGTGATGCGGTTTTAGGTGTGTTTTCAAGAAGATGGGGCGTGCCTTTAATTGACGGCGGAACTGTTCGCCTGCCAAGGCTTATCGGATTGAGCAGGGCGCTTGATTTAATTCTTACGGGTCGCCCCATTAGCGGTGAAGAGGCGTATCAAATTGGTCTTGCCAATTATTTGGTGGAAAAGGGTAAGGCAAGACAAAAGGCAGAGGAGCTTGCAGAAAAAATTGCCCAATTTCCTCAAACCTGCCTTAGAAACGACCGACTCAGCGCCTATCAGCAATTTGACTTCAATCTCCAAGATGCGCTTAAAAACGAATTTGAGCTGGGTTTAAAATCTCTTGCCAGCCCGGAGATGATGGAAGGGGTTAAAAAATTCATTGAAGGAAAAGGCAGGAGCGGAAAGTTTGAATAAAAGGCTAGCCCAAGTGCTTCTTTTCATATATTGAAAGCGCTTTTTGCAGGTGCTTATGCGGAATGGGATGAATTTCGCCGACTTTTAAAGCCTCTAGATATATCTGCGAGCATCGTTCAATCAGTGCGCAGATATTGAACGCCTCTAACAAATCTTTTCCCACACAAAGATTGCCGTGATTAGCAAGAAATACCGCTGATTTGTTTTTAAGAGCCTTTACCACATTATCTGCCAGCTCTTTGCTTCCGCTTGGAGCGTATTCAGCTACTTCTATGGTTCCGCCTGTGTAAATTGCCAGCTCTTCCAAGATGGGCGGAAGGGGCTTTCTTAAAACAGCAAGAACCGAAGAATAAATGGAATGAGTATGAATTATAGCATTGACATCATCACGAGCTTCATAAACCTTAAGGTGAAGTATAGTTTCTACGCTCGGCTTATGCTCTGAGCCAGGCAGGGGATTGCCATTTTTATCCACCACTACCATCTGTTCGGGCTTTAAAAGCTCATAAGGAATACCACTGGGAGTGATGAGAAATTTGTCCTCGCCTTTCAGCCTGATGCTTATATTCCCAGAAGAACCGCTCACCCAACCAAGCGCATATATCTTTTGGGCATAATGCCAAATCTCTTTTTTCAAGTCCAGATACTCTTTCATCTTTCTCTCCTTTTCAAGATTCTTTCAGAAGATACTTTTCGCCCACCTTTATCACCTCACCTTTTTTCATTAATCTCTCCAGATGCTTGGTCATTATTGCCCATTCGCCATAGTCAAAAAAGAACTGTGGCTGGCGAGGCTTTTTATAAACAATCCTTGCGTCAATGATTTCCTCAATGGTTTTCGGCTTTATCAAAAGCTCTTTGAGCTTTGCCTCCCGCTCATCAATAACATTAAGATAGCTTTGAGCTAGCTCTTTTATATTTCCCGAATAAATCGGTCCTTCGTGGCTGACCACAAATTCATACCCTTCAAACTCGCACATACGCTTTACTGATTGTATCAGAGCATCAATATCTGAATCTCTATCTCCATACCAGGGACCAAATTTGGTAAGGTCAATGTCAGCGAGGTAGATAAGCTTTTGCTCTGGAAAAAGAAAGCAGAGATGACCAGGGGTGTGCCCAGGAGTATGGAGCACTTTCATTTTTATCTTTCCAAAATTAACTTCATCTCCATCTTTAAGCAGGCGAGAGCAAGAGCGGGGCGTGTAATGAAATTGCTCAATAAAAATCTTTTTCCATTGCGCTCGCCATTCGCCTTCCATACGGTATGCATCCAAAAGCTTCTCCATATCTGCTAAATAAGGAGCATCTAAAGGATGCATCCAAAGCTCTGCCTCGGGAAAAAGGTAGCTGAACCAAAAATGGTCCTCATGGTAGTGGCTGAGAATTATTACTTTTACTTTATCTGTAAGGTTTTTTAATTTCTCTGGGTCTGAGGCAGGGTCAATTATGGCACAAAGCTCATCATCTATAAAAAGCGAATGGCAATATGGGTATTTGCCTCGGTTTTTGCCTTCAATTAACTTAATTTCCTCAAACTTCCAGCGCATCAATTCTTAGGCTGATACCGGTTAGTAATGGGAAGTCTCCAGTCTTTGCCAAAGGCACGGGGAGTGATTTTAATCCCAGGCGGTGCCTGCCTGCGTTTATATTCATTGCGGTCAACCATTTTAATAACTTTTTTCACAGTTTCTGGATTATATCCCTTTGCTACCAGCTCCTTATAGCTCAAATCCTCCATCACATATCCTTGAAGGATGGCATCTAGCTCTTCATAGGGTGGAAGGGTATCCTGGTCGGTCTGGTCAGGTCTTAGCTCAGCACTGGGCGGACGAGTGAGCACAGATTCTGGGATTATCTCCCTGCCTTTGCTTTGATTGTAATATCTTGCCAGCTCATAAACCAGTGTTTTGGGAACATCTTTAATTACAGCAAAACCACCTGCCATATCGCCATACAAAGTGCAATAGCCAGTTGCTAGCTCGCTCTTATTGCCAGTGGTAAGAACGAGCCAACCAAATTTGTTGCTCAGCGCCATCAAAAGATTTCCACGAATGCGTGCCTGAATATTCTCCTCTGTTACATCTGGCTGGGTGCCTTTGAAAACAGGCTCAAGTGTCTCTAGGTATGCCTTAAAAATTTTTATAATAGGAAGCTCATAAATTTTTATTCCCAGATTTTCTGCCAGGCGATAGGCATCAGTTCGGGTGCCCTCAGAAGTGTAGTGGCTGGGCATAGTCACTCCTACCACTGCATCCCTTCCCAGCGCCTCAACCGCAATGCAGGCAACCAAAGAAGAGTCTATTCCACCAGAAAGACCCATCACCACCCGCTTAAATCCGTTTTTGTGCACATAATCTTTGGTGCCAAGCACCAATGCCCGAAAAACCTCTTCTGCACCAGCAGGTGCAGGCTCTATGCGAGGCGGAATCCTTTTTCGCTTTCTTGCCCGTGAAAAAGGCGGATTTTCCAGCCGAACCCTCTCTGCTCGCTCCTCTGCCTCTCCTCGCTCTCTTTGTTTTCTGATTCTCGGTTCTTTAAGTCGGGAGCGAATAACTTGACTTAGCTCAAGGTCTGCAACCAAAAGCTCTTCTTCAAAGCTCTTTGCCCGTGCTAAAAGCTCACCGCGAGGAGTGAAAATCATACTTGCGCCATCAAAAACCAGCTCATCCTGCCCACCAACCAAATTGCAAAACGCGACAATAGATTGCGTGTCTAATGCACGGGTAGCAAAAAGCTGGCGCCGAAATTCTGCTTTTTGATAATGATAAGGCGAGCTGGAAAGATTCACAAGCAACTCCACCTCACCGATTTCTGCGCCCTCAGGATACCACAAATCCTCACAAATGGTCACTCCGATTCGCACATCGCCCCATTCAATAATCAATGGGCGCTCGCCAGGCTTAAAATAACGGTCTTCATCAAAAACGCCGTAATTGGGAAAATAGCGCTTGTGATAAACCGCGCGAAGTTTTCCGCGGTAAATCAGGGCGCAGGCATTATAAGTATCTCTTTTTTGGTCAACAAAACCGACCAGCAAAGCCATATTTAAGCTTGCGGTTTTGCGAACTAGCTTATTAAGGGCTTCAAGGTTGTCCTGAATAAAAGCGGGCTTGAGCAAAAGGTCTTCAGGCGGATAGCCTGTAATTACTAGCTCAGGGAAAATAAGTAGGTCAACTCCTTTTTTACTTGCCTGCTTTGCATAATGAGTAATTTTTTT
>CAZQJX010000041.1:0-18699 GCA_964592965.1 uncultured bacterium
AGCTTTTTAATCACCTCTGCCATACGCTCTGCCTGCTCCTGAATGGTGCTGATTCCGTTTTTGAAGGTTTTTAGGACAGGGTCTCGTTTAAGCTTTTGCTCAAGCTTTTCTTTAATCTTGCCAAGAATTTGGGCATAGCCGAGAATAGAGGTAAGAGGCTGATTAAGCTCGTGAGCGGTTGCTCCTGCCAGCGCCATCATTACTTGCCTGCGCTGACTTTCAAAAAGCCTCTCCTGAGCCTGCCTTAGCTTTTTCTCTATTTCAACCCGCTCCCGAAGGTCCTGATACAAACCAACCGTAGCTATTTCCCTACCTTGGTCATCATAAATTATGGAAGCGGTCATATTAATGGGTATTTCCTCACCGTTTTTGCCAATCAAAACATTATGGGTGGTCTCCAGCCTGCCCACCCCGCCGTAAAAAGGGCTGCGAAGCTTTTTCATTACCGCTCGGGCACCGCCCGGAGCATAAAGGTCAACAATGTTCTTTTTGCCAATCACTTCTTCTGCTTTATATCCTGTAAGCTCCTCAGCTGCACGATTGAAAAGGATAATCGTTCCATTCATATCCGCAGCAATAATTGCTTCCATTGAACTCTGAATAAGGTTTTCCAGAAACTCCTTGGTTCGGCGGAGCTCAAGGCTGAGCCTTCGCTCCTCTGTGACATCGTGAATGGAGATGAGAATTTCTCCTCTTACTCCAGGAAGATGCTCTATATGCACGGTGATAAATTTTTTCTTCTCTCCCTTGGTCTTTAAAAGAAGATTGCTTGAGCCCGCCTTTCTTTTCCTTTTTACCCAATCAACCACCCGCTCATCTTTTGCTTCTTCAAATTCAAGAATCTCCTCAAGTCTTTTTCCCACCACCTCTTTTCGCTCAAATCCAGTTAAACGGAGAAAGTTTTGATTAACTCCTGTAATCTCACCCCTCTGATTGACAAGAATAAGACCATCAGATGCGTGCTCAAAGATTCGCTCCAGCTTGCGGGAGATTTTGCTCCGAGCACGCATCCGTGCAACCATTTCCTTTTTTTCTTTGGCTTCTTCCTCTGCCAGTTTTGCCAGCCGAATGTTTTTTAATGCCATTGCCAGCGTCTCAGCAATAAGCTGAGAAAAATAGATTTCAACAGGGAAATAAATATGCGGTCTTTCCACCGCCCGAATCATTAAGATACCGATCAGCTCATCTTGATAAAATATGGGCACAGCTAAAAGCGAATAAATGGATTTTCCTGCTAAAATCTTCCTTACTTCTCTCATCAGCGGGTGCTTTTGCACATCAGAGATAGCAAGGGGTTTTTTGGTTTTAACCACCCGCCTGATTTCAGGATACCGCTTTAAGTCAAGTGGGATATCAAGCTCTTTTTCACTTGTGGCATCAGCCAAAACCACTGCTCTTGCTCTTTTCTGGTCAAGCATAATCACAGAGCATTTTGAGCCTGGGAAAAGCTTTTCCACCTCAATAACCGCACTTCTTAGCACCTGAAAATCATCTTTTTGCTGGCGTGCCATAGAAAGAATATGCTCAAGGGTCTGATAACCGAGCATAACTGTATGGTCATCAATGGTTTTTTGTCTTCGCTCAATCATTGCGTAGATTCTGGTCAAAAGTTCTTTTTGTTGCTCAGGAAGGACTATGTAATCATCAGCGCCGTTGAGCGGGGAAGCATCTTTTTTAGGTTTTTTATCATAATAGACTAGCATTATAGGAAGGTAGCGGACGCCAAGAAGTTTTCGTATGCGAGGAATAAGCTTAGACAGCTCTGCTCTAAGCAAAATCCCATCCCAGCGCTCCCTGATATCCTGCTCAAATCCCTCCAGCTTATCATCAAGCACTTTTACCATAATGCCCTTTTCACTAAGCTCATCTTTTAGCCTAGCCAGCTTTCCTCGTTTTCGGTCAATGATAAAAATTTTTGGCTTTGATATTTTTTCTACTTTGGATTTTTTTGCTCTTGCCATTTTTTCATCACCTCGGTTTGCAGGTCTGGAAGGGGGATTTTTTTCGCTTCAGAGATAGTTTTTAAATCCTCATATTCAGGATATATCCTGATGGTTCCATCGGGCAAGGTTATCTTTTTACCTCTTATCTTCCCATATTTAGTTTGAATTTTTATCATTTCCCTTTCTAGGGCAATTCGGTTGGTTGACCAATAGCGAATGCCTGTGGTGGTAGTGTTGAGAAATATTTCATCTAGGAGCGCAAAAAGCCTTTCATACCTGCACAGTCCACGAAGGATAATGCCAGGGCGATTTTTTTTAAGATACACAGGCACAAGCGCCACCTCAAGCGCACCTTTTTGAAAGAGTTTATCAATTAATGGCTGATAAAATTGAGGGTTCATATCATCAATGGTGGATTCAAAAATCCAAATCTCCTCAGCCTTGTGAGCGGTTTTACCCAGAACAATTCTCAAAACATTTGCCCTTGAGCAAAGCTCTTTTTCACCCAAGCCACAGCCGATTTTTTCAATAGTCATTTCTGGAATGCTGGTGAATTTTTTGACCAAACATTTAATCAGAACTGCGCCGGTGGGAGTGGTGAGTTCTGTTTTTTCATCAGCGCCGAGCACAGGAGCGCCCTTTAAAAGCTCAAGCGTGGCAGGAGCAGGACAGGGCAATTTCCCGTGCGCACAATTTATGGTTCCATAGCCAAGAGCAATTTTGCTGGAATAAATTTCTTCTACAGCTAGCTCATAGAATCCCAAAAAAGTGCCGACAATGTCAATAATGGTATCAACTGCGCCAAGCTCGTGGAAATGGATTTCATCTTTTTTCTGAGAGTGAATTTTTGCTTCTGCTCTAGCAAGTAGCTCAAAAGCAGATATGCTTTTTTTTAAAACCTCTTCGGGAAGATGGGCTTTTTTAAGAAGCTTTATTATCTGGCTGAGATTCCTTGCAGGTGGATTTTTCTCGCCAGAGATTTTTACCAGCACTCCACTAAGTCCCTGCCTTTTTTCTCTTTTTACTTGGATTTTTATGCCTTTCAGTCCTATATTTTTTGCCAGCTTTTTTAGATTCTGGGCGGAAAAGCCAAGGTCAATGAGCGCTCCGAGAAGCATATTTCCGCTTGCTCCGCTTAAAGCATCAATCCAAGCTATTTTTTTTGTCCTTACCATTTGACCATTTAATTATTTACAATTTTATCTGAACTTTCCAGCAGGTTTTTAAAGGCGATTGATTAAAGTTGCCACCACCCCTGCGCCGTAGCCATTATCTATATTTACCACAGCCACACCACCAGCACAGGAGTTGAGCATAGAAAGCAGTGCACTTAGTCCACCAAAGCTGGCACCATAGCCGATGCTGGTGGGAACAGCGATTACTGGCTTATCCACCAGTCCGCTCACCACGCTGGGAAGAGCTCCTTCCATTCCCGCAACCACAATGAGCACACGAGCACTTCTCAATTTATCCTGATGAGCAAGAAGCCGATGAAGCCCAGCAACTCCCACATCATAAAGGCATTCAACCTTGTTGCCAAAGAATTCTGCTGTTTCTTTTGCCTCTTCTGCTACTTTCAGGTCGCCAGTGCCCGCACTGATGATAAGGATAGTTCCCTTTCCCAGTATTTTCGGCTTTTGGTTTATAAGCTTAAAAACCCCTGCCCGTTGATTATAAACTCCTTTTTTAAATCGCCTTTTAAGCGCCTGAGCTTTTCGGGCATCCAAGCGGGTGATAAGCACATTCATCTTTTTTTGGTTTAAACGGGAGGTGATTTCAACCAGCTCATTTAACTCTTTTCCTTCGCCGAAGATGACTTCTGCTATTCCCTGTCGGATTGGTCGGTGAAGGTCAATTCGGGCAAATTCCAGATTTAAAAAAGGCATCTGCGCCAGCATATCAAGCGCCTTTTCTATACTGACTTTTCCGCTTTTTACTTGTCTTAAGAGCTTTTTTACCTGCTCACGCTCCATCTCAAATCACCCTCACCTCTCCGTTGGATTTGTAAATAATCAGCTCGCCGGTTTTGGGATTGAATTCAATGGTTCTTCCCAGCTCTCCACCAACATCCTGAGCAATAATAGGAATGCTTTTCTCCTTTAAAATCTTGCGAAGCGCCCGAACATTTCTAAAGCCGATATTTCTTCCCAAGATCTCTTGAGCAGGATTGAATTTTTTAGGAAACATATTTGCTCCACCAGCCATTTTGGCGACCAGCCTTTCTCTGGCGCAGCCTTTTTGGCAGAGTTTTTCAATTAAGATTTCAACAGCTGGTCGGGCAAATTTGGCAGAGGTAGTGGAGGGACGGGAATTTTTTGAGTCTGGAAGAAGAATATGCGCCATAGCTCCGATTTTCTTTTTCGGGTCCCAGAGAACCAGCCCCACGCACGAGCCCAAGCTATAGGATTTAAGCCGTGCGTGCGCATCAGCTATTCGCCACTCGCTGATTTTCACCTGGACGGTTCTTTGCTTCAAATTTATCCCTCCAGTCCCACAGCATTCAGCATCATTCGCACAGATTCTGGGTCTGGCAAAAGATAAAACCTTCCTTTTAACCCCGGCTCATCTTTGAGATAAAAGATTGCCTCAATTAAAAGCGTGTGGTCGGTGTTTTCTCCCAGCTGGATAAGTATTGGGTCTATAATGGCACGGGCAAGGTCAAAGGCAAAAAGGGGCACTGATTGAATAAGCCTCATTCCCAAAAGGTTCTCCATCACGCTTAAATAACTTCCTGCTAAGATATTGCCGATTTCTTTGAGCATAGATGTCAGATATTCATCAAGCACAATCTCGTTCTTTTTTTCTCCGGTAATGATTTCCTGAAGGGTGAGAGCGCTTTTGTGCGGGAACATTATCAGGATATTTCCCTGAATTTCTCCCTGAAAGCGCATATATATTCCTACCACTATTTCATCTTTTCTGCCCACCAGAGAAGGGATTTTGCTCAAAGCACAGCTCCTTACTCTCGGCACCTCAAAGATAATGGTTTTGTTTAAAAGATGAGCAAGAGCAGTAGTTGCATGCCCCATACCGATATTACAAAGCTCCCTGAGGGCATCTTCTTGAATTTGGTTTAATACAAGCTCTGCTTCTGCCATTTTTTCCTCCTTTTTAAAACAGCCCGCCCAGGTCAAGAACAAACACTATTCTTCCATCTCCAAGCATAGTCACTCCGCTCAGTCCTGCTATTTTTTCCAAAGGCTTTCCCAGCGGTCTGATAAACGCTTCTTCCTGACCAACTAGCTCATCTACAACTAAAGCATATTTTTTCTTTTTTACTTCCGCGATGATGGCATTAAGCGGATAGTGCGGTTCTTCAGGGATTGGAAGGTCTAGTAGCCTGTGAAAATAAACCACAGGAATAAGCTCCTGACGCTCAAGATAATATTCACTGTTCTGCGAGCGACGGAGCTGATAGGGAAGTATCTCTACTGAGCGAAGTATTCGGGAGATGGGCAGAGCAAAAATCTGGTCTCTAAGCCTTATCAAAAGCACATTGACAATAGCAACGGTTCTGGGAAGATGAAGCGAGATGGTTGTTCCTTTGCGGGGAGTGGAGCTTAAAAACACCATTCCGCCCATTCCCTCAATAACATTTTTCACCACATCCATTCCCACGCCCCTTCCTGAAACCATACCCACTTTTTCAGCAGTGGAGAATCCGGGAAGGAAAATGAGATTAAGCGCCTGCTCATCATTTAGCTCCTCTGCCTGTGCGCTTGAAATAAGCCCTTTTTCTACTGCTCGCTTTTTAATCAGCTTGGGGTCAATGCCTCTGCCATCATCAGAGATTTCCAGAACAACCATATCCCGCTCTTGCCGAGCTTGAATTTTTATCTTTCCTTTGGGGTCTTTGCCCAGCTTTTTTCTTTCCTCTGGTGGCTCTATTCCGTGAAAGACCGCATTGCGGATAATATGCACAACAGGGTCAGGAAGTTTCTCTAAAAGGGCACGGTCAAGCTCAATTTCCGCTCCTTCAATTTCCAGCTCTATTTCCTTGCCCTCGTTTTTGGCAAGGTCTCTTACCAAGCGGGGGATGCGCTGAACAACCAGTTCAATGGGAAGGAGGCGGGCGCTCATTACCTGGTCGTGGAATTCCCGAATCAATCGCTCCATTCGGTCAAGACCCTGCATCAGTCCGGGCAGGGGGTTTTGCCGTGCAACCTGCTCCAGCTCACCTTTAATCAAAATCATCTCTCCCAAACTGTTGATAAAATCATCCAATAGCTTGGTGCTCACACGAACCGTCTGAGGAATGGGCGCAATGGTTGGCTCGGGCTCTTTTTTTATTTCTTCTCTTGGAGCAGGTGGCTTGAGCTCTTCTCCTTTTTGAATTTCAAAGCTTTTTATCTCACTTATATTTGAAATTAGCTTGCTGATTTCATCAGCATCAGCTTGGGTTTTAAGCTGGATTTTAATAGGATAGCCAACCTCTTCTTTTGGGATTATGTTCTGCTTGATTTCAGCTCTTGTTGGCTCGCTTCTTACAATCTCTCCCAGCTCTTCCAGACGCTTGAGCAGAATCAGTGCACGCACTGAAGGAGAATCTGCCTGCGGAGAAATTACCGCGTTAATAAGATATCCTTCTATTTTTTCTTTTACCTTTTGTTGAGCTTGGCGCGGGCTTGGAGCTTTTTCAGCTTGTGCCTTTTGGTTAGCTACAGGCTTTTTTTTTAACAGCTGACGGATTTTCTGGGCAATTTCTTCCCACTCGGGGCTGAGCTCTTTATCAGCCTCTATTTCTTTGAGCATTTTTTCCAGCTGGTCAGTTGCCTGAAAGAGCACTTCCACCACTTCTGCCTCTATCTTTCTCTGCTTCTGCCTTATTTCATCTAAAAGGTCTTCCATTGAATGGGCAAGGTCACGAATAGCATCATAGCCCATACTGGCTGCCATTCCCTTGATGGAATGAGCATTGCGAAAGGCACGGGAGATAAGCTCCTCATCTTCTTTTCCTTTTTCCAGCTCCAAAAGGCATTCGTTCATAGATTGGAGGTGCTCAAGGCTTTCGCTTAAAAAAAGCGCCTTGTATTTGCTCAGGTCAATCATCCTTTATCACCCACCACCTTTCTGACCACTTCCAGCACCTTCTCTGGTTTAAAAGGCTTGACAATGTAATCTTTTGCTCCTGCTTCTATTGCTTCCATTACCAGAGATTCCTGTCCTAAAGCCGAGCACATAATTATCTTGGCATCTTTATCAAATTTGATTATCTCTCTCACTGCTTCAATCCCGCTTTTTAAGGGCATAACAATATCCATAGTTGTTATATCTGGTCTGAGCTCTTTGTATTTTTCTACAGCTTCCACGCCATTAGATGCCTCTCCTACCACTTCAAATTCGTCACCAGAAAATACCTCTTTAATCATATTCCTCATAAACAAGGCATCGTCTGCGATTAATATCCTAATTGGCATCCCTTAACCCTCCTTAACTAAAATAACTTTCTATTTCCTGAAGAAGTTTGTCCAGATTAATCACATTAAAAAGTCTGCCACCAAGATTCACTACTTTATAGATATATGGATTTGCAGATTCAGGCTCCTGAACCGTCTCTCCATAAACAGGCACGGTTTCTATCCGCTCAACACGGTCAACCAAAAAGCCGAGATTAAATTCATCGCTATCCAGAATAATTATTCTGCTCTCTTGGTCAATAGGCTTTTCTTTCATTCCCATAAACTGCCCGAGGTCTATTACTGCAATAACCTTTCCCCGATGATTAATTGCTCCCCGCAGGAAAAAAGGAGCACGGGGAACAAACGCCATTCGGCTGGGTTCAATTACCTGCTGGATGTATTTTATTTCAAAGCCAAAAAGCTCCCTTCCCAGATAAAAGCTGATCATTTGGCGATGACGCTCGCCCAAAAGAGATGTTTTTGATGCCTGCTCCGCCATTATTCAAAAAGATAATCAATCTCTTCTTCAGTAAGTTTTTTGGCTTCAGGTTTTTTCTCTGCTTCTGCTATAGGTTCTTTTTTCTCTTCTTCTTTTTCAAAAGGCTCAGGCTGAGCTGGTGGGATTTCTTCTGTAAGCATTCTTTCTTTATCCAGCCTGAACCTGCTGACAAGCTGTTTGATACGGTCAGCTATTCTGCTCAGCTCCTGAGCTGACTGGCTCATCTCCTCAATAGATGCGTTTTGCTCCCTTGTAGCAGAGCTTAGCTGTTCAATGCTGGTGGCGTTTTCACTTGCCAGCCTTGCGATTTCATCAATGCTTCTTACCAGCTCTTTGGCTCCTTCTGCCTGAATCTGGGCAAGGTCTGAGATATTTCGCACCTTCTCAGCAGCGGTGGTGACCATCTGCACAATTTCTTCCAGAGAAAGACTTATGGTGCCAAGGTCTTCTCTACCCTCAGATATATCCTGCGCAGTTTCCTTCATTGTGCCTACCACCCGCTCGCTCTCCTGCTCAATTTCCGCAACCAAGTCTGTGATTTGCTCAGCAGCGGTGCTGGTGCTTTCTGCCAGTTTTCTCACCTCATCAGCGACCACTGCAAACCCTTTTCCATACTCGCCTGCTCGGGCAGCCTCAATAGTTGCGTTGAGCGCAAGTAAGTTGGTTTGCCGAGCAATGTTGGTAATCATCTCAACGATTTTTCCAATCTGCTTGGTTTTCTCTCCAAAGCGAACTACCATCTCCTGCGAATTTGCCATTTTTTCAAACACCTGCTTCATCTTCTCCATTGCCTGATTAGCCAGCTCACCGCTCTGCTGGGCTTTGACCGAAGCCTCACTCACACTGGTAGCGGTGACCATAGCATTGGAGCTGGTAAGCTCAATGCTTCCTGCCATCTCCCGAACTGTTTTTGAGGTGTTTTCAACCAACGAAGCCTGAAGCTCAACACCTTTACTGATTTCTTGAAGAGTGGAGGAGATTTCTTCTGAATTAGCATTGATTTCCTGAGAGGTAGCAGAAAGATTCTGCGCATTTTGGCTCATTGTGATTGCGGTTGACTGTGCCTGAGCTGCCAGCTCACGGAGATTCTCAAGCATCATATTGACGGAATCAATTAAGTCGTCTATTTCATCTGGATATCTTTTCTTCCTTTTGATTTTTACCTCTTCGGTCAGGTCGCCAGTGCCGATTCTTCTTGCGGATTTTCTCAGTTCATTTAAATCTTGAAAAAGATTTCTGGAATAAAAGTATCCGAACAGGCTGGTAATCAAAAGAATAGAACTGATGGCTATAAGCAAAGAGACCCATTCAGGCTGAACGATTTTAAATCTGCCAAACAGAATGTAGATAACTATAGTGATAAAAGCCACCATCAGGTAGCCGAGAAAGATTTTAACACCGAGCCTGACCTTCATTTTTTTCCTCCCACTTTTAAGAAAGCTTTTGGAAAATTCTTTCCCGCTCGTCAATTGTTTTAAAGAATCTGCTTAAAGAATCAGGTAAAAATTCCACTCTTCCCAGCACCAAAAAACCTTCTTTTCTAAGGGCATATATGAATTTTTCTACGATTTTTTTCTGCTCCTTTTCATCAAAATAAATGAGTAGGTTTCGGCAGAGGATAAGGTCTAGCCCTTCCCAATCAAGAGCCTCGCTTTTGAGAATATCTTTTTGTTCAAATCTTACCAATTGTTTTAAGAAAGGTTTTACCTTCCAGCCAATTTGGGTTCTATCAAAATATTTTTTAAGTAGATGTGGGTTTAGGTTTTTAACTTTATCTTGGCTGTATTCACCGATTTGAGCAATGGCAATGGCTTTTTGGTCGAGGTCTGTTGCCCAGATTTGAAGTTTCTGGGAAAGGATAATTTCAGGGGCTTTTTCCAAAAAGAGAATTGCAAGGCTGTATGCTTCTTCTCCGCTAGAGGTGCCAGCGCTCCAAACTTTAATCAGCGCCCTGCTTTTGCGGTGGTTTTGAATGATTGGGTCAATGACTTTTTGTTCAATGGCTTTAAATGTCTGGGCATCACGAAAGAAGGAGGTAACAGGCACGCACAGGCTTTTAATCAGTCCTTCAAACTCTTGCGGATATTTTTTCAGGTAATCAAGGTATTCGTTGACATTATTTAATCCGAGCTTTTGCATTCTTGCCAGCACTCTTCGCTGAACCATTTGCTTGCGGTAAGATGAAAGTGAGAAATTCCAGCGGGTTTTGAAAAGCGCATAAAGAGCGTCATAATCTTGGTCAAAAAGCACAGATTTTTTAGGATTTTTAAACATAAACTTTCCCCTTGCTCTTAATGATTAAACTAACACCTTTATGGGCAGTATGTCAATTTTAATTTAATTTTGATTTTGCCTGTGATTTGCCAAAACCTGCCATCTCAGGCTAAACTTAGCCAAAAGGATGCCTTTTATTACTGAGAAATCCCGCAGGTATCAAGTGCGGGCGGACGAAGTAGCAAAAGAGCTGGCAGGGATTTTGGATGAGTTCTCCGCCAGCAGGGAACTTGCTCCTAAGCTTATTGAACCGCTTTGGGAAGAAGGGTTTTATTGTTTGCTCGTTCCCAAAGAGTTTGGCGGAGAAGGAGCGGGCTTGCTTGAGCTGGCGCTTGTTCTTGAGGAGTTTTCTGCCCATTGCTTTGTGCTTGCTCTGAGCATTTTGATTCAGGCGCTGGGAATTCTTCTTTTGCAGAAAGATACTGATGCAGAGAGAAAAAGCAAGCGCCTCAAAAGAATTGTTGATGAGAGAAGGCTTTTGGCTTTTGCTTTAAG
Source organism: uncultured bacterium (assembly GCA_964592965.1). Taxonomy (GTDB): domain Bacteria; phylum RBG-13-61-14; class RBG-13-61-14; order RBG-13-61-14; family DRUE01; genus CAZKMM01. The sequence goes on from CAZQJX010000041.1 coordinate 10,611, forward strand.
CGAGGACTGGCAGGAGTCAAAGACCACCTGTGCGGAAAAGACCGAGCAAGGGTATGTGATTAATGGGCGCAAGGTTTATGTCAATCAGGCACGGGAGGCGGATTGGATAATTGTTCTTTGTGAGGTTGAGGGTGGTTTAAGCCTTTTCCTTTTAGAAAAAGGAAGGTCTGGGCTTTTTCTGGGAAAGGATTTTCAGCGAAGCTCTGCTTATGAACTAAGCTGGTCTGAGGTAATTTTGCAAAATGTTGAGGCAAAAGATGAGGATTTAATTGGTGAAGATGCTGGAGCAGAGGAGCTTTGCGAGCTTGCCCTTGCTCAGGCAGGTGCTGGAGCAAGCGCAATGGCAATAGGGATTTTGAATGAAGCGCTCAGGGAGATAAAAAGTGGTTTTCAACGAGAGAAGTTTGGAATGATGGAATATGAGCTAGCGGAGTTGAGCATTGGGCTGGAGAGTGCTCGGGCGCTCACATATCAGAGCGCTTATGGCATAGATAAGAATTTTATCGGATATGAAAAGAAGGCAATTGCAAGCAAGATTTTTTCCAGCGAGCTTGCGGTTAAATACCTTTTGAGATTCACAGAACTTGCCGGAGCAGGCGGAGCTGATTTGAACGATAAATTAACAAGGCTTTTTAACCAGAGCCTTATTGTTCGTTCCCTTTTGGGAGCAAATAGTTTTCTTTTAGAAAATTTTATTTAAAATTTCCTGTTAATAGTTAATTTTTTGGCAAAGATGCCGAAAAAGAAAATAGAAAAGCAAGGCAAAACTTTTTTACTTGACAAGTTCATCTAAAATTATGTAAAATCAATGAGGTAAACAAAGGGGGATAGAAGATGAGGAGAATAAAGTTATGGGTAGGTGGTTTTGTTGTATTAATTTTTTTGGTCTCGCAGGCAGGATTAAGTGAAGATTTATGCACAAGAGTGGATATGAAGCCTGTTTTAAGCCTTGAGCAGGTGCGAATGGCGGAGCTGGTTGATTTTCTCTGCGAGCTTTCAGGGATAAAGAATTTGCCCAGCTTTCCCAAAGACATTTCAGGAATGACACCTGAAGAGTATTACAAGATGGAAGTGAAAATGCTGGTAGATAATGGCTTCCCACCTATCTTTTTGGAGATAGAACCGGACCGATTGGTTAACCGTAGGTTTTTTGCCTCGTTAATGTTCCAGATAGCAATGCAGGTAGATGAGAAGGTTAAAGAGGATTGTAAGGATGCGGTGACAGAGACTCAGCAGATGGAATGCCTGGTCAAGCACGACTGGATATATTCAGAGACAGGCAAGATATATCGTGAGGAGATTTTATCAATTTTATGTACACAAAGAAAGACGTTGGAAAAGGTAGTGCCCCCACCACCCATAAAGCCACCGGCGATCTTTCCAGAAAAAGTAAAGGAGGGGGTACTGGAATCGCCAGCGACACCATCAGAATAGATAGTTAATCAAGATTTTGACAAATGGGAGGGGGCATTATGCAGAAATGCAAATGGGCAATAATAATCAGTTGTATTATGTTTTTGTTTTTTTTGACCCAAAGAGTAGATGCTGTGAGCGCAAGATTCACTCCCAAGCTAATTGTTGGATATAACTACAATGATAATGTTGATGCTGTTGACCGCTCGGTTGTTGACCCGACAATGATGCAATGGCTGGATTGGCTGGTGGGATTGGAAGGGAGTTTAAAGCAAAGAAGCATTTCTTTTACTCTTGGCGGTTGGGCGGGATACAGCCAATATCTTAGCTCAAGTGGTGATTGGGAGAAAATCGCTAACATTAAAGCTTATAAATACAGCTACTACAACATCGATCTTCGTGGTGCTTTTCAATATTTAAACCCCAAGTTTGTGATTGATATTGAAGATAAGGCTAAAAGGAGCAGAGACATATCTGAACTTATGGGAACAGAGATTAGTGAATTCAGCAAGCGCCATTTATATTTCAGTAATGATGCTTCTTTTCAGATAAGAGGAAGGTTGGCATCAAGGGTCAATGGTTTACTCAGATATAACTATCAGATTCTTAATTTTGAGGAGCCAGAAAATGAGCTTGTAAGCCAACCTGCAAATTCTTATGCCCATTTGGGCTATGGTAAGATAGGAATAAGAGTTAATCCTCGCTTTGTCGTAAGTGTTGAAGGACAGGGTGGAGAGAGAGTATATGACAAAGCCAAAGTTGTAAGTGGCAATCAGATTGTAGAAGTAGATGTTGTTGATTACAGCTCTTGGCGTGCTCTTTTGGGTGTTAATTACAGGTTTGGTCCTCGCACTTCTTTGTCTGTAAGTGGAGGCGCTGAAGGAAGGCATTATTTTGGTGAAACCACCCGTGACCTAAAAGACACAACCAGCCCGGTAGTAAAAATTGTTTTTAATCAATCACAGAGAAATACTTATAATTTAAAAATTAGCGGAGAATATGCTCAGAGTACTTATGGACAAAACCTTTATTTCACTTACTGGCAGGCAGGTATATATTTTAAATACTATTTTGTAAAAACTCTTTATGCAAGTGTTGGTTTTACTTATAAACAGGACTATTATGACCGTTCTATTCTCAATACCGAAGATATTTGGCAAGATGACCGACTGGATGTGCTTTATCTTGCCAATGCTGGTATTACTTGGGATGCGCTTCGCAAGCACGGGGTGCCTTATTTAAGCTTCTCTTTAAACTATCGCTACAGAATGAGAGATTCTAATATTGATAGCGCTGATGATTATGTCCCAACATTTACCGGTTCCCACCCATCCTATGACACTGAGATAAATTATGTGATTTTCAGAGTGGTATTTAATCCCTCTATTCTCATAGGTCCTTATAAATAATGAAGAGTTTCTTCAAACTTCTTTTATCTTTGGCGCTTTTTTTATCAGGCTCTTTTTGTCTTTTTGCTCAGCAAGATTATGTTTTAGGTCCCGGCGACCGTATCCGCATTACTGTTATTGGTGAGCCAGAGATGAGCACAGAAGCAGAGATTTCTCCTCAGGGAATCATCACCTATTGGGTGCTTGGAGATATTAAGGTTGCAGGAAAAACCGTTTCTGAGTTCAAGGAGGAGCTCACTAAAATCCTTTCCGAGAAATACATTAAAAATCCCGTTGTCAAAATTGAGGTCACTCAGTATCGCTCCAAAGAGGTTCTTATTCACGGCGCGGTTAATTATCCTGGTGTTTATTATCTTAATGAGAACTGGACCACTCTTTTAAAGCTTATTTCAAAGGCGGGCGGAGTGACAAGCAATGTAGGAAGTTTTGCTTACATTATTCGTGGCTATATGAACCGCCCGGTAAAACTAGAGAAGCTGATGGAAGAGGTTAAAAAAGCTGAAGAAAAAGAAAAAGCCAAAAAAAGCCAAAACCAAAAAAGCTCCCGGACTGAAAAGCAAGAAGATAAACATAGTAAGAAAAAAGAGCCACCGCTTAAAAGGATAAAAGTCAATCTTAAAAAGCTCCTCATTGAAGGGGATTTAAAAGAAGATAAGATTATCTACGGTGGGGATTTTGTTTTTATCTCCAGCATTGCTTATGAGGAGCTGAGCAAGAATTTTGTCTGGGTAGAGGGTGCGGTGAGAAGTCCTGGAAAAATTCCCTATCAGCCAGGATTAACTGTTCTGCAGGCGGTTCTTCAGGCAGGTGGATTAAACGAATATTCTGCGCCCAATCGCACAGTAATTTATCGCACCAATCCTGATGGAACGAGCAAAATCATCAAGGTAAAATTAAAAAAGATTCGCAAAGGAAAAGCACCAGATATTCCGCTCAAGCCCGGTGACCGCATCACTGTCCCGCAAAGTATATTTTAGTTAATATTTTTAGTTGAAGATGAAATGCGCTCTTCACATTCATACTAACTTTTCTGATGGATTTTGCACCCCTGAAGAAATAATTCAGGCATATCTGGAAAAGGGTTTTACCTGCCTTGCAATTACTGACCACAGCTTTCTTCTTCCGCCCAATTATTTTCGCTACTTGGAGCGCCTCCGGCTAAAGCTTAAAGATAGGGCTTTGCTTCTTTTGGGCATTGAAATTGATTTTGAGCCTTGGCAGGGAGCTCATCTTTTGGAGATAAAAGGAGAAGCAGAAGAGCTACACATACTTTGCCATCCCCGTGCCTATCTTCTAAGCCCAGAAGAAGTGATGGAAAGGGTGCACTCTTCTCCGATTCCAATAGATGCAGTGGAGATAACCCATCGGGGAGTTTATACCCCAGAATATGATGTTAGCCAGATTACAATTCCAAAAGTAGCAACTGATGATGCCCACGAGCTTTTTGAAGTGGGAAATGCCTGGATAGAAACCGATGATTTTACCTATGCTGATGAGGTTATCCGTGCAGTCAAAAGGGGAGAGTTTGAGGTTAAGTTTGCCTGAGCATTCTTTCCAGCTCTGCTTTTTTTATCCTCTTTTTAGGATAGCCGTGGATTTTAATCGGACCAAAAACACCAAAGCTTTCTGGCAAAGAAAGCAAATTAGCACTTGTATTGGTGAGGACAAATTGGAGCTGATTTTCACCTTCCTTGACTAGCTCTGAAATATGAAATCTATAAGGCGCTGAAAGCCTAACTCCCGCTCTTTTTCCGTTAACCCAAACCTCAAGCGCGCCTAGAACCTTTCCACATTCAAGAATCAGCCAGCGCTCAAGTTGCTCCTTTTTTAAAATTATCTTGGCAAAATAAGCTACTGCTCCCATAAAATGCGGGTATCCCATCTCCTTTAAATCACCCAGAGATTTCTTCTCCTCGCTTTTTTTCAAAATCCCTTTTTTAACCTCAAATTCTCCCCGCAGAACCACAGGCTCAATGGTATGAAGGCAGGGATATAAACAGGGATAGGAGGGCATTTTGCTTCGGAAAATAAGCTGGTTTTTGCCCTGCCTTAAATAAGGCGTAATATCTGCAACCAGATTGGCATCGTCCCAGATTCTTTTTCGCGCTGGTCTTAAATCCCTTTTCATTCCATTAATGGTTATCTCCACCGGCTCACCTAAATCTTCCCAAACCAGCTCCAGCTTTTCAGGTAAATCCTCAATTTTAAATTTCGCCTCTGCCTGATACCAGCTTCCGGGGGCAGGAAAATTCAGCTCTTTTTGCGGTAGGTAGCTGAGGATATGCATCAAAAGGTCTATGCTTTCATACAATCCTTTTTGCCAGAAATCTATTCCCGTAGCTAATTTCAGAAAATCTTTGGCACGCTCAAGCAAATTCAGCTCTTCAAAATCAGTATAAATTATTTCTCTAAATTTTCGCCCGGGCATAAAGTATAAATCTAAAGCAGGGGTAATTAGCTTTAAAAAGGAGATGAGGGCTTTTGAGCGAAGCGGAAGGGCTTTATCCTGCCAGAGCTCAGAAAAACTTAAAGGTGCGGTTTTTTCCGCCCGAACCTTCCAGGGTCCGAGCCGATACAGATTAGGTGCCAGTGGTTTGAATTTAAGCTCCTTTTTAATTTCCAGCTCAATGATTTCCCCTTTTCCAAGATGATATTCCTTTCCCCGCGCCTTGACCTTTCCCTCACCAATATAAAACCCCTCAAATTCTTTTTCATCGTAATGGAGCGGAATTAGATTTGTGCTTTGAATCCAATCAGGTGCAGGCTGATTGCTAGCAATAATAACCGCACATTCATTTTCCTCAAGCCCAAGCTCAAATTTTATACCCTCTTTTATTCGGTGCTGGATAATCGGTTTGAATTCATTTTTCCAAGGAAGATAAAGCTCTAGCGAGCGCATTTCTGTGCGAACAAGTCCTTTAAGGAAGTGAAAGCCAGCGCTCAGATTAAAAAGGACAATCAACTCTGCGTCATCAAGCTCTCTTTTATGGCTCAAAATCCCCTTAGGATAATTTTCAAAGCCAAGCTTTGCGGGAAATACCCGGGTTAAGGTTTCTATTAGTTTAAGAAGCCAAGCATCTTCATCAATGATTCTTATTCGCTCAGAGCAAGAGAGCAATTTTTCCCTAAACTCTCTAGTGTAATCTCCATTACAATTCCTTTCAGGAAGTTTTCCAAGAAAAAACAGCCAGCCACCGCTTTGGGCAAATTCCAGAATAAAATCAAGCGCGCTTTTAGAAAGAACCTCTGCCCAAGGGACAATTAAAACCTTATATTTCCCTTCACCTGCCAGAATCTCTCCCTGGCTGATTTTTGCTTTATTTTCTTCAACAGCTTCTTCAAAAAGGAAATCAAAGTCATAATGATAACTGAGCAGATTTTTTATAAGCTCTTCAATGTTTCTGCTTAAGGTTTTGAGCTCGTCTGACTTTCTTCTCCCAGCACATAGCGCCTGAAAGGTGCTGGTGGGAAATAAAATAGCGAGTTCTGCCAGATGCCTTCCCTGTGAAAGCAGAAAACTCATTTTTGAAGCATAACGGGAAAATTCAGGATAGAATATCCACCAAGGCTCCTGCCAGAAATGGCTGGGCGGAAAATCCCTTTTGCGGATACCTTTTGTGGATAAAAGCACCTGATGCGGGGTTATAAAATTCACTCCCAGAGCAAAAAGCCAGTTGGTCATTCGCTTAAATTCTCCCAGCTCCATTCCCCAGCCAGCGCCACCGCCCGCTTCACAAAGAACCCGTTTTTTACCCTCAATATGAGCTATACTGCTTGCCATCTTTACCGCAAAGTTCGGTGCTTCCATTCCAGCAAGACCGTCAAAGATGCCGTCTCCTGCACCAAGCGCATCTATCCCCGGCATATGAAAACAGCGAAGGTGCAGATATATGCTTCCATGATTAACCGCAAGCTCACTCAGCTTCTCCTCCATACAAAGGTGCCCGGTGAGCTTAAGGCGGTGCTTTGTGCAGAAATCAGAAAGCACCTCAAAAAAGTTCCTGCTGACAAGCTCGGCATACAAGCGGTAATATTCTGTTCTAAATTTTATGCTGTTTTCTCTATTTAAAATCAAAAGATAAAGTGAGCCCAGCGGGTCATATCCGTATTTTTCCTGAAAGCACCGCACCAGCTCGTCTGACCAAGGAATGCCGTTATAATTCATCGGCTCATCAATAAAAATTCCCAGAACAGTTTTTCCAAACCACTCCTCAAAGCGTTTTGCATAATTCGCATAAACCATTTGTATTATTCGCTGGGCAGTTTCAGGATTGCTGAGGTCAATATAGCCGTGAGAGGGTTTTACCCAAGGTGCGCAATAGCTGGCAAAATTAGAATTATAATTTTGCTGTTCAAAGATAATTAAAAGGTCATTGTTAATTTTAGGAACAATCACCATTTCTTCATTAAAGCAATCTTCAAGTAGTTCTGGCTGGGAAGAAGTGCTGAAAACCGCAACCACTTTTCCTTGAGGCTTTATCCTTTTGCCAGCAGTGGGCTTTTTCAAATAAATCCAGTTAAGGTATTTCTGCCGGAGCTCTGGGTATTTGGCGAGAAGTCTTCCCGCAACCTGACCGCTCGGCCAGTTATACTCATCATAAAGCCAGGCTTTTATTCCCAGCTCACAGCAGGTTTCAATAGCAATTTTTATTCTATGAAAAAATTCCTCAGATAAATATTCAACTTCCAAACCAGTGCGGGGATGAAGAATTACCCCGCTAGCACCTTTTTTGGCAAGCTCTTTTAATGCCTGCTTTATCCGCTTGGGGTCAAGCTCATCATTAAGGGCGAAAAAAGGGCATATCCCCCAATCTCTGAGCTGGGAATTCAAGCGTTCTTTTAAAAGAGAAAGTTTCACTAGCTAAAATTTAATCATTCAAACTTTTTATCTGCAAGTTTTTAAAAAAACTATAAAATTGAGCTGAACAGGGTCTTGACAAAAGGTTTTTAATCTGCTAATTATATATGTGGCTCTTTAAGATACTCCTCAAAAGAATTCAGAAATTTCCGCATATTATCTAAAAGAAACCTCTTGACAAACAAAAAAGTTTTGCTAAAAATATAATATTGCAAAAAGTTCTTTGATATGGTAGTGTCAATGTTGTTGGAGATGATGGTTTAAGAATAGTCCTTTGTGGACTGGCTCTTTGAAAACTAAATAGCAGGGCAGGGCTTTGAGGTCCCCGCCGGTAGCCGGTTAGCTACCGAGCCTGCCGGGAGCTTATCTCGGCAAGGATTAAACTGGAGAGTTTGATCCTGGCTCAGCG
>CAZQJX010000042.1:0-18422 GCA_964592965.1 uncultured bacterium
AGCATCTTGAATTCATCTTCTTTGAAAAAATTTTCATCTTTCCAAGCCAAAACCCAGTTTTTTGATTTCAGTTTTTTGCCTCTTAATGGCTCCAAAAGCGCCAAAGTAAAGATAGTTGCTGGGGCGGGCTTATAATAAGCAAAACCTTTAATTAAGGATATGCTTTTCGTGCCATCTTTGCTTAAGAGATAAATTTTGTCTTTTGCCTTTAAATTTGCAAGCTGGGAGAGCTTTTTGCTTCTTTTGGGGTCTTTTATTACCCAAACTTCTCCCACCTCAAGTTTTGGATGACCTGATTTAGCTAGATTGATTAACTTGTTCTCTGTCTCAACTTCAATATATTCAACATCTAGGCAAATTGCCCATTTAAAATGTTTACTGGCAGTTGGCAATTTAATGGGGAAATAAAATGTCCCTTGAAAAAATATGAAGCTCAATCCAGCCAATAAAAATTTTTTCATTGCCCCAGACGCATTAATTGATATTTTTCTGCCAGCTCAAGCACAAGTTGCTGACGAAAAAACTCACCAGCAAGGTCAAGCGCTTTTAAAACCGCCTGCGCTGGGTCGGTCTTTCCTGCTTTGCTTGAGCTTACCTGTGGTTCATAAATGCTGAGCAAAACCTCACCTGTTGCAAGGTCAAATAAAGTCACACCACCGCCAATCATAAAAAAATGATAATCATAACTTCCAATCTTTGTTTTTCCAAGGTCAACAAGCTTAAAGGAGCCAAGGAGAAAATAACCAGCAGGCTCTGCCAGCTCAAGCTTTTTAGTAGTGATAAGGTCTTGTATTTTCTCTGGCGGAATAATCCGAAGCCTTGATGGTGCACTTTTTACAGAAAATCCATAACCACTAAGCAGGGAAAGAAAATGATTTTCAAGAACTCGGCTTTTTGGCAAATAAGGGTTTTCTTCAAATGCCAGAACCATTATGCGGATATCTTTTCTTAAATGGTATTCTTTTATAATCAGCTCAGCAATGGAATAACCCAGCTCTGTCTTTTTTGCGCAAACAGCGAATCGCTGGGCGTTTAATCCAATGGTCTGCTCCAGTTTTTTACGAGCTTTAATTAAATAAGAAAGAGCCAGAAGCGGATTCTCTTTTTCCTGATTTTGCTCAAGCTCCAAAAGCCCTTTTATCTCAGCCAGATTGGAGGAAATTTTTTCTGAGAGAAGCTCGCAGGTGCGCTCTCGGTCAAGCACTGCCAGCGTATAATAAACTCCTTCTTTGGCATCATAATATCTTTCCTTAATCTCCACTCCCAAAAGCTCCACATCAGCACTTGAAAAAATAGCAGAACTGATATGCTGAGAAAATCTCCTCAGCTCATCTGCTCCCAGCCTGTTAAGCTCTTCTTCTGCTCGTGCCGAAAGCTCTGATTTAATTCTTGATTTAATCTGTCTCGCCAGCTCTGCCCTTGCCCGCTCATCTGCTAGGGTCTGGTCATAAGCAGGATTTGAGGTTTCTTGAGCTCTACCCACTCCAAGTAAATAGCGAGAAGAAGGATAGTTGCTAGAACTTCCGCTAATCCAGTCAGGCTTCTTTTCGCTAGTGGTGCAGGAAAAAATCAAGACCAAAATGATTAAAACCTTTAGCCTGCCCATTTTCAGCCAATATTACAGAATTATTTTTCGCCTGACAAGGCTAGCGGTTGAAAAACTCCTGCTCAATCCACCTGATAAGCTCATCAAGCTCTTTTTTCTTCATTTTGCTAGGAAAAGGAATTTTATAGCAGGGAAGGTCAGAAATATAATCAATAAGCCGAGCATACTCGTAAGAAAAGCTAAAAAGCTCACCTGCGCCTGCTCTTTGAGAAAGTTGGTCAAGATAGCGCTCAAAACCATACATCTCCTCTTGATTGAGCTTTAAAATAAGCTCTGCCATATCTTTTGAGTTTATTTTCTCTATGTCTTTTATTGGCTCACATATCACCACGCCTGCAAGGCTTGCTCGCTCAGTAATTTCAATTTCTGGAAAAAGCTCTTTTATATCCAGCTTTGCCTGAAGCCGTGCATAGCCAAAGAGCAATCTCCGTAAAACAGTTCTGAAATAAATCTCTGATTTCCTTTTTAAAGAAAGATTTTCTCCTGCTCCTGTTTTTTGCAAAATACCCGCACCCACTCGGATTGGACTTAAATATCGCCTTGCCTGATGGTAGCTGAGAATGGTAAAGTCATCACTTAGAAAAGAATTACCACGCCCCAGCCATGCCAGCAAAAGCAGGCTCTTTCCGCTTCCACCTCTTCCTGCAATAATCACCGCCCGCTCGCCTTTTACCAGCCCTGCTGAATGAACAAAAATAAATCCCAGCTCCTGCGCCTTCCAGCGAATAGCAGGCTCAATTATTTGTTTGGCAACAGTTAATTTGGAAAATATGTTCCCATAAAATCTTATTCGGTGCGGTGGCTGAGAGAGCCTTTCAAATCTCACCATTCCTTTGGCTAACTTATGCTGATAGGGAAAATCAAAAGGAGAAAGGTTTGGTGGATTGCCAGCGGGCTTATAATCTTTGAGCCATCTCAGTTCAATTTCAATATCTAAAGTGGGTGGCTTATTTTGTGAAAGATAAAATCTAAATTCTCGCTCAACCGCATCTACCAGTTCTTTTTCTCCAAATATTTTAAGCTGGCAGATTCCATCTAGGTCAATAAAAATTTTCTTAAAGAAATTTTTTGACAGCATATTCATTGTTTTCTATCATACCAAAGAGCAAGGATATGCCCAAGTCAGAGAAAAACAAAGAGGTTAAAACCTGTCTTCGCTGTGGGCATTGCTGTCAGCCATATTTCAGTCTTTATGTAAGTGAGGAAGATGAGGAACGATGGCGAAGAGAAGGCAGGCAGGATATTCTTGAAAGATTAATGTGGGAGAGAAAGCATATCATTTGGAAAGATGACCAGCCAATAAACCTTGCCACCGGAGAAGTTGAGCGAAGATGCTATTGGTTGAGGAAAAATCCAGATGGCACAACCTATTGCGCAATTCACGAGACCAAGCCAAAAATCTGCCGAGACTTTCAGCCAGGAAGCTCTGAGCTGTGCATTCAGTATCGCAAGGTAAGAGAATATATCATTGGCATAGACCTTCACGGCACATTGCTTGAGCCGAGAGAGATATTTCCAGAGGAGCTTGTCTCTCCAATTGCTCAGGAATTAGATAAGCTTAAAGGAAAGGCGCTCCTTTGGCTTTGCACCGGCAATGACCTTTCTTTTGTGGAAGAAAAGATTCCTGAGCCAGTTTTAGAGATGATGGACGGATATGTTCTGGAAACAGGTTGCAGTGTGAGCAGGGATAAAAAAACCGAAGAAGTGCTTACAACCCCTTATGAACAAAAGATGATTAAGGAGCTGGAAGCTCTGCTTCGGCAGATGAATTTTCCTGAAGTAAAATACTTCGGGCACAGACTAACAACAATTGCTATGTTTACTGATAATCCCCGCCAGTTTTATTTCAAAATTAAAACCCTTGTTGATAAAACAAAATTTCGGGATAAGGTTTTGGTAACTTATTCAAGCGTGGCGGTTGATATCCTTCCCAGAGGATATGATAAATATCTGGGATTGCTGCGGGTGGCAGAGGGAAGAAAAATCATTGGAATTGCTGATTCTGTGAATGACCTTAATCTTCTCCTTCGCTCTGATTATGCTTTTTCTCCCGCTAATATTGCGCCTGAACTTGAGCCTATCCTTACCAGAGAAGGAAGAAAATTAGTTAAACTCGCTCACCTGAACGAGCTTGAACCAAATATACTGGCTGTATCTGTTCAAAGAGAAACCAGAGGGGTTTTGGAAATCTTGAGATTCCTTGCCAATCATTTATAGAAAAATCCTTTTCGTTCTGTTAAAATTAAGTATTGTGATTGAAATAGAAAAATATCTGCGAAGGGTAAGAAATCCAGCAAGGTATATTGATTCTGAGATAAATGCCATTAAAAAAGACCCTGAAAGCGCTGAGGTAAAAATTGCTCTTTGCTTTCCTGATGTTTATGAAATCGGCATAAGCCATCTTGGTCATAAATTGCTTTATCATATCTTAAACAATGAGTCTTGGATATTTTGCGACCGAAGCTATGCTCCTTGGCTAGATTTTGCCCAGCTCTTAGAAAAAGATAATACCCCGCTGTTTAGCTGGGAAAAGAGAATTCCCCTCAAGGAATTTGACCTTTTGGGATTCACTCTTCCTAATGAGCTTTGCTATTCCAATGTGCTTTTTATGCTCCGCTTGGCGCAAATCCCTATAACCAGCGAGGAGCGCCTAGAAGGAAATTTTCCTTTGATTCTTGGCGGTGGTCCTTGCGCAAGCAATCCAGAGCCTATATGGAAGTTCTTTGATGCATTTTTCTTTGGCGAGGCTGACCAAGCAATAGTGGAAATTGCCCGGATAATCCGTGATTGGAAGAAAAACGGTGATGGCAAGAAAATCAGCCTTTTAAAAGAGCTGGCAAAAATTCAAGGGATATATGTTCCAGCATTTTATCAACCCAGATATGAAAACAATAGGTTCTGTGGATTGGGGCCTAAGGAATTCGCTCCTTTTAAAATAAAAAGAAGGATTGTTCCTGACCTTGATGAGCTTTATTTTCCTACTGCCCAGCTTGTTCCATTTCCAGAAGCGATTCATGACCGATTGGTGGTGGAGATAGCTCGTGGTTGCACAAGGGGATGCAGGTTCTGTCATGCTGGTATTGTTTATCGCCCTTATCGGGAGCGCTCATTGGATAATGTGCTTAAATTGGTGCGTGAGGGGCTTAAAAAAACAGGTTATGAGGAATGCTCTTTTTTAAGCCTTTCTGCTGGTGATTATTCGCAAATTGAACAGCTTATTGTCCGCACCATTGTTGAGCATTGGGATAAAAGAATTGCAGTAAGCCTGCCCAGCCTGCGGGTGACATCACTAACTTCTACCCTTCTCACTGCCATTAAAAAAGTGCGAAAAACTGGCTTTACCATTGCTCCTGAGGCAGGAACAGAACGCCTGAGAAAAATAATCAACAAGCCCATAACTAACGATGAAATCTTTAAGACCTGCGAAAAAGTGCTTAAAGCAGGATGGCGCTCTTTAAAGCTTTATTTTATGGTCGGGCTTCCATTAGAAGAAGAAGCAGATAGAAAAGCCATTGTTGAGCTTTGCAGGCAGATATCTGCCCTTGCCAGAAGAATTCAACCTTCCTGCAAGATAAATTTAAGCATAAGCGGATTTGTGCCCAAACCACATACTCCCTTCCAGTGGGAGCGCCAGCTGGATATTGATGAGCTTTGTCAAATACGCTCTGAGCTTAAGAAAAATCTTGCACGGGGAAGATTACGCTTCCGCTTTGAAGACCCAAAAAACACTTTTCTAGAAGGAGTTTTTAGCAGAGCAGGAAGAGAATTGGCAGAAGTTATTGAGCTCGCTCATAAAAAAGGCGTATGTTTTGATGGCTGGAGCGACCAGTTCAAATTTGACCTCTGGATAGAGGCTTTTGATGAGCTCGGCATTGACCCAAACGCCTATCTTAAGGAAAGAAAAGAAAATATTATCTTCCCTTGGGAACACCTTGATAGCGGAGTAAGCAAAGAATTCCTCTTGGCAGAAAGAAAAAAAGCTCGGCAGGTTCAAATAACAGAAGACTGTCGATTAACTGGATGCATATACAACTGCGGGGTTTGCGACCACCGCCAGATACTTCCAAAGGTCCAGAAAAAGCCCAGCCCTGCCCAGACAGAACAACAGTCTGAAAAACAAATCCTTGCCAAACTCAATGAGCTTTTGCCCCAGCCTGAGCTTTATTTCCGCTATCTGGTTCGGTATCGCCGAGTGGGAGAGCTTCGCTTTCTCGGGCTTTTAGAGAACAATCGCATATTCACCCGTGCGGTAAGGAGAGCTGGTCTGCCTATGCGCTACACTCAGGGATTTCATCCTATGCCTAGAATCAGCTTTGGAATTGCTCCACCAGTTGGAGTGGAAAGCGAATGCGAATATCTTGAACTTGAGCTTATTGAGCATCTTCCAATCGAACGGATTAAAAACCATCTACAAAAGGTTATGCCAGAAGGGATAGAGATTGTGGAGGTAAGGGAAATCTCTCGCAAAGCACCAAGCATTACTCAGCTTATCAGCCTGATTGAATATGAGGTTAAAATTCCTGACCGTCTCATCTCCAAATTTCCTCAAGAAAAACTTGAACAATTTAACAAAAGCACCGAATTTATAATCAAACAAAAGCGAGAGAAACGAGACCGAGAATTAGACTTAAAGCAAAAGATTAAATTTATAGAAAAACCTACTGAAAATACAATAAAATTTGGTGTAATCATAGCAGAGGGAGCCGGGGTTAAACCGCAAGAAGTTATTGCTGGAATTTTTGGACTGAATGAAGAGGAGATTTGCGAGCTTGATTTTAAGCGCACTTTTGTTCATTTTCGGGAGCATCGTCCTGTAAGTTATCCTGCGGATGCCGTTCGTGGCAGGCGGGTGGATAGGTTTCGGAGAAGCTAGGAATGCCAGATTTAATTCTCATTAGTCGCACGCCTTTTGAGTGCAGGGTTGCGCTTTTAGAAGCTGGTGAAGTAAGCGAGATTTTTATTGAGCGCAGGAAGGAGAAAAGCATTGTTGGCAACATTTACAAAGGCAGGGTGATTCGTGTTTTGCCTGGTATGCAGAGTGCGTTTGTAGAGGTAGGTCTTGAGCGCACTGCTTTTCTTTATATTCAGGAAGTCTCTCCCAAAGAGCTTAGTTTTTCTCATTTTGCAGATTCAGATGAGTTTGAAATAGAGGCTTTTGAAGCAAAGGAGCGCAAAAAGCCTGCATCGGAAAAAATTCAGCATCTTTTGAGAGAGGGTCAGGAGATATTGGTTCAGATTATTCGTGAGCCCATTGATGAGAAAGGAGCCCAGCTCACAACCCACCTTACTTTACCGGGAAGGTATCTGGTTTATATGCCTTTTAGTGCTCATCTTGGGGTGAGCAGAAAAATTGAAGATGAAGATGAAAGGTCAAGGCTTAAGAATTTACTCAAGCGCATCAAGCCGGAGGGAGCTGGTGGATTTATCATCAGGACAGTGGCAAAGGGTGCGGATTCTGAGGTTATTGAAGGTGAAATGTTTTATTTGCTCAACCTCTGGCAGGAGATAGAGGAGCGAGCAAAAACTAGCCCAGCGCCCAGCTTGGTTTATGAGGAGCCATCGCTTGAGCTCAGGATAATAAGGGAGTATATGGCTTCGGACACAAAACAAATAATTGTTGATGATGAAGAGGCGCATCAGCGCCTGAAGGGCTATTTAAAGAGGATTGCCCCTGAAAAAGAGCATCTGCTCAGGCTCTGGCAGAACCAAGATGCTTTATTTGACCATTTTGGGGTGGAGCTTGAGCTAGACAGAGCGCTGGAGCGAAAAGTATGGCTTAAAAGCGGTGGGTTTATTGTTATTGATGAAACAGAGGCTCTCACCACCATAGATGTCAACACAGGCAAATTTATTGGAAAAAAGAGCTTTGAGGATACGGTTTTAAAGACCAATCTTGAGGCGAGCAAGGAGATAGTTTCTCAGCTTCGGCTCAGAAACATTGGTGGAATAATCATCATAGATTTTATTGATATGCACAGGGCGAAAAATCGGCAAAAGGTTTTATCTGCGCTTAAAGAAGAGCTAAAGAAAGATAAGGCTAAAACAGTTGTAGTGGGAATTAGTGATATTGGTCTTACAGAGATGACCCGCAGAAGGACCGAGCCGAGTTTGGTAAAGAAACTTTGCGAGCCCTGCCCTTATTGTGAAGGAAAAGGATATTTAAAGAGTCCGAGAACGGTCTGCTATGAAATTTTTTATGAGCTTACAAAAAACCGCTCAGAACTTGCTGGCAGGTCAATTAAGTTATATGTTAATTCTATGGTAGCGGAGCTCCTTTTAGGAGAGGAAAAAGAGATTTTGGACTTGCTTTTAAAAATGTATGATATGAAAATAGATGTTGAAATCAGGGATAATTTTCATCAGGAACAGTATGAATACAGCATAGAGGGAGAGGAAAAGGAAGAATAATGCCTGAGAAAATAGGTGGAAAACTCGGCGAGCTTCTGGTAGAGGCTGGCCTGATTGATGAGCTTCAGCTAAAATCTGCGCTCGGGCATCAGAAAAAGTGGGGTGGAAGGCTGGGCAAAGTGCTTGTGGATATGGGCTTTATTGAAGAAGGCGAGCTTCTTAAATTTTTGAGCGAAAAATTTAAAATCAAAGCGGTTGACCTTACCAAAAGCAAGATACCAAATCAAGCTTTTGAAGCTCTTCCAGAAAAAATTGCCCGAAAATACGGGGTGGTGCCAGTTTTTATCAAAGAGGGTCCTGGCACAAAAAAGACCCTTATTCTGGCAATGAGCGACCCAACTAATTTAAAAATAATTGATGAAATCCAGTTCCTTACTGGTTATAGAATAGAGCCTGTTCTTGCAACTGACTCTGCTATTACCAAAGTTCTGGAACATTACGGCAACTATGACCCTTCAATGCTTGAGCCTGCTTTTCGCAAAGATATTGCCCGACCTGTTGACCTGAAAAAAGAGCATAAAAAAGAAGAAACAAAGGCAAAAGAGGAAGAGGAGCTGGAGACACTTTCTGATGAAAATATTATGCTTGAACCTGAGGATTCTGAAGAAATCCTAAACCTTGAAGAGATAAATGAGGAAGGGATTGATATTATTCCTGACCAAGATTTAGAGGTGGTAAAAGATGAGGTGGTAATGGTTAAGGCTCCAGAGCCTAAGCCTAGAGTTGGAAGTAGCACTGAGCGTATTCCTTCCCGAGCGCCCATTCAGGACCAGCTGGGCAAAATTCCCGAAGTGGAATCTGTCTCTTCATCGCCTCCGCCACCACAGGCAGAAACCCAGCCCGAAGAGCCTGATTTAAAAGAAGCACTTAAAGTTCCTGAAATAAAAATCTTTGGCGAAGAAGAAAAGCCAACGCCACAAGAAGTGCAAGAAGAAACCGCCGAGCCAGAGCCTCATCCAGAACCTATTGAAATACCAGAGGAAGAAGGTGAGGAAAAATTTGAAGTAGCTCCTGCTTATGAGTTCGTTGAATGGCAACCTAAGACAAAAGAGGAGACACAAGAGCCTGTATCTGAACTAGCAGAGGAACAAACTGATTTATCTAAGGAGCCACAGGAGAGCGAATTTATATCTTTTTCTGGCACAGACCAAGAGCAAACCCAAATCGCAACCCCTGATGAAGATTTATGGAAAGAAACCGAACCCATAAGCAGTATGGAAGAGCTTAAGCTGGGTGAAGAAGAGCGCCTTCCTTTTGAAAAACCGCCCAGCGAAGAACCAGCTCCGCCTCAATCCTTTCTGGGAAAAATAGAAGATTTAACACAGGAACCTGTCCAAGAAGAAGGTGAGCCTTATGTTCAAAGCCCGATATCTGAGCAGGCAGATGAGATTTTTGAGGAGCCAGAAGAACTATCCACAGGCGAGATGAGTCTGGAATTTGCCTTAGAAAAAATAGAAAAATTAGAGGATGAAATTCGCAAAAAAGAATTTCAGATTAATGAGCTCATCAACCTGATGATGAAAAAAGAGCTTGGAGAAATTACAACTGAGATTTTTATGAGAGAGCTAGAACATCTAAAGAGCCAGCTGAAAAAGAAAAAATAGCTCCCTTCCTGCCTTAAATAATATAACCTATTGAAAAAGTATAAATTTTTTTATTTATCTTGACAGGAGATTTTCCGATGATTAAGTTTTAGACAGAGAAATTTTTTGTATAAGGAGGTGCGTGATGGGTAAGATTATCGGCATAGATTTAGGCACCACCAACTCAGTGGTAGCGGTGATGGAAGGCGGGGAGCCAAAGGTCATTGTCAATGAGGAGGGTAGCAGGCTCACGCCGAGCGTGGTGGCTTTTACTAAAGAGGGGGACCGTTTGGTAGGTCAGATTGCCAAGCGCCAGGCAATCACCAATCCGGAGAATACTATTTTTTCTATTAAGCGCTTTATGGGAAGGAGATATCCTGAGGTTCAGGAAGAAATCAAGATGGTTCCATATAAAGTGGTTGAGGGTCCTAATGGTGATGCTTGGGTGGAGGTTCAGGGAAAGAGGTATTCTCCGCCTGAAATCAGCGCTATGATTTTGCAGAAGCTCAAGCGTTCTGCAGAGGCATATCTTGGCGAAGAGGTAAAAGAGGCGGTGATAACAGTTCCTGCTTATTTTAATGATTCACAGCGCCAAGCGACCAAAGATGCTGGAAGAATTGCTGGTCTGGAGGTAAAGAGAATTATTAATGAGCCAACCGCTGCTGCCCTTGCTTATGGGCTAGATAAGCAAAAAAACCAGATTATTGCGGTCTATGACTTTGGCGGTGGAACTTTTGATATTTCTATCCTTGAAGTGGGAGACAATGTCATTGAGGTCAAGGCAACCGCTGGTGATACTCATCTCGGCGGTGATGACCTTGACCAGAGAATTATTGACTGGATGATTGAGGAATTCAAAAAAGAGACCGGTATTGATGTCAGCAATGACCGAATGGTTCTCCAGAGGCTCAAAGATGCAGCAGAAAAAGCAAAATGCGAGCTGAGCTCGGTGATGGAAACCGAAATTAACCTACCCTTCCTCACTGCTGATGCCTCTGGACCCAAGCATTTCAACATCAAGCTTACTCGTGCCAAATTTGAGCAAATGGTTGAAGATTTAATTGAGCGCACCCGTGGTCCTGTTATGCAGGCTTTGGAAGATGCTAAGCTCAAGCCCGAGCAGGTGGATGCGGTTATTCTGGTTGGCGGTTCCACCCGTATTCCCAAAGTGCAACAGCTGGTTAAAGATATTTTTGGCAAAGAGCCATATAAAGGAGTTAATCCTGATGAGGTGGTTGCTCTTGGCGCTGCTATTCAGGCGGGTGTGCTTGCGGGTGAGGTTAAAGATATACTGCTCCTTGATGTTACTCCGCTCAGCTTGGGCGTGGAGACTCTGGGCGGTGTTATGACTGTGCTCATTCCCAGGAATACCACCATTCCTACTCGCAAGAGCGAGATTTTCACTACTGCTGAAGATAATCAGACTTCAGTTGAAATCCATGTTTTGCAGGGAGAACGACCGCTGGCAAAAGATAACCGCACGCTGGGTAGATTCCATCTGGTTGGCATTCCGCCTGCACCAAGAGGAGTGCCTCAAATAGAAGTCACCTTTGACATAGATGCTAATGGAATTTTGAATGTATCTGCCAAGGATTTGGCTACAGGTAAAGAGCAGGCAATTACTGTCACCGCCAGCTCCGGGTTGAGTGAGGAAGAAATCCAGCGAATGATTAAGGAAGCAGAAAGGTATGCGGAAGAAGACCGCAAGAAAAAAGAGCTCATTGAAACCAGAAACCGCTTGGACAGCCTTATCTATAACATAGAAAAGACCTTCAATGAACATAAAGGCAAGCTTAGCCCAGATGATATTAGAGAAATTGAGCAAGCCATTAGCGAGGGCAAAAAAGCTTTAGACAGCCAAAGCAAGGAGCAGATGGAATCCGCTATTAACCGCATAACACAGGCATCTCATCGTATGGCAGAGATACTCTATCGCCAGCAGGCACAGGCAGGTGCTGGTGGAGCAGGAGCGCAGGCAGGTGCAGGCGGTGCAAAGGCAGGACAAACGGAGGAGAAAAAACCTGAAGGAGAAGTAATTGACGCTGAGTATGAAGACACAAGCGGAAGCAGTTAATGGTTGTTGAGTTAAAGGGGTGGGTTTTTTAAAGCCCGCCCCTTTTATTTTTTCTTGTTTTTGGAAAAAATATGCTAAAACCAATCTTTGAGGAGGAAGAGTTTGGTCAAGCGCTGGGACCCTTTTCGTGAAATAGCTCACCTAAGTGAGATAATGAGCAGGATTCTGGAAGAAGAGTTTTCTGAACGTTCTCAGGCGCTTACATCATTTCAGGCAGATTGGATTCCTGCTGTTGACCTCATTGAGCTAGAAGACCGATATCTTCTTTACGCAGACCTTGCAGGTATAGATACTTCAACCATTCGTGTGGAAGTTATGGATAAAAGACTTATTTTGAGTGGAGAAAGACCCATTAAAAAAGTAGCCAGCAGTTACAAATATCATCGCTTGGAGCGTCCTTATGGCAAATTCTACCGAGCCTTTCCCCTTCCCAAGGAAGTGGATGCTAAAAAAGTTTTCGCCCGTCTGCAAAATGGAGTGCTTGAGGTTGTGCTTCCTAAGGCAGAGAAAGAGCTTCCAAGAAAAATCCCTATTGAATGTCAAACTGATTAAACTTCAAACTTTTCCCCCCACTTTTACCTCTAAAACAATAAAAACAGGCTCTTGATTTATCTTTCACCACTCGTTATAATGCTCAAAGAAAATGTTAAAGGCAAAGTGGTATTTTCTCGGACAGATTAAATATGCTCGTGCTTACGAGCTTCAGCTTTGGTTAAGCAAACAACTTAAAAGCGATGAAGAATACTGCGGATACCTGCTTTTTCTTGAGCATCCGCCAACCATAACCTTTGGTTATTCACTTAAAGGAGATGAAGGCAAAAGCGAGCTCCGTGCAGATGAAAAGGAGCTAGCAGAAAAAGGAGTAGAGATTTTTTATACTGACCGAGGCGGAAAAGCCACTTATCATGGACCTGGTCAGCTTATTTGTTATCCTATTTTTAAGCTCAATCAACTAAGGCTTTCTTCCAAAAGATATGTTCATCGCTTAGAAGATGTGGTAATTAGCTGGCTACGAGAGCAAGGCTTAAATGCAGAGCGAGACCCTGCCTATCCCGGGGTATGGGTTGAAAATAGAAAAATAGCATCTGTGGGAGTGAGAATTGAAGATAGAATTTCCCGTCATGGCTTTGCCCTTAATTTAAATCCTGACCTTAGTGCTTTTGAGCTGATTGTCCCTTGCGGAATTCAGCACAGAAAAATGACCAGCTTTTTTAAAGAAACCGGTAAAAAAATTGGCTATATAGAAGCGATAAAAGGCTTGCTTGAGCATTTCCGAAGAATTTTTCAACTGGAACTGATTAAAGGTGATGTAAGCGAGCTTGAAAATCAAGGAGGAGCAGATGACAATCAAAGAATGGCTCACTCCAGGGCTGTTTGAAATTAATGTTTTTTTGGTAGCACTGCTTATCAACTGGACATTATTCAGCATTGCCAGTAATTTTCTGGAAGATTTCAAAATCCCTCCACGCATCCAGAATATAAACTATATGGCGGTTGTGGTAATGAGCGTGGCTTACGGGATTTTAATTCTTTTGGGACTGGCAGGGGTTATTCCCAACCACCCTACCCTTTATCCCAATCGCTATGACTTTTTGCTTATGGGTAATAAACAGGCGCTTGCCTGTATTATCTTCGGACTAGTAGCAGGCGGTGGAGCTGGCTGGGTTTTAGGAGAACGCACCAACCTCCGCTGGACAATGGCAATTCTTGCACTTTTATGTGAGGGTCTTATTGCACTTGGAGCCTTGCTCTGGATACTGGCACAGGAGTGAAGAAAATGAACCCATCTGCAAAATCTTCAACTTATTTCAGCTTGAGGGCTTTTATTAGAAGAATTGCTTGGGCAATTCTTCGCACCAATCTTTTTGGAATGCCATTGATTCTGGTTTTTGTTTTGATTCTTATGAGTATTCCATTCACCCAGATTGTCTTTGTATTTAAAAACTCGCCTGCATTATTTTCATTAGGATTCGGTTTAATAATTTTCATTGCAATTGTTTTTGTAATCGGACATTTCTTTTGGGTTCTTCGTTATCTCCGTCCGGTAATTGATTACTTTCGTGCTGAGAGAAAAGGAAGAGAAAATTTAAAATCTTATGCGGAGAAGGCTCTTTTAAACTGCCTGAACGCCCCCTATTTCGTGATGATTCTGTCTATTATCTTTTATTTTATTGGTATTATGCTTCTTATAGGGGTATTAAATATCCTTTTCAAATTTGTGATGGGGCAGGCATTTTCCCTGATTCTTGTTCCGTTCAGTGTGGGGGTTTTAATTTCTTTTTTCCAGTATTTTTCTGCAAGAAGGGTTCTGATTGATGTTATTGAAATTATTGTTAATCGCTTTCCAGAATTTGTTGAAGATGAAAATTTCAACTACCTGCGAATTCGGTTTCGTGATAAGATGCTCGTTGCTGTTGTTATTCTCTGCGTGAGCTTGGTTGTAATTACCGGCATTATTAGCTATTCCTATGCGCAAAGAAGCAGTCAATTTAATATAGGAAAGCTTTACCTCAAAAAAATTTCTATGCTCGGTGAGCCTCTGGTTCCAACTACGGAAACAGAGTTTGGTAGATACGCCAAAAACCTCTGCATTGATAGCTCTGATTATATCTTTCTTACCGATAGTGATGGTAAGGTTCATTATGGTGTTTATCCATCAGAGTTAAAAAGCCTCTGGTATATGGTTTTAGAGAAAAGAAAAGAACTTAACCTATTCCAAAGACCAAGCATAACCCGACTTGGCGATGAAGAGATTTACAATGTCATAGCAAAGCACAAAAGATACACACTGGTTCATTGCCCGCTGAGCGGTGGGTATCATCTTTTTATTATTTCTCCCGAGAAGGAGCGGGAGTCTTATCTTAAGGCTGTCTGGGGATTTGTAGTATTTGCTGCGCTTTTTGCTGTTCTTTTAGCATTTATCTATACAAGGCTTGCGACAATGGATATAGACCTACCTCTGCGAAGAATAACCGAATCCATTAAAGAGGTTGCACAGGGCAATCTTGAGGAGCAGGTTCCTGTTATTTCTCAGGATGAAATTGGCATTTTAGCAATCAATTTAAGTAAGATGATAAAAAATCTGCGCTCTATGATTAGCAAAATAGATGAAGCTGGAGCTTCTATAGCTCAAACTAGTGAAAAGCTTGGTCAACATTCAGAGGAGATTGAAGAAGGAGCAAACCTTCAGGCAAGCTCGGTTGAGGAGACAACCGTGACTATTGAAGAAATGAACCAGTCTATCCGCCAGATTGCTGAAAGCATAGAAACCCTTGCTAAAAGTGCAGAGGAAAGCAGTGCCAGCATCCTGCAGATGAGCACCACTATTGAAGAGATTGCTGAGAATGTAGAGACCCTTTCAGAGGCAGTTGAAGAGACCACAAGCTCTCTTCAAGAAATGAATGCCTCTCTCCAACAGGTGGCAAGTAATGTTCAACAGTTAAGCGCAAAGAGCGCAGAGGCAATGCGCTCCCTGCAGGAGATGGAAAATGCTATTTGGTCTGTGGGCGACAGTTCCAATCAAACCGCCAGCTTGAGCGAACAGGTGGCAGAAGATGCAGAGCAGGGAGCAAAGGCGGTTGAGTTGGTTATAAGAGGGATTGAGCGAATTAGAACCTCAGCAGAAGAAGCAGCGCAAGTTATTGATAGTTTAAGCGAGCGTGCTCAGGAAATTGGTAATATCTTGAATGTGATTGATGACATTACTGAAGAGACCAATCTTTTGGCTTTAAACGCAGCTATTATTGCTGCTCAAGCGGGTGAGCACGGTAAAGGATTTGCAGTGGTAGCTGATGAAATCCGTGACCTGGCAGAGCGAACCAATGCCAGCACTCGTGAAATTGCAGAGTTAATTAAAGCAGTGCAGGATGGTGCGCAGAATGCGGTTGCAACAGTATTCAAGAGCTCCAAAGATGTTGAGGAAGGTGTTAAGCTGGGACAGGAAGCAGGAGCAGCTTTGGGTCAGATTTTGGAGCGAGCCCGTGCCAGTATGGAGCGCACACGGGAAATAGCTCAGGCAGTAGCTGAACAAAAAGACCATATCAAAGGGGTGATGAGCTTTTTTGAAAATATAAATTCAATGATTGCTCAGCTTGCACAAGCCATTCAGGAGCAAAGCCGGGGCAGTGATTTAATTTTTAAAGCCAGCCAAAGAATGGAGCAGGTTGCCCAACAGGTAAAAAGAGCTACCCGGGAACAGACGCTTGGAAGCAAACAAATAACTCAGGCTATTGAAAACATCGCTCAGATAGTCAGCTACATAAACACCGCCCAAAATGAACAGCTTAAAAACGCTCAGGTGGTCTTAGAAGCGGTAAGGCATATTCAAAAGGTAGCTGAGGAAAATCGTGAGCGAGTAAAAGAGTTGAGAAGTGTGGTTGAAGGATTGAATTTTTTGGCAAGAGACCTAAAAGAAATGGTTGACCAGTTCAAAATTCATCTAGAAGAAACC
Source organism: uncultured bacterium (assembly GCA_964592965.1). GTDB lineage: Bacteria > RBG-13-61-14 > RBG-13-61-14 > RBG-13-61-14 > DRUE01 > CAZKMM01. The sequence goes on from CAZQJX010000042.1 coordinate 16,122, forward strand.
ACCAAAGTAGAAGAAGTGTTTAAAATTTAACAACTGTTTTCAGAGATAATAAAAGGGGCTGAGATTTTACCCAGCCCCTTTTATTTTTTAATCCCTCTGTTTTACCTTAACTTACGATATAACCTGAAGATAATCAAACCAATAAGTGGAAGCAGAAGTATAAAGCTGGCAGTGTATTTAAGCCAACCTGCATCTGCAGAAATATAGCTGGGATTTACCCGACAGGATATCATTCCAGCCAGCCCACCACCATAAATATAGCCAGTTCGCATAGCAAATCCCAGCCATTCAAATTTGCTTACTTTACCTAAATCAGGTCTAGATACATCACCAAGAGATGGCTTTTTAATAGTTTTAAAGAAAATTCCATAACTATCATTAGGAGCTTTAAAGACAGCTGGATTAAGATAAGATAATCTTCCCGGATATCCCATAATACCTCCTTCAGGCATCAAAAGCGCAAACAAATCAAACATTGCATCTCCAGAAAGGATTAAATATCCAAGTTCATTAGCAACCTGGAAATGCTTTCCATCAACACTTCTTGCCAATCCAATCTGATATTCTGGTTTAACATATTTTCCGGGAACTTTTTGAGAGTATAACCCAGTAAACCACATTAAAAAGACAGGTTTATCATCCGGTTCATTATAACGAATTAAAACCGATGGGGAAAAACTTCCTAAGAAATTAAATATTGGTGGTAGAGTTGCTTCCTCACCCAACTCTGCTCCACCTAAAAATCCAGAGAGTAAGTCCATAATATCTGCAGATATACTTGCACCGCAAAGTCCACCGATATCAACCGCTGGCTCAAGCTGTCTTTGAAATGCGCTGGGATTTGCTTTTATATCATCTAGTCTAGCAACCGCAACCCCGATTCTCGGAGCGAGCACAACTCCCTGATTATCATCAAGCGCCATAAAATATTTATCATCAGATGGGTCAAATTCTTCTGGAGAAAAATCGCTAATATTATCAGGATAATTCATATAGACCAAAGAGGTCTTTCCCCAACGATTATCAATACCCGGTCTCTTACACTCACCTTGAGAAGCTAAAGCACCCCTACCCATTGGCACAGTATGAGGCACATCCATCCAGCCAACACCAGTATAGTAAAGATATATGTTGCCACCTTCTATAATCGCCTCCGGCGTATCAACAGAAAAGGCATCAAATCCAGTTTTTTCTCCAACCTGATATAACTGCCTATCGTTTCCTTGCGCAACAGTATTAGCAACACCATCGCTACCAGCTCTTACACAGGGGAAATCTGCTCCGCCCATGCCAAAGAACCGCTCCAAGCGGTCATCGCCAATCTTGAAGCTATTGCAAATTCCATCAGCACCAGAGGTGATTTTGGCAATAGGTCGCTCATTTTCATCGCCTTCATAAGTCATTCCATCTTTCATTGCATAGCTATCAAGTTTATTGTTATTGCCGGCTTTAATGATGGTGGTATAAGGTTGACCTTTATAACGGTCAATCAACTTGTAATCATTATCCGATATACAGCTCTGATTAATACCATTGGTTCCTGTGCTTAATTGATACTCACCATTCCTCCAAACAACCCTATCATCACCCATAACCCCACGGTAGCGATAAAGAATAAATGTCAAATCCTCTGTATCATAGTATTCATCTTTCTCCATTAAGGTCTCCACATCATAACATTCATTATCTTGAGGTTCTTCATAATTCTCCAGTAGGTCATCTAGACCTTCAAAACGCTTAACCTCCTCTTTTCTCCAGAGTCGGTAGGTTTGGAAAAATCCATCGCTACCAGGACAAAGCGCCCATTCATTCCCAATCTTGCAGAACCAATCATCAAAGGTATTGTAATAATCCCAGCGATTAGGACGAACAACTGGGCTAATTAAAAACCCAGCAGGATTCCACGCATACATAGATAAATCTGCATCAGAAGCCATCCAAGCTATATCCAAAGAATCATCACTTCCAGGAGCAATTGGACAATCTGTTCCTGAACAGACAAATGTCATTGTTATTGGGTCCCAGGTTACTGTGGAACCACCTGCAACTCCAACATAAGTATCACCAAGTTGACCGAACATATAAATACGGCTGTTTTGGAACAAAGCACCTTCGCCTGAAAGCGTATTGTAAAAAGTTGGAGAAAGCCAAAGCTCAGGTCCATGCAGATATCTATCCCTTAAGTCATAAAGGGTATAGAAAAATGTTTTTGATGATATTACTGTACTTCCACTCTGAATAGTAACTGTGGTATCATACTGACCATTAGGTCCGGGACAAAGACCTATTTGAGTGCCGTCA
>CAZQJX010000043.1:0-18385 GCA_964592965.1 uncultured bacterium
TGGAGAATTGCCCAAAGAACTCCCGCACAGATGGCTGAACCTATCACCCCCGCTACATTTGGTCCCATTGCATGGAGAAGAATAAAATTGGATGGGTCTTCTTTGCTCGCAAGCATTTGCGCCACCCTTGCAGAATCTGGCACCGCACTTACCCCAGCTCCACCAATTAGCGGATTGATTTTCTCCCTGCTAAAAACATTCATCAGCTTGGCAAAAAGCACCCCGCTAGCAGTTGAAATCATAAAGGCAAACATTCCGAGGATAAAAATCAAAAGTGAGCGCAGATTTAAAAACCTTTCAGCATTTGCGCTTGCTCCTACTGAAAGTCCAATCAGAATAGTGGTTATATCAATGAGAGCGGTTCTGGCTGAGCGAGCCAAGCGGTCAGTAACACCGCTTTCCCTGAGAAGATTGCCAAGACAGAGCATTCCCAAAAGCACAACCGCTCCCGGAGCAATTAGCGAGCCAATAAGAAAAATAGCAACAGGAAAAAGAATGCGCTCAAGCCTGCTGGTCTCTCTTGGCGCTGGCATTCTGATTTTTCGCTCTTTGGAAGTGGTCAAAAGCCTCATAATCGGCGGTTGAATAACAGGAACAAGAGCCATATAGGAATAGGCAGCAATGGTAATTGGTGCTAAAAGCTCAGGAGCTATCATTGATGAAAGAAAGATGCTGGTAGGACCATCAGCTCCACCAATAATTCCAATGGCGCCCGCCTGTTTTGGGTCAAATCCGAGAAGAAGCGCTCCGATTATGGTAGTAAATATTCCGAACTGAGCTCCTGCTCCCAGCAGAACCAGTTTTGGCGAGGAAAGAAGTGGAGAAAAATCTGTCATTGCTCCTATTCCCAGAAAAATCAAGGCTGGATATACACCCTTAAGCAAACCCTGATAAAGCCAATAAAATGGACTCACAGGATTGTTGACATCTGCAAAAAACATCTCTTTGCCCCCCACCACAACCGCAGGCATATTCCCAACCAAAATGCCAAACCCAATGGGGACGAGTAGCAGTGGCTCATAGCGCTTTTTTATTGCCAGCCAGATAAGCAAAATCCCAATGAAAATCATCACCAACTGACCAAAACTGACATTGACCAATCCTAGCCAAGATTGTAAAGCCAAACCCTTCATCATTCCTCTTTTACTTTCAGCGAAATCAGCGCTTGATGAAGCTTTACCGGCTCTCCCTCTCTAACCATTACCTCCTTAACAATTCCATTGGCGTTGGAGATAATATTGTTCTCCATCTTCATTGCTTCTATTACCGCAACAATGTCTCCTTCTTTAACCTCATCTCCAGCTTTGACCAGAATCTTTTTTACCACTCCGGGTATAGGAGCTCTTATAATCAGCTCTCCTGCAACCTCGGTATCAAAAGACATCTGGTGCCGAACAACTTGAGGAGTGTCTAAGCTGGGAACGCTCTTTGATTCCACCCGAACAGATTTAAGCTCAACAACATATTCCTCATCTCCCACCTTCACCCGAAAGCGATGACCAGGCTCAGCGCTCACTTCCACCTGATAGGTCTTTCCCCTTATTTCCAGCTCATACTTTTTCAATCTTCGCTCCTTGAGGAAATTTTCCAGCTTGATGGCTTTCTTGTCTCAAGCCTGATATGTGGTCGGCGGTAAATTCTCTCTTCCTCAAGATATTTTTCAATTGCGGTAGCAATTACCGCTACCAGCTCTGGCTCTATGGACTCTTGGACCTCTTCACCCTTTTCCCCAGAAAGAGCCTTTTCCAAAAAGAAAATACCCTTAAGAACCAATAGCAAAATAACAAGGGCACCAAAAACCGTGCCCATACCATAAGCCATAAGATATAGCCCCTGCTTTAATGCTTCATTCATTGCTTTCCTTCCAGTTAATCAGCCAGGATTTGATTTTGTCCAGCGCACGCCTGTCCACTCTCAACCTGTGCTGACCGTTTTTTATACAAAAAAATTCCTTTGGCTCTCCTGCCTTTTCATAAAGCATTTGAGCATGCTCCAGTGGAACCAGCTCATCTTTTTCTCCGTGAATGAAAAGAATTGGACGGGGACTGATTTTATCCACCCACTTAATAGGAGATATTTCTTCAAACTCTTCCAGCCACTGTTTTATTGAGCTAGGGAAGTTATGATCGCGGACCAAACCGATTTCCCGAAAATTTTTAATCAAAAGCTCTGGAACTTTATCCACTCCCAGAGCAGAGAAATGCGCAGGAGAGCTGACCGAAATCACCGCATCAATGTCTGGGTTATGGGCACTGTGATATATGGCTACTGACGCTCCGCCTGAAAATCCCACCAGAGCAATCTTTTCAGGAGCATATTTTTGAGCAAGCCAGCTCAAAACCGCTTTTAAATCCCGAGTCCAGCCCAAGATATGAAAATTTCCTCCGCTCTCACCTGTGCCACGAAAATTAAAAAACACGCTTAAAAATCCGTTACTGGCAAGTTCTCTGACAAAAGGCATATATCCCGGGTCATCAGGAGATGGTTTGCTTCTCGGAATGCCGTGAAGAACAAACACGCAAAACCTTTTCTTCTCATAATCTTCTGGCACAACCAGCCAGCCTTTAATTGCCAGCCCTTCAACCTTAACTTCAAATTTCTCTTCTCTCATTTTGTTAAAAATCTTACTCGCAGGAGAGGGAAAAATCAAAACAAGTGGTTTTTCTTTTGTTGACATTATGAAAAAAAGAAAATAGGATAAATTGAAAAATTTTCCCCACAAAGGAGGAAATAATGGCAGGATACAAATTTGAAGAGCTCTGCCAGATGAAGCCCAAAGAGCTTGAAGAGATATTTTTGCAAGGAAAAACACCAGAGTTTAAAAATCTGGTGGGATGGGAATTTCGCGGATATAATGTTCCGTTCATCACTGAAATTTTGGGCTTTCGCAAATTCAAAAAAGGATTTTTCACTCTCCCTGACCAAAGCCCAGATGGTCCTGAAATTATGGGATACAATGTGCTTGTCCTTCAAAATGGTCTTTATGGAAAATGGATTGCCCTTCCTGATGAGAACTATCCCAAGCGCTATGGCTTTTATCTTGCTTATAAAGTCAGACCCGAAGAGCCAGATAATAAATACCCCAACGCCATCCTTTTAAATTACGGAAAAGCGAAGAACGGACTTCACCCAGCAAGATTCCTTCGTGATTACCTTGTTCAGCCAGACCCAGACAACCCAGACCTTTACCTAGGAAAAGCCTATTTTGCTCTCGGACCTCTGCGTGTATTTCCCAGCTTTTTTGTGCTGGAAAGATACAATAAAGCAATAGGAGAGATTAACTACAAGCCTTAAATTTTTACTTTCTTAATTTAGGAAGGAGAAAGATGAAAAGAGCAAGGGTGTTTATTTTTGTAGGCACGCTCTGGCTTGCCTTTTCCAGCTGGGCGCAAAAGCTGATTTTTCCCAAACCATTAAGTCCACGAATTGCCAACTATAAAATTCAGGTAAGGCTTGAGCCCAAAACACGAACTATTTACGGAAAGGAAGTTTTGGTTTGGCATAACAAAACCAGCTTTCCTGCAAAAGAGCTTTGGTTTCATCTTTACCTTAATGCCTTTCGCAATGACCAATCAACCTTTATGAAAGAAAGCGGTGCCCGCTGGGGCAAAAAGATGATTAAAAAAGATGGCTGGGGATATATTGAGGTCAACCGCATTCAGCTTGCCAGTGGAGCAGACCTTACTGACCGCATTCAATACATTCACCCTGATGATGACAATGAGCAGGATAAAACTGTTTTTCGGCTTCCGCTTTCTAAGCCAGTTAAACCAAAAGAGAAAATTGAGCTGAAAATAGAATTCACTGCCAAGCTTCCGTCTCCGCCTTTTGCCCGAAGCGGTGCTTGGAAGGACTTTTTCTTTGTTGCCCAGTGGTTTCCCAAAATCGGGGTTTTTGAGAACGGAAGATGGAACTGCCATCAATACCATCGCAATACCGAGTTTTATGCTGATTTCGGTGTTTATGAGGTGGAAATTACAGTTCCTGAAAATTACATTGTCGGCGCAACTGGTCTGAAGATAAAAAAGATAAATAACCAAGATGGCACTGCCACTCATATTTATTATGCAGAAGATGTTCACGATTTTGTCTGGACAGCCAGCCCGAATTTTGTGGAATTCAAGGGCAGGGCGCAGGATGTTGAAATTAGGGTGCTTATGCAAAAGGGGCATAAGGCTCAGGGAAAAAGGTTTCTTGAGGCAGGCAAAATTGCAGTTAAGTATTTTCAGGAGCATTTTGGAGACTACCCTTATCCCAATCTGACTATAGTTGACCCGCCCAAAGGAGCTCGTGGTGCTGGTGGAATGGAATATCCTACTTTAATAACTTCGCTTACTTTTCTTGGCGTTCCCAAAAAGTTTCGCTTGCCTGAGGTAATCATCATTCACGAGTTCGGGCATCAATATTGGTATCATATAATTGCGAGCAATGAATTTGAAGAGCCCTGGCTAGATGAGGGCATTAATACTTATTGCGAAATCCGCATAATGAAAGATGTTTACGGAAAAAAAGCCAATCTTTTGGACTGGAAGATTTTAAAGGTTGATGATTTACAGGAGAGAAGATTTGCATATCTTGAGGCGCCAGATTATGACCCGCTTTTTCGTGCGGGCTGGAAATATTATTCGCCCACAAGTTATCGGGCGAACGCCTATTCTAAAACAGCTCTCTTGCTTTTGACCCTAGAAAATTACATTGGCAAGGAAAAGATGGATGAAATTCTCAGGACCTATTTTGAGCAATACAAATTCAAGCATCCCCACACCGAGGACTTTCTGAGAATTGTTAACCAGCTAACAGATAATAAATTTAAAGAATTTTTAAATGACGCTTTTCATACCAACTGGGTTCTTGATTACAGCGTTGATTGGCTTTCCTGCCAAGAAGTGAAAGAGCCAAAAGGATATGATTACACGCTTTCGGTTTCAGGCGAAGTCTCAAAAGCGGAAAGGAAAGCCGAAGCGAACAAATCCAAAGAAAAACTTTATCAATGTGAGGTTAGGATTCGCAGGCTGGGCGGGCTTAAATTCCCAGTGGAGATAGAGGTTGCCTTTGCCAATGGAAAAAAGGTCTTGGAAAAATGGGATGGAGAGGAGTTGTGGAAGATTTATCGCTACACCGAGCCAGCAAAGCTCAACTATGTTCAGATTGACCCAGAGGAAAAAATCCCGCTGGACATAAACTGGAAAAACAACCGCAAAACTCTGAGAAAGCAAATCCGTGAAGATAAAACCAGAAATGAAACTTTGGAGATGATTAAATTTCTTCTCAATCCTCACTGAGAAAAAATTGAAGTAAAAAGGAGGGAAAAGCGATGAAGAAGTTTATGCTAGCTTTAGCGGTTTTTGCCTTTTTGGCTTTTTCAACCTCTTCGCTCGGAGCAACTATTCTTGTCGGTCCGTATCTTCAATATCCCACCCAAACAAGCATTACCATTATGTGGGAGACTGATATGGCTTGTAGCTCCCTGGTTCGCTATGGAAAAAAAGTCCCTTTAACCGAAGAGGTAAGGATAGAAAAGCAGACCAAAATCCACGAGGTGAAAATCAGCGGTCTTGAGCCAGAGACCATCTATTACTATCGGGTATTTTCAGATTGTGCTCCTTTTGGGAAGGTAAAAAGCAAACTTTATTCTTTTAAAACAGCGGTGAAAAAGGATTCACCCTTTACCTTTGCAGTAATTGGAGATAATCGGACTTTTAGCTGGCATTTCCATCATATTGCGGAGCAGATTTTTGCAGAAAGACCGAATTTTGTTATCAATGTCGGCGATGTCTGCACCAATGGTTTAAAGAAATATGAATGGAATTTGGAATTTTTCGCCCCTGCCAAAGAGCTTTTGGCTTATGTGCCTGTTTATATTTCCATTGGCAACCACGAGCAGAATGCTAGATGGTATTACTACTATGTCTCTTATCCTGAACCAGAGAATTATTATTCCTTTGACTATGGCAATGCGCATTTTGTTATTATAGACAGCAACCAAGATTTAAGCCCACAAAGCGAACAATACAAATGGCTAAAAGCTGACCTTGCTAAAAGCAAAGCAACTTGGAAATTTGTTGTTCATCATCACCCGCCTTATTCTTCTGATTTAAATGACTACGGGGATACTAAAAGAGGCGAGCCTTCAACCTATGGCGACTTAAATGTTCGCCAGCTCGTGCCCATTTATGAAAAATATGGCGTGGATATAGTGTTCTGCGGTCATATCCATAATTACGAGCGAACCCTTCCTTTAAAGCAGGGAAAGATTGATTTGAAAAACGGAGTGATTTATATGGTGGTGGGCGGTGGCGGTGCTGAGCTGGAAAATTTTGCTCCGCAAAGAAACTTCTTTACCGCAAAGGTAGCGAAAAGATATCATTATTGCCTTATAACTATCTACCAAAATCACCTCTGGCTGAAAACCTATGACATAATGGGCAATCTATTTGATTATTTAGAGCTGAAAAAATAAAGCATAAGCTTCGGTTGTCTGAAAAAAGTTTTTCTGCCTTTTGATTTCATTTACCCACTGTGTGATTTTTATCTATCGGATTAGAGTTTGAAAGCTTTGCAGGAAAATATCTGCTCTGTCAGAAATGAAAAAGCTGTATATTCCTCCCTAGCCTGCTCTTTTTTACCCAAAAGATTTTTGGCAAAGATTAATCTTTAAGTAAAGTTTTTTTCTGAAGATAAAGGATTTTTTCTGATTAGGTGATTTATCCTTGACAAAATGGGGAATTCTGGTATTATAATACTAGAATATGATTTTTGCCAAAACACAATCAATGCCAGAGCGAAGGGTTGGGGCTCAATGCTAAAGTAGTTTGAATTTTGGAAATTAAAAGCTAAGGAGCAGGGTGATGGCAGAGATTTTTAAAATCAGTCAGGCAAGTTCGCTTGCATTTCATTCTTTGCTCTTGATTGCGCAAAATAGTGGGAGCAAGCTCACCACTGAAAAGCTGGCAAAAAAGCTGGGAGCATCGCAGGCGCATCTAGCTAAGGTTTTGCAGACGCTTTCTCGTCAGGGTTTTATCAGGGCAAGGCGTGGTCCTGGTGGTGGATATGAGCTGGCTCGTCCTTGTGAGCGCATTTCTCTTTTGGATATCTATCAAGCGATAGAGGGCAAGTTTATTCCGCAAAAGTGTTTATTGGAAAAAAAGATTTGCAAGGGTGAATGTATATTTGGCGGGTTTTTGGAGCGAGTGAACAAAGAACTTAAGGACTATTTTGCCCGAACTTATTTAAGTGAATTTGTGAAAAAGTAAAGGGAGATAAGTAATGGCAAAAATTAAAAGGCAGATTATAAGGATTGATGAAGATAAATGTGATGGCTGTGGTAAGTGCATTTTAGCCTGTCAGGAAGGTGCTATTCAGATTATTGATGGCAAAGCCCGACTGGTGGGAGAGATTTATTGTGATGGTGCTGGCGCTTGCCTGAGCGTCTGTCCGCAAGATGCCATCACTATTGAGGTGAGAGAGGCAGAGGAATTTGACCCATCTGCAGTGGAGAGGAGAAAGAAGGAGCTGGAGCAGAAAAAGCTAATGCAAAAAGAGGTTCCCTATGTCTGCCCGTCATCTTCGCCAGTGGAAATAACTCGGCAATTTCCCGCAGGTGATACTGAGGAAAAGCAAGAAGGAGGGTCTGGACAAATTTCTTATCTGTCTAACTGGCCTGTTCAGATTAAGCTTGTGCCTGTAAAAGCAGGTTATTTGGAGAATGCGGATATTTTAATCTGTGCGGATTGTGTTCCATTTGCCTATCCTGATTTGCATTTAAGTTTTATCAAGGGCAGAAAGGTTTTGGTAGGCTGTTCCAAGCTAGATGATGCTGAATTTTATGAGCTTAAACTTGCCCAGATTTTTATACAGAACAGCATCAAAAGCATAGAGGTGGTTTATATGGAAGTTCCTTGCTGTTTTGGAATGGTGCATCTGGTAAAGAAAGCTATTGAGCGCTCAGAGAGACAAATTCCTCTTCGCACCATCAAAGTTAGCATTAAGGGAGAGATTTTGGAGTCAATAGACTATAATGAAAAAAGGAGTTGAAAAATGAAATGCCCGGGTCAAGACACTAGGTTTTGGAAGCCAGGGGATATTTTTGAAGTTCCCTGTCCGGTTTGTGGACATCTGGTGGAGTTTTTTAAAGATGAAGGTGTGCGAAAATGCCCGAACTGCGGGTATAAATTTAAAAATCCAAAGATTGATTTGAGCTGTCTGGAATGGTGCCCTTATGCCAAGCAATGTTTGGGCTCCCTTCCTGAAGGGAAAGAGCAGATGGAACAGATTCTTCTCACCAATCAGCTTATAGACGAGATGAAAAAGGTTTTTCAAGGAGACCAGAAGCGCATCAAGCATACTTTGCAGGTTTTGGAATATGCTAAAGAGCTGGTTCAACAAGAAGAGGCAAACCCAAGAGTGGTTTTGGCATCTGCTATCCTGCACGATATAGGGATAAAAGAGGCGGAGCGGAAATACGGCTCCAGTGCAGGCAAGTATCAGGAGATAGAGGGTCCGCCCATTGCCAGAAAAATTCTGGATAAGACCGAGCTTGATGAGCAGAGCAAAGAGCACATTTTAAAAATCATTGCCAATCATCATTCTGCCCGTGATATTGATACACCTGAATTCAGGGTGCTTTGGGATGCGAATTGGCTGGTAAATCTTGCAGAAGACAAGCCGAATTTAAAGGGTGATGAGCTGAGAAATTTTATTGAACGCACCTTTAAGACAAAGGCAGGAAAGAAAAAGGCTTATGAGCTTTTTCTTAAAGAGACTCAACCTAGCAAATGAGCAAAAATAAGCCTTATATTCTTGGCATTGGTTTTAGCCCGAGAAAAAACGGCAACACAGATACCCTGCTCAAATGGGCACTGAGCTTTGCCAGAAAGCAGAGAGCACGCGCCAAAGCTCTTTTTGTCAGGGATTTTAAAATTAATCCTTGTTTAGGTTGTAGGTATTGTGAGGAGCAGGGAGAGTGTGTTCAAAAAGATGATTTTGAGATCTTCAAAAAAGAGCTTGAGCAGGCAGATATGCTCGTCATTTCCAGTCCCATATTTTTTCTGGGCGTGCCTGCCCAGGCAAAAGCTATGATTGACCGTGCTCAGTTTTTCTGGGCAAGAAAATATCTTTTAGATACTCCAGCCAAACAAAGCATCCGACCCTGCCTTTTGCTTTTAGCAGGTGGCTCGGACAGTCCTAAAATATTTGAAGGCGCAATAGCAACCATCAAAGCCTTTCTGGATGTTTTAGGATTTAGGATTGCCAGAGAGATAAAGGTCAGAGCAGTGGACGAAAAAGCGCAGGTAAAAGAAGTTAAAGGGTTAAAAGAGCGGGTGGAAAAGGCGCTATCAAAGCTCATCGCCTCCCTGTCCAGAGAATAAATTTTTGTTCTTCCTGGCCGAGCAAGAGAGTTTAGAAATTTTTTAAAGCAGTCGGGCAGGAAATTTCAGATGCTGGAAGATTTTAATTTTGTTTAGCATCTTACAAACCAGTCCTGCATTTTTAAAAGGCAGGTTTTTTCTTTTTTGACAAAATCTATTTAGCAGGCAAAAATAAAAAGATAAGGTTTTTAAGGTAAAAAATGGCAGAGCCTTTTCGTATAAAAGATTGTGCCCTTGTTACCATTTCCACAGGTGCAAGCGCTCAGAATTTGCGAGAGTTCTGTCAGCTACTTCAGCGTGTGCCTGTGGAGAGTATTTATTCGCATTTTTATGAGGGACTGCTTCGCTTCAGCTTTGATGACCCAGAGTTCAGAAATGATTTTGCCCAATGGGCAAAGCGGGCACTGCACGATTCGGTTTTGGCAGAGCGGTTAGGTATAATTGACCCGCACGATTATCCCACGCTTGAGCATCTTCGTGAGGCGCTGGTTGAGATTGTAGAAGACAGGCTTTATGAAACCCGCTACATTCCTTGGGCACGCAGAGGTGAGGAATTTTATTTTCTGGTCAGTCAAACAGTGGTTTTTGACACAGGGCTGGTGGCAAGAAGTCCTCGTCAGCTTGCTCAACTAATTCCTCGCTTAAGCCCCAGCTCTATTTATTATCATTTTATAGAAGCGAGGCGCAGGTTGGAAAACAAAATGGATGATTTTACCTTCTGGCTCCAGAGCTTTGGAGATGAGTATCAGGAGCTGGTTCAAAGACTTTCTGAAATAGAATATTATTTCTGCTCCCTTTCTGAGCTTCGTGACCGCTTGGCTCGTGCTTTTGCTCCTTGGCAGACAGGTTCAAAAAAGAGGCTTAAAGAAAAGGCGCGCTGATGGTGGTTGAAAAAAAGCTTAAGAATTACATCCCTATTGTTGGTGAAGAGGTTATTGCTCAGCTGGAACAGCTCTCCCGTGCCCTTGCTGGAAAGATTATAGTCCATATTAATTCCACCAGAGAGGGAGGTGGAGTGGCGGAAATTCTTGAGCGAATGGTGGTTTTAATGAATGAGCTGGGCTTAAAAACCTATTGGGAAGTTATTCAGGCAGATGGCAATTTCTTCCAGATTACCAAAAAGCTCCATAATTCTTTGCAGGGCTGGGAGCAGGATTTTCCTAAAAACTGGCTTGACCAATATATGGAAGTTAATGAAGCTAATGCTCAGAAATTCAAACCTCTTTTGGAAAATGCGGATTTTGTTTTCATTCACGACCCCCAGCCTCTTCCTATAATTTATTTTTTCCCAAAGAGAAAAGGCAAATGGATTTGGAGATGTCATATTGATTTATCTCAACCACACCGACCTATCTGGAAGCAGATAAAACCTCTTGTTGAGCTTTATGATGCGAGCATATTTTCTCTGGTGAATTTTTCCCAGCCATTAAATCATCCGATGTATATTATTCCGCCCAGTATAGACCCTCTGAGCGATAAAAACCGAGAGCTATCTCCTGAGGAGATAGACAGGTATCGTGAAGAATTTAACCTAGACCCGCAAAAGCAGATTTTGCTTCAGGTCTCCAGATTTGATAGGTTCAAAGACCCCATAGGTGTAATCAGGGCATTTAAGATGGTAAGGGAGCATCAGCCTGTTCAGTTGGTTTTAGCTGGCGGTGGCGCAACTGATGACCCAGAAGGCGGGCAGGTTTTGCAGGAGGTTTTAGAGGTGGCAGAGGGAGAAGAAGATATACATATTTTAAACCTTCCGCCAGAATCTGACCTTGCCATTAATGCCTTGCAGAGAATGGCAACCATTGTTTTGCAGAAATCGCTTAGAGAAGGATTTGGTCTGACCGTGACCGAGGCGCTCTGGAAATCCAAGCCTGTGATTGGTGGAGAGGCGGGCGGGATTAAGCTTCAGGTGATCAACTATCATACTGGATTTCTGGTCAACACCCCAGAGGGAGCTGCGCTTCGCATTCGCTATTTGCTGGAGCACCCTGAGCTGATTAAGCAAATGGGAGAAAAGGGGCATAAATTTGTCAAAGAAAATTTCCTTTTAACCAGACATCTTAGGGATTATCTGGTGCTTATGATTGGGATTTTGTATGGTGGAAGGAATTTGATTGAACTTTAAATGCCTGAGAAAAAGGAACAGCCTGAAAAATACCTGCCAGAGAGCTTTTGGAGGAAACTGGAAAAAGCACGCTTTAAAGTCCTGCTTCTTGATTACGATGGCACGCTTGCTCCCTTTCGCAAACAAAGGCTTTTGGCAAAACCTGTTTTTGGGGTGATTCCGATTTTAAAAAATCTTTCGCGAAGAGATGACCATTTTATCGCCATAATTTCAGGCAGGAAGATTGCTGAGCTGAAAAAGCTTCTTTGTGGTCTTAATGTAGTTCTTGTGGGTGAGCACGGCTGGACAAAATGGGAGCCGAAAAGAGGAATTACAGCCCATCCTGATTTAAACCGGTTCAGACCAGCTCTTTCCAGATTAAAAAATTCCCTTAAGAAAAAAATTCCAAGCTCTCAGTTAGAAATAAAGAAATCCAGCGTTGCGGTTCATACAAGGGGCTTGGAATCGAAAAAAGCAAAGGAGCTGGAAAAAATAGCCATAGAAGAAGGAAAGAAATATGAGAAATACGGGCTTAAGATAAAGCCCTTTAATAAAGGCATAGAGATTATTGCGCAGGGAATGGATAAAGGCAAGGCGGTAATGGAGCTGATTTCACAGGTTCCAGAGGGTGCATTCATTGTTTATATAGGAGATGACCGAACTGATGAAGATGTTTTTCGTGCTATCAGGGGAAGGGGTATAGGCATCAAAGTAAGAAAGCCAAAAGAAAAGACATTTGCAAAATTTTGGCTACCAAATTGCAAATCTGTGCTAAAATTATTAAGAGAGTGGCAGGGGGTGGTAGGTTAATCTAATCCTTTTAGAGGAATGAAGAAAAACCGAATTGTTATTGTCTCCAACCGACTTCCTCCCCAGCCGGAGGAAGAAGAGGGAAGACTAAAACCTGTTGGTGGACTAGCTACTGCTATTTTCAGTCTTTTGGAGCATTCAGACCAACCGTGCCTTTGGTTTGGCTGGAGCGGTAAGGTAACGCCGAGCAGGGAGCGGGTTTTAAGAAGATGGAGCTTTGAGGGGATAGATTTTTCCGCAGTGGATTTTTCCCAGACCGAGCTGGATGCGTTTTATCATGGTTTTTGCAACCGGGTAATATGGCCTTTGTTTCATTGTTTTCAGGACAGGGTTCGGCTATCGCTTAGTGAGTTTAATGTTTATCTTCGTGTGAATCAGCGGTTTGCACAGGAGCTGGCAATGCTGATTTCTGATGAGGATATTATCTGGGTGCATGATTATCATCTTATGCCACTGGGAAGCTATCTCCGCCAGCAGGGGTTCGCTGGTCCGATAGGGTTTTTCCTTCATATTCCTTTTCCGCCTTTTGAGCTTTGGCAGGTCCTTCCCAGCTCTGAGGAGCTTTTGCGGATGCTTTTAGCTTATGATTTGATAGGATTTCAGACCAGCATTCATCGTGACAATTATGTCAACACTGCTCAAAGGCTTTTGGGTGCTAGGTGGGATAATGAATGGATGACGCTGGAGAATTTCGGGCAGATGGTGGGTGTTTATCCGATAGGCATAGACCCGGAGAGGTTTCAGCAGAGCGCTGTTCAGAGCACAAAAAAGGGAATTTCCTTGAAAAAGCTTATTGGCGATAAAAAGCTGATTATCGGGGTTGATAGGCTGGATTATACAAAGGGGATAGATGCTCGGATTAAAGGTTTCCACAGGTTTTTGCGATTTTATCCGCAGTGGCGTGGCAAAGTTAGTATGATTCAAATAGCACCGCCAAGCCGAACCCATATCCCAGAGTATCTTAATGCCAAAAGGGAAATTGATACTTTAGTGGGTGAGATTAACGGAGAGTTCGCTGAGTATGACTGGACTCCTGTTCAGTTTTTGTATCGGTCTTATGGTCATACCCGTTTAGCTCGTTTTTATCGTGAGGCAGAGGTTTGTCTGGTCACGCCTTTTCGTGATGGAATGAATCTGGTTGCCAAAGAGTATATTGCATCGCAGAATGAAGAAGACCCAGGAGTTTTGATTTTAAGCAAATTCGCCGGAGCAGCAGAGGAATTTAAAGAAGCAGTTATAGTCAATCCTTTTTCCTCAGAAGACATTGCTCGGGGAATATACAGAGCCTTGACAATGGGCGCTCGGGAGAGAAAAGCCAGATTTTTAAAGCTCAAGAAAAAGGTCTGGGAAAATAGCGTTTACAGCTGGGGTCAGAAATTTCTTGAAGACCTGACCGCTTCTAATTATCTTCGTGGGCAGAGCTTAAAGCAAGAGATAGCTCTGAGCACAGAGAGCAAAGCACCAAAGATTTTTCAGCCTAAAACCGGTCCTAAAACGCTTAAATAAGCTTTTTACAGGCTTTAGGTATGTGAAGTCAATTTTAGAGATTGCTTGTGGCTTTGCTTAGCTTCTTGCTTAACTGCTTTGGCGCAATGTTTTTCAGATAAGATGTTTTTCACAAGCAGTTAATCAACAGAATTCTATCTTGACAAAATTTTTTATTTAAATGACAATAATCACACCTTTAGTTTAAGGAGGAGAGAAAATGAGAGACGACCCTTTTTTCAAGGATACTCCGAGAAAACCACTGGATATGGA
This sequence comes from uncultured bacterium, assembly GCA_964592965.1. GTDB lineage: Bacteria > RBG-13-61-14 > RBG-13-61-14 > RBG-13-61-14 > DRUE01 > CAZKMM01. The sequence goes on from CAZQJX010000043.1 coordinate 14,038, forward strand.
AGGCGAGACCATAGAATTCCCCATTCTTTACTATGACCTTCGCTCTATTACCGCTATTTTCACTGCCAAAAGCTCCAAGCTGAAAAAACTCCTGCCTCATCCTAATTACAAGCTGGTAGAAATGTTTCCGGGAGTGGGAATGCTGGGAGTAACCTGCTTTGAGTATTATGACACTTCTATTGGACCTTATAACGAAATTGCCATAACTATTCCTGTAAAATTTCCACCTTCTTTCCAGCTTCCCGGATGGAGTGCCCTGCAAATGATGCGCCATCGGGATTTTTATGTTTATATCCATCATCTTCCTGTGACCACAGAAATAGCGCTGAGAGCAGGGATTTATTTCTGGAACTATCCCAAGTTTTTAGCAGAGATTGTTTTTGAAGACAAAGGAGATATGCTGGAGGTAAGCTTAAAGGAAAAGGGAGAATTTATTTTAAAGCTCCGGGCCCGCAAGCTGGCTTTAACTCAATCCACTGATTTAGCTTTTCATACCTATTCTTTTAAAGATGACATTGTTATGCACGCATTGATAGAAGGCCGGGCGCCGAAATTTGGCTCAGTAATCTTTTCTAAATTTGCTGAACTTGAGCTGGGAGACCATCCGATAGGTAAGGAGTTAAAAGAGGCTGAGCTTAATCTTACCGCCCGGACAGGCTTTTATGCAGAGGGAATGATGACCAAACTTTATGACCCAGACCTTCGCTGGCAGGCGAGCACGCTCAAGCCCATCTCCGGCTGAAAAAGGAGATGAGGATTTGTCTTTTAACTTATCGTGGCAATCCCTACTGTGGCGGACAAGGAGTTTATGTGTGGCATCTTAGCAGAGCTTTGGCAGAGCTCGGGCACGAGGTTATTGTCCTTTCTGGTCCACCTTATCCCGAGCCAATGCCCTGGGCAAAGCTTGTTCGCATTCCCAATGAGAATTTCATAAATAAATTCGGAAAAGATGTTATTCCCAGGCAGAATCCCTTAAGTGTTTTTAAGCCATTGAATTTTTTTGAACTGGCTTTAAGCAGAGCAGGAAATAATCCCGAAATGCTTGCGTTCAGCCTGCGAGCTTTTTCTCTGCTGAAAAGTTGGCTTAAGAAAGGAAGGAAGATAGATATTGTTCACGACAATCAATCACTGGGCTATGGTCTTCTTTTAATTCAGAAGCTGGGCATACCTGTGGTTGCTACTGTTCATCATCCGCTTCAGGTTGACCGAAAAGAAGATATCAGGCAGATTCCTGAGTTTTTGAAGCAGGCGAAAAGATGTCTTTATTACCCGCTTTGGATGCAGAAGCTGGTGGCAAGAAGAATGAATCAGCTTATCACTGTTAGTGAGACTTCCCGAAGGCTTATTTCAGAATGGTATAAAATTCCGCTGGAAAAAATTAAAACCATTTATAACGGTGTTGACCTTGATGTATTCAGACCCATTGCTGAGGTTAAAAAGATTCCCGGCAGAATAATTTTTGTCGGAAGCACAGAGGACAGAAAAAAAGGGATTTTATATTTACTGCGGGCGGTGAAAATGCTCAATCATAAAAAAGCTCATTTAGTAATTGTTGATGGTAGGCTCAGACCCGGACGAGTTTATGCCAAAAATCTTATCCAGACGCTCGGTCTGTCAAAAAAAGTGACCTGGCGGGAGAAAATCAGCATAGATGAGCTGGTCAAGGAATACAATCAGGCAGAGGTTTGTGTTGTTCCCAGCCTTTTTGAAGGGTTTGGTCTTCCTGCTTTAGAGGCAATGGCTTGTGGCTGTGCCCTTGTTGCCAGCAGTGCAGGAGCTTTGCCAGAGGTGGTGGGAGAGGGGGAGGATGCAGGCGGTGTGCTCGTGCCCAAAGGAGATGAAAAAGCGCTTGCTGAAAAGGTCAATCAGATTTTATCCAATCAGGAATTTCGCAAGGAGCTGGAGAGAAAAGCAAGGGCACGGGCAGAGAGATTTTTCAGCTGGAGGAATTCTGCCCGCCAGATTGAGGAGATTTATCTGGAGCTGAAACGAAGAGCTTTGCTGGAAGACGAAAAGCGAATTTTTCAAGAACAAGAAGGAACAATAAATTGCTGAAATAAGAAATTATGCGGGAAAGAAGGTCAAATGCTTTTTCTGAGAATCGCTTGAGAATACTTTTTGCCACGAGCGAAGCGGTTCCTTATGCCAAAACAGGTGGGCTGGCGGATGTTTGCGGAACCCTGCCGGTTGAGCTTAAAAAGCTGGGTGCAGATATTTTTATAATTCTTCCTGAGTACAAGGGCATCAGGGAGCGTTTTAATCTTAAACCAGTTGGAATAGAGGTATCAATACCGATTTATGAAAATGGAGAAAGGGTGATAAAGCAGGCAGAGGTGTTTGTTTGTGAAGCTGGAGAGGTTCCTTGTTATTTTATCAAGCGGGATGAGTTTTTTTATCGCGATTATCTTTATGCCACTCCTAAAGGAGATTATGAAGATAATGCGACAAGGTTTGTTTTTTTCTCACGGGCAGTGGTTGAGTTTATCTTAAAGAGCGGGATTGAATTTAATATTATTCACTGCCACGACTGGCAGAGTGCTCTTGTTCCTGTTTATTTAAAGACTTTATATTGCCAAGAGCCCATCTTCAAAAAAACCCGAAGCATTCTCACCATACATAATCTCGGCTATCAGGGCGTTTTTTGGAAATGGGATATAAAGCAGATAGGTTTAGATTGGAGCTATTTCACGCCAGAGTATCTTGAATATTATGGCAAGGTGAATTTTTTAAAAGGAGGGATTGTCTTTGCTGATAAAATCACAACCGTAAGCCCGAGCTATGCAAAAGAGATTCAAACCCCAGAGTTTGGAGAAGGGCTTGAGGGAGTTTTGCGAAAAAGAGCTAAGGATATTGTAGGAATACTTAACGGTATAGATTATTCAATATGGAATCCTGAAACCGATGCTAAAATTCCCGCCAATTATTCTCCTGCTGACCTTTCAGGAAAAAGCATCTGCAAAAAGGTGCTTAAAGAGGAGCTGGGATTAAGTGATGAAGATAAGCCGATAGTGGGCTGTGTTTCTCGGCTCGCGTATCAAAAGGGTGTGGATATAATTGCTGGAGCAATGAAGGACATTGTTGATATGGGATTTCAGCTTGTCATTCTGGGCACAGGTGAGGAGAAGTATCAAGAGATTTTAAGGAAAGAGGGAGAAAAATTTTCAGGAAAAGTAGCGGTGCGGATAGAGTTTAATGATGAGCTGGCTCATAAAATAGAGGCAGGAGCTGACATCTTCCTTATGCCCAGCAGGTATGAGCCTTGTGGGCTTAACCAGCTTATCAGTCTTAAATACGGCACTGTGCCGGTAGTGCGAGCTGTGGGCGGGCTTAAAGATACTATTGAAGAATTCAATCCTCAAACCGGGCAGGGCACAGGGTTTTTATTTGAAAAACCCGAGCCAGAAGATATGCTTAGGGCACTGGCTCGTGCCAGAGAAATTTATAACTCTCCTTCTCTGTGGAAGAAGCTGATGATTAATGGAATGAAAAAAGATTTTTCTTGGAAGGAAAGCGCGCGAAAATATCTGGAGCTTTATCGGTCGCTGGTTGCAGGCTAAATCATTTGCCATCAGCAGAATATCATCATAAACTAGCTGTAATTGATTAATTTCTTTTTTTTGCAATTTAGAGGTAATTTAAAAAGCTTTTGGCTCTATTCATTTGTCAAATCCTTTTGCTTTGATTATAATTGGGCACCGAGCAGGGTTTTCCTGCCCGGTGCCCGGGCGGTGGAAAAAAAGGAGGGAATAGGAAAGGCACTATTTTATTGCTGTCATATAATAAGGCGGAAGAGAGAAATTTATCGGTTCACTGGTAAGCAGTTGATTGTTTGATGTATCAATCACAATCACACCTGGACTGGTGGCGTTTCTATCAGCAATAAACAGCCTTCCCTGCTCATCAAGAGCGAGGTCAAATAAATCCCAAGGTCCGGTTTTATATACTTCTGAATTTATCACCTCTCCGGTTGAAGGATTAAACTCCACCACTTTGGAAGCAGAATCCTTAATGACGATCGCATAACCCTTTTGTGAAGATACGAGCACAAAATCAGTCAAGTCTCCGCCAAGCTCTGCCTCGCTGACAAGCATTTGCGCCTGCTCAGTGGCTGGGTCAACCCCATCAATTCCACCATCTGGCACACCATAATTACCTACCTCTCCGACAAGAATTTTTCCAAGCTCGCTGTTCCAGACAAGGTCAGTTATCGGGTTGGTGCTGGAAAGAGGGATTTTACCAGCAATCTGGTCATTAAGCCAGCTAATTTTAATCAAATAGCTATCTCCCACAGGTATCCACCAGTTATTTTCATCCAGCCTCTGAATGGAAACATAAACATAAAATCCCT
>CAZQJX010000044.1:0-18219 GCA_964592965.1 uncultured bacterium
TGTAATTATATTCTTGCACATCAGGCTCATAAGCCCAATGCCTGGGCGAAAGAAGAGAATTGGCTTTTATCACTGTATCTTTGAGCAGGCATTTGATTATCTCATCACGATTAATGGCATAGGCAATTGCTTTTCTTACTAAAGGATTGGAAAGAGGTGGTTCCTTGAGATTAAAGCCTATGTAACTGTAATTAATTCCCGGGCGCATCCATACTTTAAGTCGTGGGTTTTTCTTAAGCCGTTCAATTTCATCTGGTGGAATGGGATTTTGGACAAGCTGAATCTCGCCTTTTTCAAGGCTGAGCAGACGGGTGGTATCATCAGGAATGATGCGAAAGATTATCCGTTTAAAATAAGGCTTTTGTCCGCTGTAGTAAGGATTTCTTTTTAAAACCACCTTTTCTCCGGGAAGAAATTTATCCAGTTGATATGGTCCTGTGCCATAAAGCTCTGAGGGTGAAAGCTCTTTTTTCTCTGCTAGCTTTCTGGGCAAAATCCCTATGCAAAGCTCAACCAAAAAGGGAGCATAGGGCTCATAAAGCTGAATTTGGAATTTATATTTATCTAGGATTTTTATCTTTTTTATTTTTTGAGCTAACTCAAGATATGGCGAATTAATACCAGGAAGAAGCAAGCTCTTTATAGTAGCAACCACATCTTGGGCGCAAAGCTCTTTGCCAGAGGCAAAGCGAATGCCCTTTTTAAGCTCAAATTGCCAGCTCAGCTTATCTATTTGAAAATATTTCTCAACCAGGTCAGGTTCTACCTCTAAATTCTCTCCAATCTTAAACAACCCCGGAAAGACTAGCGGAATGATTTGAACTGAATAAGCGTCTCTTGCCAAGCGTGGGTCTAAAGAGGTTGGGCTTGCTTCAATGCCCACTACAATTTCTCTTCTCAAATCTGTGCCTAGCTTGTGTGAACAGGAGCAGAAGATAAAAATTAGTATTAGTAGTGTGGACTTTTTAAATCTGCTCATCTGTTTTTATTTTCTATCTGAGTTAAAGGAAGTCAAAATGAATTTTTATTTTTCCAATCTGTGTGCTAATTTATTTTTTCCAAGACAATGAGCAGAGAAAAGATATTAAGGCTCTTGGCTAATTTTATCTATCTTCATTATCGGATAATCATTATTGCTGGAATTCTAATTAGCATAATTATGGGTTATTTTTATTCAAAGCTTGAGCTTCACCTTAACTTTATTGACCTTCTTAATAAAAACGACCCTGTTGTAAAAATGTATGATTATGCTTCTCAAAATTTTGGAGCTCTTTCCTTTTTGTTCTTGGCGCTGGAAAGTAATGATATAGAGCAAGCCAAATTATATGCACAAAAGCTCGCACCTCGCCTGCTTAAACATAAAAAATTTGTAAAAAGAGTTTACTATCAATATGATTATGAATTCTTCCGAGACCACCTTTTGTATTTTCTGCCAGAAAAAGACCTTGCTGAGCTTCAAAAATTTCTTATTGAAAATCAAAGCGAGCTTGCTCAGCTCTGGGCATCGCCAAACATTATTAATCTCCTTAGCCTGCTTGACCATTCGCTTTATCAAATTCTGATGCGAGGAGAACTACCAGAAGAAGAATTGCAAGGAAAGGCAAATCTTCTTAAGCCTATTGACCTTATATTTGACCAGCTTGAAAAATCAATAAAAGGCGAAAAAACAGATTTTTACCAATTGAAAAAAGAGCTTGCCCAAAATTTTACTGCTCAAAAAGACCTTCCCCTACCCTTTAATCCGCTTGAGCCATATATCATCTCCAAAGACCGAAAACATCTTTTATTTTTAATAGCACCGCCAACGCCAATTAATGACTTTCAGGTAGCAACCGAATTTGTAAATCTTGTTAATGAGGAACTGAGCGAGCTGGATAAAGAGCTTCCTGGAGTAAAACATTATTTAACTGGGAATGCAGCTGTAATGCGAGATGATAACATTATCGTGCGTCAAGATATGCTCAAAACCACTCTTATTGCATTTGTCTTAATTATGCTTCTTTTTGCTTATAGCTTCCGCAATCTCTCCTCTATTGTATTTGCTGGTCTTTGCCTAGCTTTGGGGCTACTTTGGGCTTTTGGATGCGCTTATTTACTTGTAGGATATCTAACAGTTATTACTGCTGTTTTTGGTGCTATTCTTTTAGGATTGGGAATTGACTACGCCATTCTTATCCTTTCCCGATATACAGAGGAAAGACATCGCGGGCATACTATAAAGGAATCTTTAGAAATAACTCTTACTCAAACTGGTAAAGGTATTTTAACAGGAGCACTTGCCACCAGCCTTGCTTTTTATTCCATTGCCTCAGGAACTTTTAGAGGCGGAAAAGAAATGGGGATTATTTCAGGCACAGGTATAATTATTTTCTTTTTTGTGATGACAATGTTTTTAACTTCACTCCTTGTTGCTTGGGATGTACGCAGGAGCTTAAAGCAACCCCTTCAACGAAAATTTAATCCTCGTATTATGAGAATCCTCAGCAAAATGGTAATGAAAGCGCCTGTGCCTATATTTAGCTTTTTTGCTGGATTTTTCATTTTAATGGCGCTGACATCTACTCACTATCAATTTGAATATAACTATCTTAATCTGGAAGCGCAGGATGTTGAAAGCGTAAAACTTATTCGCAAAATCCCCAAATGGTTTGGAATTAGCACTAATTTTGGAATGATTCTTTCTGAGAATGTTGAACAGGACCGTAAGCTTGTAAAACAATTACAAGAAAAACCCACTGTTGCGCTCGTTGATGCTATCTCCAATTTTATTCCTGAAATAAATGAGCCAAAAATAGCTGAGATTGAAAAAATCAAAACCATTCTTATAAATTCAAAACCCAAACAAAAGCCCGAATATAAAAAGTTTGGAAAAAAGGAGGTTCAAAAATTAAACCGGCTTTTAGAATCAATTTCAGAGAAAATTAAAGGGATTGAGGGGCTAGCTTTTCTCTCTGACCTTGAAAATATTGAAAAACAAGCTCACCATCTAAGGCAAAGGATTGATAACCTCAGAGGAATCATCACTAGCCAAAAGCCAGAACTTACTGCTCAGAATCTTTCGGAGCTGGATAAAAAATTAGCCTCAAAAATCTTCTCTTTCCTTAGTAAAGCAGAAAAGGTTGCTCAAGCACCTCTGCCAAACTTTAATTATCTAAAAACAAACTATCCCCAAATTGTAGAACGGTATCAGGGAAAAGACGGCAAGTTTTTAATTTATGTTTATCCTAATCGTGAAATATGGACCGAGCAGAATATGAAAGCAGTGGTCAGGGATTTAAAAGCTGTATCTTCGGATGCTATGGGGGTTGCGGTTCTTTTTAATCGGATTCTTGACCAGCTTAAAAAAGACCTCCTTAGAGTTTCAATAATTGCTCTTTGCGTAGTCTTTGTGGTTATCTTTTTAAGCTACCGAGGGTTTTGGCATACATTACTTACAATGCTTCCTTTGGTATTTGGCTCAATTTCTATGGTAGGAATAATGAACCTATTAAAAATAAAATTTAATTTCATCAACATTGGGATGATTCCTCTTATTATTGGAATCAGCATAGATTATGGTGTTTATGTTGTTCAACGATGGATTGGGGAAGGAAAAGGAGAGAAATCTATTCCCAAAGTGGTAGAAAGCACAGGCAGAGCAGTTGCGCTTTCTGCATTGACCACAATAATAGGATTTGGTTCTATCATTATTGCCCGTTATCAGGGGCTTTCCATTATGGGAAAAACATTGGTTATAGGGGTGGGATGCGCCTTAGTTTCCGCTGTTCTTATGCTTCCCTCACTACTCTTGATTATTGAGAAAATCAAATCAAAAAACTAGCTTTAATTTATCCTCTCTTTTAAAATAAAAGCTAATCATCAAAAGAAAAAATTTTTTCAAAAAATTAATTTTTTTCTGGACAAAATTTTTTAAATATGCTATATAAAAATAAAGGTCCCGGTAGGTGGTGGAAATGGTGAGCCGGGATTGAAGATAAAGAAAGAAATAAAAAAATTAGCCGGAAAGAAAGGAGAGATAAATTCCTTTCTTTCCGGTTTTTTATATATAAGCGCTAGAAAGCTCCGCTCATCACCGTAAAATCAAAACCGAGGAAAAAGAAAGGAGAGGGGAAGATGAGAGGCGGAAAAAGCACTAAGAAGACCACAGCTAAAAAAACTGCCAAAAAATCAACCACAAAAAAAACAGCTGCTAAAAAGGCTACTGCTAAAAAGAAAACCACCAAAAAAGCTACTAAAAAGAAAACCGCTGCTAAAAAGACTGCTAAAAAAAGCACAGCTAAAAAGAAAACCGCCAAAAAAGCTACTAAAAAGAAAAAATAAATTAATCTTTAATTTGGCGGTTTTTACTCCTTTTAAAGGAGTAAGGTTAATTCGGTGATGAGCGGAGCATAAATTAATTTTATAAAAAAGCACCTGCCAAGCTGGCAGGTGCTTTTTTATTGGAAAACCCGAGCATTCAATGATAAATTAAAAAGAAAAATGAAAGCCCCAAAAAAATCATCTGCTCTCTCCCGACCAAGCTGGGATGAATATTTTATGGATATAGCCCTTTTAGTAAGCAAAAGAAGCACCTGCCTGCGAAGGGCAGTAGGAGCAGTTTTAGTCAAAGATAAAAGAATTCTTGCAACTGGTTATAATGGTGCTCCTAGCGGTTTAAAGCACTGTTCAGAGGTTGGTTGTCTTCGCGAGCAGTTAAAAGTTCCAAGTGGCGAGCGAGCAGAGCTCTGCCGAGGACTTCACGCTGAGCAAAATGCAATTATCCAAGCTGCCTATCATGGTGTATCAATTAAAGGCTCAACCCTTTACTGCACAACAATGCCCTGCTCAATTTGTATAAAAATGCTGATTAATGCAGGGGTGGAAAAAATCATTTACAAAGAAGGTTATCCGGATAAGCTTGCGGAAAAACTAATTGCGGAATCAAAAATCAAGGTTATCAAATTTCAGGAGGAGAAAAAATGAAATGCCCGTTTTGCGGAGAAATAGACAACCGAGTGATTGATTCCCGATTAAGCAAAGATGGAACTGTCATCAGAAGAAGAAGAGAATGCCTTGAATGCGGAAGGCGCTTTACCACCTATGAAAGAGTGGAAGAAATTTTACCATTAGTGATTAAGAAAGATGGAAGAAGAGAGCCTTTTGACCGTATGAAAATTCTTCTTGGTATGAAAAAGGCTTGTGAAAAGAGACCAATCAGCATCACCACCCTAGAAAAAGTAGTAGATAAAATTGAGCATAAAATCCTTGAGAGCGGAGAAAAAGAAATACCTTCAAGTGTTATTGGAGAAGAGGTAATGAAAGAGCTTTACGAGCTTGACCATGTTGCTTATGTTCGCTTTGCCAGTGTTTATCGGTCGTTTAAGGACATTAACCAATTTATGGACGAACTCAAAGACCTGCTTGAGCGTCAAAAAGAAGAAAAAACCCGAAAAAAATAACCCCAATGAATTACGAAACATTGATGAAGCGCGCCATTGCTCTTGCCCGTCGTGCAGAGGGACAAACTGAACATTATCCAATGGTGGGAGCGGTTTTAGTCAAAGATGGTGAAATAATAAGTGAAGGATATTTTAAAAAGCCTGGAGAGCCTCATGCAGAAGTAGTGGCGATTCGCAAAGCAGGGAAAAAAGCCAAAGGTGCAACTTTGGTTCTCAATCTTGAGCCCTGCGCCCATTACGGCAGAACCCCGCCTTGCACCAAAGCCATTATTAGTGCGGGCATTAAAAAAGTTGTTGCAGGAATGATAGACCCAAATCCGCTTGTCTGCGGAAAAGGCGTTGCCCAGCTCCGTCAGGCAGGAGTTGAAGTCATCGTGGGTGTGCTGGAAAAAGAATGCAAAATGCTCAATCGCCATTTTGTTAAATACATTACAACTCAGACGCCTTGGGTAATATTAAAATTAGCGCTAACCGCTGATGGAAAAATTGCTGACCGATATGGAAATTCCAAATGGATTACCAGCGAGCAGGCAAGAAAATTTGTTCACCAGCTCCGCTCTAAAGTGCAGGTGGTAATGGTGGGAATAAATACAATTTTGCAGGACGACCCTTTGCTGAATGTTCGCTTTGTATCCAGCCGAAATCAACCCAAAGCATTAATAATTGATTCACATCTTCGCATTCCTTTAAGTGCGAAAATTCTCTCACGCCCCAAAACAATTATTGCTTGTTCCAAAAATTGTAGCAAAAAACGGAAGGAAGTTTTAGAAAAGTATGGGGCAGAGATAATTGAAGTTCCTTCTTCCCAAAATGGCTTAAGCCTTAAAAGTCTTTTTAAAAAGCTGGGCAGGAGAAAAATAGCATCTGTTCTTTGCGAAGGTGGAGCACATCTAGCTGGAAGTTTACTAGAAGAAAAGCTGGTTGATGAGATATATCTTTTTTATGCTCCCAAGCTCATAATAGATGAAAAAGCACTTGGAGCAATTTTGGGAAAAAAGGCAAGAAAAATTAACAAAATGCTTGAACTTATCAATCCAAAATATCGCAGGATTGGCTCGGACTTTTTACTTAATGGCTTGCTTCGGGAGGTATAAAAATTGTTCACAGGATTGATTGAACGAATTGGAAAAATTATTAAAGTTGAGCAATTTGGTCAAGGAAAGCGCTTTTTAATAGATGCTGGTGAAGATTTCGAGGTTAAAGACGGCGACTCTGTAGCAATAGATGGAGTTTGCCTTACTGTTAGTGGTCAGGAAGAAAATTCTTTCTGGGTAGAGGCGAGCCCTGAAACCCTTGCAAAAACCACCCTTGCCCAAAAAACCAGTGGCGATGAGGTAAATCTGGAAAGAGCTTTGGAGATAGGAGCCCGCTTGGGCGGACATTTTGTTCTTGGACATATAGACGGCATTGGCATTGTAAGAAAAACCGAGCGTCGGGGAGAATTTATGGAGATGGAAATAGAGGCTCCTAAAGAGGTTGCTACATATCTTGTTCAAAAAGGCTCAATCGCTGTGGATGGAATAAGCCTTACAATCAACGAAGTTCGTGGGAATTTTTTTACAGTGATGCTTATTCCTGAAACTTTGAAAAGAACAACCATCTCTAAAAAACGACCCGGAATGCAAGTGAACTTAGAGGCGGATATTATTGGCAAATATGTAGAAAAATTCCTTCAGCTTAAATCTGAAAATCTAACTTTAGAGAAGCTAAAAGAACTCGGATTTTAAGCTAAATTCATAATGGGAAGAATTCTATTTATCCAGCTCAATGAATATGAACTTCACGGAATAGAAGCGCTAGCAGGTGAGCTTAAAAACAAGGGTCATCAAGTTGAAGTTCTGGTAGCTTTTTTTGAAAAAAAGCCTCTTTGGCGCATAAAAAAATTCTCTCCTCATCTTATAGGATTTTCTCTGGTCTCGGTTGAAAGACAAGAAGCCCTTTTATGGGCAAAAACCATTAAATCAAAATTTAACCTGCCCATAATTTTCGGTGGAGTTGACCCGACATTTTTTCCTCAAGTAATAGAAGACCCAGCAGTGGATTTTGTCTGCCGAGGAGAGGGAGAAAGAGCGCTAAATCAGCTTCTTTCTGCTCTGGAAGCCAAAGAAGATTTTAGAGAAATAAATAACCTCTGGACAAAGTTCAATGGTGAAATTTATAAAAATCCGGTTGGTCCTTTAGTTGAAAATCTTGATGAGCTCGCTTTTCCAGACAAGGAAATTTACTTTTCAAAGTATTCTCATTATCGGCATTATCCGATTAGATTTTTTATTGCCAGCAGGGGATGCCCTTTTGCCTGTAATTACTGTGCGAATCAGGGTCTGCGCCAGCTTTATCCTAATCGCTTTCGCTATCTGCGTTTTAAATCTCCTGACTATCTGCTTGAAGAAATTAAATCAGTAATAAAAAAATATCCTGCCAGAACCATTGCCTTTAACGATGACTTCTTTAGCTATGACCAAAAATGGCTGGAGCAATTTCTTCCTTTGTATCAAAAGGAGATAGGCATTCCATTTTTCTGTGCAGGCAGAATTGACCTGCTTAATGAAGACAAAGTCCGATTGCTAAAAGAAGGTGGATGTTATGCCTATTTTTATGGCTTGGAAACTGCTAATCAAGAGCATAGGGAAAAAATCTTAAACCGAAAAATGAGCGATGAGCAGATAAGGCAGGGAGTGGCTCTGCTTCATCGCTTTGGGATTACCACTCAGAGCTATAATATCCTCAATTACCCCGGACAAACTTTTGAAGATGGATTAAAAACCCTTGACTTTAATCGGGAGCTGAAAAATGATTTTGTGGTAAGCTCACTTTTTCAGCCGTTTCCGGGCACCAAGCTGACAGAGGAGCTGGAGAAATCTGGCAAGCTCAAAAACACTCAAGAGACATATAGCAGAAAATCATTAAGCTATTTTGCTTTTAGCCCTTTTAAGCAAAAAGATACCAAAAAGCTTGAAAACCTGCACAAATTATTTATTCTCGGATTTCGGAGCAGGCTGATAAGGAAACTTCTCCCTTTTTTAGTAAAGTTGCCGAAAAATCCCTTGTTTGATATATTATTTCTGATTAGCTTTGGAATTGATTATGCACGGGTGCATCGCCTTCGCTGGAAAGAAACGATAAAATATAATATCATTCACATAAGAACCACATATTTAAAACGGGGAGCAAAAGCTCCAAGGAGGTAGTTCTTAAAATGAGTAATGACCAAGCAGTAAGTAATCGTATAGCCTCTATTAAAGAGGCAATAGAACTTATCCGACAGGGGAAGATGATTATCTTGGTTGATGACCCTGACCGAGAAAATGAAGGCGATTTAATGATTGCCGCTGAAAAAGTCACTCCTGAGGCAATAAACTTTATGGCTAAATATGGAAGGGGGCTAATTTGCCTTACCCTTACTGAGGAGCGATGTGAGCAATTAAATCTTCCTTTAATGGTGAGCGAAAATCAGAGCAAATATGGAACCGCTTTTTGCGTTTCCATTGAAGCCAAAGAAGGGGTGACCACAGGAATAAGTGCTTATGACCGAGCCCGCACCATCCAAGTAGCCATTGCCGATGATGCCAAGCCTGAAGATTTAGTCCGCCCCGGGCATATCTTCCCTATTCGAGCGAGAAAAGGCGGGGTGCTGGTGAGAGCTGGTCAGACCGAAGGTTCGGTTGACCTTTGTCGGTTAGCAGGATTAAAGCCTGCAGGCGTAATCTGTGAAATTATGAAAGATGATGGCACAATGGCACGAATGCCTGACCTGATTAAATTCGCTGAAGAGCATGATTTAAAGATTGTTACTATCGCTGACTTGATTAAATATAGAATGCGCACCGAGCGCCTTGTTCATCGAGCTGCTGAAACTGTGGTTCCAACCAAAGAATGGGGAGAATGGAAGGTAATTGCTTATACTAGTGATGTTAGTCCAGATGTGCATCTTGCCTGGGTAAAGGGAGAAATAAAGCCTGATGATAATGTATTGGTAAGGGTGCATTCTGAATGCTTAACTGGCGATGTTTTTCATTCTCTTCGGTGCGATTGTGGAGAACAGCTTCACAAGGCTATGGAAATGATTGCTAAGGAAGGAAAGGGAGTTCTGCTTTATTTGCGTCAAGAAGGAAGAGGAATTGGTCTTTTAAATAAAATTAAAGCTTATGCGCTTCAAGACCAAGGACTTGATACAGTAGAAGCTAATCTAGCTCTTGGGTTTAAGCCAGACCTAAGAGATTATGGAATTGGTGCCCAAATTCTAATTGATTTGGGCGTGAGAAAGATGAGAGAGCTTACTAATAATCCTAAAAAGATAATCGCTTTGGAAGGATTTGGCTTAGAGATAACAGAGCGGGTGCCCATAGAAATTCGTCCTAATGAAAACAACATCAGATATCTTAAATGCAAAAAGGAAAAACTCGGGCACTTACTCACACTCAATCTCAAAGACTGAGAAAGGAGGCAAAGGTGAAAGAAATACAGGGAATGCTGGATGCAAAGGGCTTAAAATTCGGCATTGTTGTGAGCCGATTTAATGAGCTTATTACCAATAAGCTTTTAGAGGGTGCATTAGACGCACTTAAAAGATTAGGGGCAGATGAGAATGATATTGTGATTGTTCGTGTTCCCGGCTCCTTTGAAATACCGCAGGTGGCAATCAAATTGGCAAAAAGTGGAAAATTTGATGCCATAATTTGTTTAGGAGCTTTAATCAGAGGGGCTACTCCGCATTTTGACTATTTAAGTGCAGAGGTCACGAAAGGAATAGCACAATCAGCACTGGAAAGCGGTGTGCCTATTACTTTTGGGGTCATTACTGCTGATAATCTTGAGCAAGCTATTGAACGAGCTGGAACTAAAATGGGTAATAAAGGTTTTGATGCTGCGGTATCAGCGGTGGAGATGGCTCAGGTTTTTAAGCAGTTATGAAAGAAAATTTAAATTTTGTTCATTGATAGTTAAAATGGGCAAAAGAAGAAAAGCCCGAGAGATTGCGCTTCAGGCTCTTTTCCAAATTGACTTTTACGGCTCTCAGGCACAAGAACCTCTCTCTTATTTCTGGCAAGAACAAAAAGCCTCTCCAGAAGTGCTAGAATTTGCCCACAAACTGGTAGAAGGTGTCTGCAGAAGACGCAAAGAAATTGACCAGCTCATTGAACAACACTCTGAAAACTGGAAATTATCTCGTATGAGCAGAGTGGACCGCAATATACTACGAATGGCAGTTCTTGAGTTTTTGGAAATGGAAGATATTCCCTGCAAGGTAAGCATTGATGAAGCAATAGAGCTGGGGAAAAAATATGGAAGCAGTGATTCAGGTGCTTTTATTAACGGAATCCTTGACCAAATTTTAAAACATCTTTTACGGGAACAAAAAATTCGTAAGGTAGAAAATTTATGAAGATCAAAATTTGCGCCTATCCTGTAGATTGGACAGAGCAAGAAGCTCTGGCTGTCCCAGTTATTATTGACCAAATTCCACCTCAAGGGTCGCTGGGAAGATTAGATTTTCGGCTTAAAGGTTTGATTACCGGTATGCTCTGGGAAGAGCTTTTTGAAAAAGGGGAAAGCTGGCTTTTGATTAATCTTGCCGGTAAAATAACCCAAGCATTGCTTTTAGAAGTGGCAGGACAAAAAAATAATCTTTCGCTTGAGCTCCTTCAAAATTGGTGCGAACGAGCAATCAATAAACTGCTTGGTGCAGGAGCAAAAAAACTATCACTTGCCATTGATAATCTTTTCCACGATTTTTTCCCTATGAAAGATTTTACAGGCGCGGTTATTAAACCTCTTGTAAAAAAATTGCCTGCTCAGGTAGATATTTTTACTGGAAAAGAAAAAGCTGATGGGTTCTTTCAGGAAACAGAAAGATGGCTCCATCATTTTCAGCTAGAAAAACCAGTAGAACTGGAGCTCTGCTGGACTCCTGATTTTTTGAGCAAATAATGACTAAAAACTTAAAAATATTTATCGCAAGTATTCTTGCAATTTTTTTATACCTTAACCTTTTGATGTTCCAAAAAGATATTGACCGAATCCGCAAAAAAATATTCATTGCCGGAGAACGCCCAATAGTTTTTCCCAAAGCATCTGTTGTAAGACTCGCCAGCCTTGGTCATAAAAATCTACTAGCTGATTATTATTGGCTAAAAGAAATTCAGTATGTTGGGAAATGTATGGAAGAAAAAATCAAGCCCTTTCAAACCTATCGTTATGCTGACTTTATTACCGATATAGACCCCTACTTTTTTGAGGTATATTATTTCTCCTCTGCTATAATGATTTTTGAAAGAATAACTCCTGACGAAAATATAAAGCTTTTAGAAAAAGGGAAAAAATATCTTCCTAACAAAAAGCAAATTCCTTTTCATCTCGGCTTTGTTTACTATTATTTTAAAAAAAATTACGAAAAGGCAGCGGAAAATCTTGAGCTCGCTGCTAAAATTAGCGGACAGCTTATTTACGCAATTTTTGCTGCTCGGATAAGAGCTGAAAAAGGAAATCTTGAATTGGGAGCAGAACTGATAAAAGAAATGCTTAAAGACCCAAGAGCAAAACACTGGAGAGACGGAGCAATCCTTTTCCTGAAAGGAATAGACCAAAAAAGAATCCTTAATATGCTTAACCAAAAAATAAGCGAATACTATAAATTATATGGAAAATATCCTGAGCGATTAGAAGAACTTGTAAAAAAGGGCTTGCTCAGCCAAATCCCCCAAGACCCTGCTGAGGGAGAATTTTACATTGACCCAATAACACATCAGGCTAAAAGCACAAAAGAAATTTATCTTGGTGTTTACAAACCGCCAGAATGGATGGAGCAATGATTAAAACAGAAAAGTTAGAAAAAATTTTTAGAATTGGGTTTAGAAGAAAAGCGGTTGAGGCGCTTCGTGGGCTTGACCTTGAGGTGGGAGAGAAAGAGGTCTTTGGATTCTTAGGTCCCAATGGTGCAGGTAAAACCACAACCATAAAAATCCTTGTCGGACTGATTAAACCCACCAAAGGCAAAGCCTATGTTTTGGGAAAGCCGGCAGGAGATGTGGCAAGCAGACAAAATATTGGATTTCTTCCTGAACAGCCATATTTTTACGAATATCTGACAGGAGAGGAGTTTTTAAATTTTTGTTCACAATTTTTCCGCCTTACCGAAAGCGAGCGAAAAAAAAGAATTAATTATCTTTTAGAACTGGTTGGCCTGGAGCGTGCTCGTTCTTTGGCGCTAAGGAAATATTCTAAAGGAATGCTTCAGCGCTTGGGCATTGCTCAAGCTCTTCTTAATGACCCAAAACTGGTAATTTTAGATGAGCCTTTAACTGGGCTTGACCCTATCGGCAGAAAAGAAATTAGAGATGTAATCGCTCATCTCCGTGATGAAGGAAAAACAGTATTTTTCAGCACCCATATTTTGAGTGATGTAGAGGTGATATGCGACCGAGTGGGAATTATTCATCAGGGAAGGCTTCTTCAAGTGGGCTTGATTGAAGACCTTTATAAGCAGACCATCAAAGAATGGGAAATTCAAGCTGAGGTAAAAGATGAATCTTTACGCTCTCAGCTTGAGCGCTTAAGTAAAGAGCAGGAATTAAAACTTATCTGGCAGGCAGATAGAGTGCTTATTAGAGCTCCTGATGAAAATAAAGCTCAAAAACTCCTGCAAACTATCCAAAGCGGTAGTGGTAAGCTTTTGGAATATTCAGTAAAAAGACAAAGCTTAGAAGATTATTTCTGGCAGATGGTTGAACAGAGGGAGAAGGAATGAGAAAGATTTGGGCAATAGCATTTAATACTTTTCGGGAAAACATTCGCGACCGTATTTTATACAACCTTTTGGTTTTTGCCTTGATTATGATTGTGCTCAGCATTGCTTTGGTTCAACTTTCTACTGGTCAGTGGGAAAGGATAGCGGTGGATGTCGGCTTGGGAAGCATATCAATTTTTGGCAGTTTGATTGCCATATTTCTTGGAATTACTCTGGTAAGCAAGGAGATAGAAAAAAGAACCATTTACACACTTCTTTCCAAACCTATCTCCCGCACTGGATTTTTAATTGGTAAATATTTGGGATTGAATTTTACCATTTTGGTCAATTTGCTGGTTATGATAGTAGTTTATTTGCTTGTTTTATACTTCCTAAAGGTTAAATTTAACTGGGCGCAGGCACAGGCAATAATTTTGCTTTTTATTAAATTTTCTATTGTGGTGGCAATTGCACTTTTCTTCTCTAGTTTTTCCACTCCCACACTTTCTGCTATTTTTACACTCTCGCTTTTTGTAATCGGACATTTAACAATTGATATAAAAACCTTTGGAGAACACTCTAAAAATCTCGCTTTTAAATATTTTGCAAAAGTTATTTACTACATTATTCCTAATCTCTCCAATTATAGCTGGGTGGACAAAGCAACCTATGCTATAACAATGCCAGCAAAAGAATTTATCATTTGCATTATCACAGGCATTATTACTGCTGGTCTAATTTTAACCCTAGCAAGTATAATTTTGGAAAGAAGGGATTTTGTCTGAAGGCAGGGTGCAAAGAGATTTTGGAAGAAATCTTTTCTGGAAATTTTTGCAAGTTATTTTTCTTTTAGGGATTTTTTCCCGCATTCTTATTTCAGGAAGAATATACTATTGGTCAAATTATTTCTTCTTTTTCTGCTTTAGCGCTATTTATCTATTTGCCCTTTGGATAAAGGGCAATTTTTGTAAACTAAGTCCGCTCCTAAAATATGGACTCTTTCTTTTTTATGCAGGATTAATTATCTCTGTCCCTTTAGGATTACACCCTCTTTTAAGTTCGCGAGAATTGATAATCTTTTTGAGCTATCTTTTTATTTTTCTTGCTGGTATTGAGCTTTTTAATGCGCAAGAGCAAAAATACCTCATCACAGTTATTATAATTGTTGTTTTTTTATCTGCGTTATTTGGTCTTCGCCAATATTTTGGTGGTTTTGAGCAGACCATTGAAATAACAGGAAAGAAAGAACTCTTAGGACTTGAAAAAATACAATTAAAACGAATTTTTGGTCTTACTTTTTCTCCTGATTTTTTCGCTTGTATGCTAGCAACAGCTTTCATCCTTTTGGTAGGAGTTTTTAGAGAATTATTTCCAAAAGAATTCAAAAAACCTCTTGGCTGGATTTTGCTCGGAGTTTTAGGAAGTATTTTTATCTTTGCCATTTTACTTACAAGGTCATTTGGCGGGATACTTTCTTTTCTCATTGGCATAGGGACACTGGTGCTTTTAAGATGGCACAAATATTTTTCTTTAAAAAAAGTCATCTTTTTAGGTTTGGGTATGTTTTTGATTCTTGCGATGGTTTTTTCCTTTTTTATATATCAGCGTAGGGCTACTTTTTTTAATCCTGAAAAAAATCCGATAATTCTTCGGCTTTACAATTTTAACGCAGGTTTTAAGGTGTATTTAGAAAAGCCTCTAACCTCTGTTGGGCTGGGATGCTTTTGGATTGCTTATCCCAAATATCGTCCTGCCAAAGGAAATGAGATTCGCTATGTTCACAACAATTTTATTCAGATACTGGCAGAAACAGGACCGCTGGGCGAAATTGGTTTAATTATCATCCTTGTCTATTTCTTTACCTCATTAAAAAAATTTTTAAGAAAAAAAGACTTTGTAGGAATAGGGGTATTTTCAGCTCTGGTTGTTATTATCTCGCATTGGCTTTGGGACTATGGTCTTTATGTGCCTGAGATTGCATCAATATTTTTTGTTTTACTCTCAGCTCTTGAAAAAAGAATTGCAGATGAAGAAAAACCTGTTCCTCGTTCAATGCTCCTTGCTTTTTCGGTAATTATTTTGCTTCTCTGGGCAAGCAATTTTTGGTTATTTCAGGAAGAAAGATTGGTAAAAAAATCCCGGCAAGCTTTTATGCAAAGAGATTTAGAAAAAGCCAAGCAATATGCACAAAAAGCATTAAAAATGATTCCAGTTGATGATTATGCAGTGGGACTTCTTGCCAAAATAGCTATCCGGCAAAAAGCAGAGCCAAAGCTTGTTTATGAATATTATCGCCGGGCTATATATCTTAATCCTCGCTTTGCTTTTTGGCATAAAGAGCTTGGCGATTATTACCTAATGGAGGGTAAACTTAATCAGGCAGAAAAAGAATATAAGCAAGCACTTAAACTTTATCCCAATAAATTAGAATTTTTGGTTCGTATGGCAAGTGTGAAAAGATTAAAAGGCGAATTTGTAGAGGCGGAAAAATTCGCTTTAAGGGCGCTGGAGGTTTCAGGAGACCATCGATTTGCTCTTTGGGAGCTAGTATGGATTTACAGCGCTCAAGAAGAGCCTGTTAAAATGAAAACCACTTTAGAAAAGCTAGCATTTAACTACCAAGACCAGTGGGCAAAATCTCTTCTTGCTAAATTTAAAAACAAAAAGCAATGAGTATTGTAAGAAAGGTTGCTATAAATAATCTCATTCTTCTTAGTGAGAGGCTTTTTTGCGCACTTTTAGGATTTTTAGTTTCCATCTGGCTCATAAGATATCTCAAACCAGAAAAATACGGTATTTACAGCTTGATTTTCGCTTGGTTTACCTTCTTAAATGTCTTTACTCCTTATACTATTGAACAGATAGTGGCTCGTGAATCTGTTAAAAATCCTCAAAAAATGCAAAAATTTATGGGAGCAGGTTTTGCTATTAAAATCTTTCTTGCGCTAATTGGCTGGACCGTGGGAATCTTCACCACTTGGCTTCTTGGATATCCCCATAAATATATTTTTTATCTTGCCATTGTTCTTTTTGGTTTGATTGGAAATGCAAGTTATGTTCTTCAAGTTCCTCATCAAATAGAGCTTAGGCTTTTATACCCTGCACTGGCAGAGGGTGGAAGTAATTTTTTATATCAGGTGGCTCGGGCGCTGTTAATTATATTAAAGTTTGGATTAGCCAGCTTTTTCTGGGCGCATCTTCTGTGGAGACTTTTTCAATTATTCCTCTTTTCTCTTTTAGGGCTTGAAAAAAGAAAATACCGCCCGAGCTTTAAATTCAGCTTTGGAGAAGTTAAAACCATTATTACTGCCAGCTGGATTCTTCTAATCAATAATGTCTTTGTAATGATAATCAGCCGAATTGACCAGCTTATGCTTTATCCAATCTGGGGGGAGCAAAAAGTCGGTTTATATGGAAGCTGTGCCCGGCTGACAGATTATCCCATTCTAATTGCAACGGTATGGTTCATAACTGTTTTTCCTATTTTAACCAAATATCTGGGTGAATCTCGCTCTGCTTTTGAGCAAGCAGGTAAATATAGCTTTAAATATCTTTCCATAATTTCAGTTTTTATATGGATTGCTTTTGCTGGATTTAGTAAAGAAATTTTGGGAGTGTTATTTGGCAAAGATTATCTTTCTGCTCAACCTGCTCTTTTTTGGTTGAGCACCGCTCTTGTGTTCTCGTTTCTTCAGGTAGGATTATTCCATCTTGCATTGAGTCAGAACAAAGAAAAAATCTGGCTTTTAATTAATGGAGTGGGTGCTGTGTGCAATGTGGTTTTAAATCTGGCTTTAATCCCAAATTACAGCATAATGGGAGCTGGTATTGCTACTTTTAGTGCTTTTTTCATTCAGGTAGTTATGAACGCAATTATAAAAGAGTTTAGAGAAAATTTTGTAATTATGCTTAAATCTTCCCTGTTGCCTCTGTTGGCTGGTGGTTTGTTTGTTTTTCTGGCAAATTATTTTAAGTTAAATCTTTTTCCTTGGCTGGGTATTTTTTGGATTATCTTTTTTGCATTTTTACTTATAAGCAAAAGCCTTACTCTTAGCGAGATTAGAACAATATATCAAGCTTTATTTTCAAGAAGATGATTAAGCCACAAGTCAGCGTAATTATTCCTGTTTACAATCAGGAGAAATATCTTGCAGAATGCTTAGAAAGCGTGCTTGAGCAAAAAGGAGCAAGCTTTGAGATAATAGCTATTAATGATGGTTCAACAGATAGGAGTGGAGAGATTTTAAAAAGGTATCAGCGACATATAATTCTTATTGAACAAGAAAATCAAGGACCTGCTTCTGCCCGTAATCAAGGAATAAAGCGAGCGCAGGCAGAGCTAATTGCCTTTTTAGATGCAGATGACCGATACTTACCAGACCATCTTGCTCAGCTAGTTAATTTTATTAAAACTAAAAATGCCCTGCTTTTTTATGGAGATGTAAGAGTAATTGATGAAAAGGGAAATTTTTTATGGGTTCAAAAAAGCCCTTCTGAAATAGAACTTCAAGACCTTTTGGTTAAAAATCAAATATGCGCCTCAAGTGTGGCAGTTCGCAGGGAAGTTTTTGAACAAGAGCTTTATTTTAAAAATCTCCATCCTGTTGAGGATTGGGAGCTTTGGATAAGAATAAGGGAACTGGGAGAATTCTCCCAATATAATTGGGTAGGTGTGGAATATCGCAAGCATCAAACCAGTGCTATTAAAAGCAAAATAATAGATGCAGAAGAAAAATCTCTTTTTGTGCTTGAAGATGCTTTTAAGCGCCATCAGGAGTTAAGCAGATGGTTAAAAAGAAAAGCTCTCTCAAGCCTTTACTATCAAAGCTTTCTTCGCTTCCTTGCCGGTGAAGATATAAAAGGAGCAAGAAAGCGTGCTCTTTTAAGCCTGCGCTATTATCCATTTTGGATATCTGCTTGGCTGGGATTAGGATTAACTTTAATCCCTCGAAATTTACTAAAAAGATTTATCAATCCTTAGAAGAGAATTTAAAAAATGGAAAAGCTTATAAAAATTGCTTTTTTAATTACAGATAGCGATTTTGGTGGAGCAGAAAA
>CAZQJX010000045.1:0-17865 GCA_964592965.1 uncultured bacterium
ATGAGTATAAGCCCTTAAAAGGCTTAATTGTTCGCACCAATCACCCCTTAAGCAAAGAGATAATCAAATATTATCCTATTCCAATCTGGCTGGGCAGGAATTCAACCGGCTGGAGATATTTTGACCTTCGCAAACGGCTGGAGAGGGAATATGGCAATTTGGATATGGTGCGAATGATGGAGATTATGCGCCAGCACTATCAGGGTATGTGCTCTCCGCCTGATTATAAAGGCTGTTCGCCAACAATGTATCAGGCGGTTTTTGCACCTGCCAAAGGAGATTTCCTCATTGCCTTTGCCCACGGAAATCCAAGAAAACAAGGCACCTACAAAACCAGCGCCTATAATCAACCATATCATCGCTACAACATCTTTGGATTGATAAAAGCAAAACCAGAAAGCAAAAACTAAATTTAAGTCCTGCTTGGTTCAAAGATTAAACTTCAAAGATTCTGCAAGAAAAAATTTTTTGCCCCTCCAGACCAGCTAAGTAATTGAAATATAATAACTGAAGGTTCAAAACCTGCTCCAAAAAATAAACCGCTTGTTTAAAAATTAAAGCGAATCTTGGTTCAAATTTTAAAAGGGTGGTTTGATTTTTAGACATTTACATTTAGGAAGAAATCTAGAGTTTAAGCTTTACTTACAGGAAAGAAGTTTAAGGCGCTTCTTCTGGCGGGTGGTCAGGAGCTTCTTCAGGTGGACGGGAAGGAGCTTTGGGGGAAGGAGCGTGCGGTGGAGCAGAGGGCTGGGTGAATTTAGCCCGTATTCTGCTCATTGGCTTTCTTGTCTCAGATATGATTTTGAGAAAATAATTTTGAAGTTCTTTGTCCACATCTACCTCTGGTTTTTGAGGTTTTTGTTCTTCTTTTTCCTGCTCAGGCTTTGCTTGGATTTTTAAAGGTATAAGCTCGGCTGGCTTTTCTTCAGGCTTTTTCTCAACCAAAAGCTCTTTTTTTTCTTCTTTTTTCGCTTTGACGCTCAAAATGGTGGTTAGTTGGCTGAGCCTATTTTTAAGCCCTTCTTTGTCCGGTGATAGTTGAGAGATTTTTTCATATTCTTCTTTTGCCTTTTCATATTGCTTGGTGTTGAAATAAAGTTCTGCCAGCTCCCATCGTGCCTGCACAAGGTTTGGGTCTTGCTCTAGTGCTTTTTTCAGTAGATTTTCTACCTGCTCAATGTTCTTTCCAACAGCACTTTTTTGAACTATATATGCCATTACCCAGAGCGCTAGTGGATAGTCAGGATTTTTCTTTAAAACCCCTTCAATAATTAATTTAGAAGGAGCAATCTCGCCTTCTGCTAAAAAGACGAGAGCTTTAGAAACCTGCCCTTCCGGGCTTAGAACAACCTCAGGCGGTGATTTTTTCAAAAGCCTTTTTGCCCTGAGAATAAAAAGCTTTTTTGGCTCACGAAAGGCAAAAAGCGAGCTTACCAGTAGCTCAAATTTTTTAGCGTTGATATTGGCAGGGTCTATTTTTTGAGCAGAGCGTATTTCATCAATAGCTTTAAGATAAGCTTTTTTGGTATCAAGCTTATACAGGTTTTGAGCAAGGGCAAGATGCTCATTTAATATTTTAATTTGCTCCTTGGTAAGGGCTTTTGGCAAAGCAGGCTTCTTTTTAATCAAGCCTGTTATTTTGCCAGAAAAATCTTTAAATTTTGAGCGAAGCTGAGGATTTTTTAAAGCCCAATACCCGCCAGCAAGGAGCATAAGAACAACTAAAGCACCCGCCACCTTTTTCCAAGGGATTTTTAAGGAGATTTTTCTGCGAGGAGGTTTTTTGGGCTTTTCTTTAGGAGCGGTTTCTTCTTTTAGCTCAGCAAAGATTTCTTCTTCTAGCCTCTGCTCAATTTCTTTTGGCTCGGGCTTTGGTTTTTCAAGTTCAGGTTCGGGCTTGAATTCAGGTTCAGACTCGGCAAAAGAAGGCTCTTTGGGAAAAGGAGCTTGGGGCTCTGTGGGTGCGGTTTCTTCCAGCCTGCTCACCTCCTCAGGAGAAAAGACAAATTCTGAACTTTCTTCTGAAGCTTCCACCTGTTCTTCTTCAGCAGGTTTTTCCAGCTCTCGCTCCAGCTCTTCAAATTCCTGCTCTTCAAAGATCGGCTCCTCTGGCTGAGGCGGAGGAGGATGCTCAAAGGTCGGCTCTGGCGGAGTGATTTCAGGCTCTTTTGCCTCAACATCAAAATTACCCATATCTGGCACTTCAGCAAAGCTGTCAAAATATTCCTCTTCCTCTTTTTCCTCTGCTGGAGGTTTTTCCTCAGGAGGGATTTTTTCAGTGGTATCTTCAAATTCCTCTGAAGGAGGAACTTGTTCAGGCTTTTCCTCAATAAATTCTGGGGGATGGATTTCAAATCTCTGCCTTTTTTCCTTTTCTCTGCGAAAGCAGTCCTCGCAGAGAAGAAGTGGTGGGTCGCCTTGAAGAACTCTAGTTGATGGGCTTCCGCAAATAGCACAGGGCGGGGTTTTTATGCTTGGAGCCGGCTTTTCTTTTTCCTTTTCTTTTTTCCGGCGAACAATAAAGCTGTGTCCGCAGTTGGGGCAGGTGATTTTTGCTCCCTTTTCCGGAACTCTTTCCGGGTCTATTTTATATTTTTTCCCGCACTCAGGACACTTGATTATCATCTAAATTTAGTCTATGCTTTTTTGAAATTTTGGTCAAGATTTTAATAATATACCTTCAATCTCCTGCCAAAAGGCGATAATTTATGTTTTTCTCTTGACAAATCTTTTCCAAAAAGATATAAGCAAATAAAGAAAGTCTCAAAAAGGAGGTAGTAAAATGAGTGAACAGGCTGGTATGAACAAGGCTTTGATTGGGAAGGAGTATCCACCTGTTACTTACGAGGTCAATCCCAAAGACCACACCTTTTACGCCCTTGCAACCAATGACCCAGATAATCCCTACTACTGGGAAGAGAGCAGACCGGGCGGAATTGTTGCTCCGCCTATGTTCGCTGTTGTTTATGGCGGTGTTACTATTCCGCAGGTGATTTTGGACAAAGAGCTGAAAATGAATGTTGCCTTGATGGTTCACGGCGAGCAGGACATAAAATTTCACAAGTTGGTAAAACCGGGAATGAAAATCACTAGCCAAGCAAAGATTGTGGACATTTTAGACAAAGGCACAGGAGAGCTTTGCCAAATTATGGTAACCAGCAAAGACCAAGACGGCGACTTGATAAGCGAATCTCTTTATGGATTTTTTGTCCGTGCAGGTGGGAGCGGGAAGAAGCCAGAGAAAAAGCCAGAGCCCGAGCCGGGAGAGACCATATTTGAGGCAAAAATGAAAGTGCTTCCGCTTCAGCCTTATATTTATGCTTGGGCAAGCGGAGACCACAACCCAATTCATGTTAATCCTGATTTTGCTACCAAAATAGCACGCCTTCCCAGCATCATTCTTCAGGGGCTTTGCACTATGGCATTTTGCCAGAAGGCTATCTTGGACAATCTTTGTGATAAAAATCCAGAGAAGCTGAAAAGGCTGGCGGTAAGGTTCTCCCGTCCTGTGCTACCTAATGATGAGCTTACTATTTATGGTTGGGAGATTGAAGCGGGAACTCCCAGAAAAATCGGTTTTGAGGCGAAAAAGCAGGATGGAACCCTGGTAATTAAGAACGGCTTGGCAGAGCTGGCTTAAATTTGAGTTTTTTAAAATTTTGCAGTAGATTTGAAACACAGCGGCTTATGCAACTGAGGGCGCAACTCCAGTAGTGATTCACTGGGTTGCGCCTTTTTGATATTTAATATATTTTGATAGATTGATGAAAATCTTAATAAGGAGGTGAAAGGCTATGCCAGCTAGTGGGGTAGGGTTTGCGGTGCTTGAAATAATTATCTTCATTTTAGCAGTGGCACTTTTTGCTTATAACACTTGGTATAAGATTCAGCTGGTTCGTCAGGGTCAGCCAGAATGGGAAAAAAGGTGGGATAGAATTCCGCAAAGGATTAAAACCTTTATCATTGAGGTAATAGGTCATAAAAAGCAATTCCGCGACCTTTATGCAGGACCTATGCATTTTATGATTTTTTGGGGATTTATCATTTTGTTTCTTGCCATTATTAACTTTTTCTGGGAAGGACTGGGTATAACCCCTGAAGTCTGGAAAAGGATTGGATTGGGAGTGATTGGAAAATATGTAAGCGGAAGCGCTCTTCCCTTTACCGAAGGTTTTGCCTGGTATCACATTTTGATGGATACATTCTTTGTGCTGGTGTTGATTGCAATGGCAATGGCGTTTTATCGCCGGCTGGTCATTCGCCCTGAAAGACTTGAGCTGACCGGAGAAGCGCTTTTGATTTTGGTTTTGATTACCGGAGTAATCGTCACCGATGTGATGATAGAAGGAGCCAAAATTGTCCGTGAGACCGCCTCTGGTGGTGAGCCTTTTCCTGGCGCATATTTTGGCGCTCTGATGGCGGGGATTTGGAAGGCAGTTGGAGTCAAGACCGAGCATTCTGCCAAGATTGCTTATGCAGTGAGCTGGTGGCTTCACTGCATAATTCTATTGGGCTTTCTCAACTATCTTCCTATCTCCAAACACATTCACATAATGTTTGCAATGCCCAATGTTTTTATGAAAAGCCAGGAGCCTAAAGGAGCACTTCCGCCTATTCCAGACCTTGAGGAGAGAGAAAGCTGGGGAGCTCATACCATTCCTGAGCTTACTTGGAAGATGCTTTTTGATGGTCTTACCTGTCAGGAGTGCGGTCGCTGTCAGGAGCAGTGCCCTGCCTATAACACCAAAAAGCCTTTGAGCCCCAAGAAAATTCACCTTGACATCAAGCATCTTTTGGTTGAGGAAGGTTTGAAAAAAGAAGGTGAGGAGAGAGAGCCCATAATCAGCGATAAATGGACGAGCTTTGATGAAATCTGGTCTTGCACCACCTGCAGGGCTTGTATGACCGAATGTCCGGTTGGCAATGAGCACATTCCCAAGATTATTGAGTATCGGCGTTATCTTACTTTAATGGAAGGAAATCTTCCCAGCGAGGCGCAGACTGCCCTTCAGAATCTGGAGAAAAATTCCAATCCTTGGGGAGTGGGATTTGACCAGCGAGCCAATTGGGCAGAAGGGCTTGATATACCCATCTTTGCCGAGGGAGCTCAAGCTGAATACTGCTGGTTTGTGGGATGTGCAGGCGCCTATGACGACCGCTACAAAAAGGTGGCGAAGAATTTTGCCCAGATTTTGAAAAAGGCTGGAGTGAGCTTTGCCATTTTAGGTATTGAAGAGGGCTGTTGCGGAGATACTGTCCGAAGGCTTGGCAATGAGTATCTTTTCAAGATTATGGTTGAGCAGAACATAGAGACATTCAAGAACTACGGGATTAAGAAAATCATCACCACCTGCCCGCACGGATATAACTGCTTGAAGAACGAATATCGCCAGTTTGGTTATGAGTTTGAAGAGGTCTGGCATCATAGCGAATTTATCTGGAAGCTGATTAAAGAGGGAAAAATCAAGCTCACCCAGCCGGTTGATGGTGGCGTCATAACCCTTCATGATTCCTGCTATTTGGGAAGGCACAATGACATATATGATGAGCCTCGTCAGATTATCAGAGCCATTCCGCAAGCTCAGCTTAAGGAGATGAAGCGCAGGTTAGATAGGAGCTTTTGCTGTGGTGCAGGTGGCGGGATGATGTGGATGGAAGAGCATGGAGAGAGAATGAATGTTCATCGCACCAAAGAGGCGCTTGAGACAGGCGCAAAGATTATTGCAGTTGCCTGCCCATTCTGCCTGACAATGATTGAAGATGGAATTAAAGACCAGGGAAAAGAAGAAGAGGTAAAAGCCTTAGACCTAACCGAGCTTGTGGTTCGGGCAATGGGCGAGGCTTGATTTAGCTTATTAATAGCCAACAGAAAAAGGGGAGCTTTACGCTCCCCTTTTTATTTTTGATAAGCTTTTGGAAAATTATTTTTTATTTGTATATATTTAAATTCAAAATGCAGTATTGCAAATAAATTGAATAATTGTTCAAACTATTCAAAATAAAATAAAAAAATTTTGGAAAATAAAAAAGGCTAAAAATTGCTAGACAATGGTTCGTTGCACTTTTGGTGAAAGGCTTATTTCAGAATGTTTATTTTAGGCAGGGCAAATGGAGAGAGATTGACAGCCCAACTAGCTCATCATAAGATTAAATCTTGATGCGAAGGGCGGTTTATATATTTTTCTTTTTTTCTGGCTTGTGCGGGCTTGTTTATGAGGTTTTGTGGGTTAGGCTCTTTGTGCTGGTTATGGGCGGGACTGTTTATTCCTTTACCACGGTTTTAGTTGCTTTTATGAGCGGGCTTGCTCTTGGCGGTTGGCTGGGCGGAAGATATGCAGACCGCACCCAAAAAAGCCCGCTTCTCATTTATGGAATTATTGAAGGGCTGATTGGTTTTTACTGCCTTCTCATTCCTTTTTTCATTAGATTTTTAGACCCAATTTTTGATGCTTTTTATCCAGTTTTAGTTGGGCATCGGCTTATTGAGCTTTTGATAAGATTTTTCTTTTCGCTCATCATCCTCATTTTTCCCACCACTCTTATGGGAGCAACTCTGCCTCTTTTAGTAAGATATGTTTATTCTCGCAGAGAAGAGTTTGGAGAGCTTACCGCAAGGCTTTATTCCATCAACACCTTTGGAGCGGTTGCTGGCAGTTTTGTCTCGGGAATGGTTTTAATACCCAGTTTTGGTCAGAGAACAACTCTTTATATTTCAGCGCTGATAAATTTCTTAATTTTGCTTTTTGTCCTTTTGCTCTATCAGATGCGTAGAGAAGAGTTCATACCTGCCAAGCAGAAGCTTGATGAAAAAGAGGCGCAGGCAAAGCTGAATTTAAAAGCTTCTCTGGTGCTTTTGGGATATGCCCTGAGTGGCTTCAGTGCGATGGTTTATCAGGTGGCTTGGACAAGGGCTTTGATTTTAAGTCTTGGAACCACTCTTTATGTTTTGAGCCTGATTTTAACTGCTTATATCGCAGGGCTGGCTGTTGGTGCAGGCGTCATCACCCCACTGGCAGATAAGATTAAAAATCTCTGGCTATGGATAGGAATTTTTGAGCTTTTAATAGGAATCAGCGCTTGGCTGGTTGTGCCTGTTTTTTCGCATCTACCTTTATGGATGGTTTTTATCTACCGACCGGAGAGCTATTATTCTTGGCTGGCTCTGGAATTTGCTTTAGGAACAGCCCTTATTTTTCTTCCAACATTTTTAATGGGAGCGCTCCTGCCTCTTGTTTGCAGGCTTTATGCAGAGCTTCGGGGTGGAGTAGGGGAGGCAGTGGGAGAGGTTTATGCCTGGAATACCATAGGTGCAATTGCTGGCTCTTTTGTCTGCGGGTTCTTTTTGATTAACTGGCTGGGACTGAAAGGAAGTCTTGGCTTGGCAAGTGCTTTGAGCATATTGATTGGGCTGGGTTTTGTCTTTGGTGAGAAAGTTAAAATTAAATTTAAAGCTCCTATCTGGGCAATAGGTGCGATTGCGCTTGTTTTTCTTATTGCTTTTCAGCCGGGATGGAATCCAAAGATAATCAGCAGTGGAACTTATGTTTACTGGCGTAATTATGTC
The DNA here is from genome assembly GCA_964592965.1 of uncultured bacterium. Taxonomy (GTDB): domain Bacteria; phylum RBG-13-61-14; class RBG-13-61-14; order RBG-13-61-14; family DRUE01; genus CAZKMM01. The sequence goes on from CAZQJX010000045.1 coordinate 7,565, forward strand.
TCTGTTTACAAAAATGCAAGGCAGTTAAAGAAATACCTTGATGAAAGATTTAAGCTCCTCTTCCACAAAGAAGGAGTAGAAGCAACAGTAAGTGTCTTTGAAGTAAGAGATACTCGCACTCTAATCTTGCGGATTAACGGCAAGACAGATGCTTCCACAGGCGAGGATATGGTCACTCAGGTCTTTACCGGTCATCTTCCTCTTATGCTTCATCCTGGTCCTCAGCGGGTAATGATTCTCGGCTTGGCAAGCGGAGTGACAATGGGTGCGGTTTTAACTCATCCTGTTAAAAAAGTTGACTGCGTGGAGATTTCTCCAGAGGTGGTGGAAGCGAGCAGGTATTTTAATTCTGTCAATCACCGCCCGCTGGAAGATGAAAGAAGCTGGCTACTTGTCAACGATGCCCGCTATTATCTTGCCCACACTTCGCAGAAATATGATGTTATTATTTCTGAGCCAAGCAACCCTTGGATTGGCGGAATGGGCTTGCTTTTCACCCGTGAATTCTTCCAACAGGCAAAAAGCCGATTAAATAAAGGCGGAGTGATGCTTGTCTGGATGGAAATTTATGACCTAGACCTTCATTCAGTAAAGCTTTTTGTTAGGGCTTTTACTCAGGTCTTTCCAAATGCCAGCCTTTGGGAATCTATGCCCAGCGCAGATTACATTCTGGTGGGTGTGAACGGTGATTTTGGCATAGATTATCAGCGCATTAAAGACGCTTTTGCCAACACAAAAGTAAAAGAGGATTTAAAAAGAGTGGGTTTGGGAACGCCCGAGAAAGTCATTGCTCGATTTTTAATGGGACCAGATGAGCTTAAAAGATTCGCTGGCAAAGGTGAAATTCATACAGATGACCGGCGCCAGCTTGAGCTTTATATTCCCAAGGTAGGGTATCAGCTGGGGTATAATGAGCGGGTGATTCCAGTTATTAAAGAGTTTTTAGAATATCGCATCTCTCCGCTCGGATACTTAAAAGGCTCAGTTTCTGCTGAAGAAAGGGAAAGAATAGAAAACAGTTATCTTGCTCGGCTTTATTTAATGGAAGGATTTTATCAGGCGGTTGGAAGAAGGAATGCAAAACAGGGAGCTGAGTTTTTAACCAAAGCATTTAAAATAGACCCAGAAGACAGCTATGTGCGGGAGCGGTTGTATATGTATTTCTTTTCTTTGGGAAAAGATGAGCTTGCAAAGGGAGAAATTGAAAAAGCCATCAATCATCTTTCTCGAGCGTGGGACTATTCTCCCAAAAATTCAACAGTTGCAGACATAATTGGATTTTATTATTTGACCAAAGGCGAGTTTGAGCTTGCCCAAAGCTGGCTGGAGCGAGCTATTAAAGTCAATTCTCAGGATGCTTTTGCTTGGTATTTAAGCGCAAGGATTGAGCTCAAACAATTCCGTCCTGAGCTTGCCAAAGAAAAGCTTGAAAGAGCTATAAACATTTTGACCGAAAGAGAACAAGCCCCGCCCTCACTTTTAAAAGGCTTTTTGCAAAAGCCTGAGCGCAGTCTCAAAGCAGAGGTGTATTTTTATTTGGGAGAAGCGTTCAGGCAGATGGGAGATAAAGCCAGAGCCCTTTATGCTTATGAGCAGGCGCTTTTAATTGAGCCTGATTATCCAGAGGCGCTTTTAGCAAGTGGAAAGATGTTTTTGGATGCAGGAAAGATTGATTCTGCACTAAAAAGATTTTTTCAGGCAACTCAGATTGACCCGAATAATCCATTTGCTCATCTTCTTTATGCTTATGCGCTTGAGCAGGTGCCGGAGAGAAAAGAGCCTGCTATCAATGAGCTAAAAAAGGCTTTAAATCTGCTCCCGCCAGACTGGAAGGGAAGGGAAAAAATTGAAGAGCATTTAAAAAAGCTCATCAGCCAGCCTTAATTAGGTATTTGCTGAATTCATCGGGAATTGTTAGCTGGGGAATTTGCACAGGCTTTTGCTCAAATTTTATTGTCTTGATAGTTGCGGAGAGGTTTTTGTTTTTAATTTTTATTTGAGAAGGGAAAAAATATCCTTGATATTTAAACTCTATCACAGCTCCATCACATACCATTTTAACAAGCTCGCCTGACTGACTGAAATAATATTCAACCATCTTTCCATTTTCCAGCTTTCCGCTCAGCTTAAAAAATTTACCCTGCCTTTTACATAATAAATCTGAGGTCTCCAACCTTCCCAGAAGCGTCCGAACAAGTAAATTTAAAATCTGAAAGTTCTCTGGTTCCCAGCTGATTTCAAGATAATTTTCACCCAAAATTTCCGCCGAGTTGGAATAAGCAGATGAGCTGGAAAAATCTAGATACAAAAACTCATCTTCCCAGATGCAGAGTTCAAAAACCATCCCAAAAGGATTTGTTCCTAAAATAAAAGCCCGCCTGCCATTGCTTAGCCAGAGAATTCTCAAACTGCCCTGATTAGTAAAAATGCTCTGCTCAGCCTGAAAAGGCTTGAGCATTTGCCGATTAAACCTTTCAGGAAAATCACAAATCTGATATGAATAAATAGGCTTTTTAATGCAGGCTGTTATAAAACATAAAATATAAAAATAAAAAATTAAATTTTTTAATTTCATTTTTCTTTCAACCTGCTTGGTCTTTTGGCGCTGATGATAAGGGCAAGAGCAATGAGGTCTAAAATTATAAAGCCATAGTAAGCAGGATTGTATGAGCCGGTAAGGTCATAGCTTCTTCCCATTATGATGTATCCGAGACTTTGCAGGGTCATAAAAATAGCTAGATATTTAAGCACCTGAGCAAAATTTTCCCTTCCAAAAAAGCTGGCGACAATAATGGGAAAGGTGCTGAGCGCACCGCCCATACCCAGCCCAAAAAGAAAGATGAACAACGCCAGGGTAAAAATGGATTTAGTTAGGCTAATTAAAAGAAATCCTGCCACCTGAAAAAGAACCAATCCTGCCACAACCTTTCTCTCATCAAACCTGTCGCAGAGCCTTCCCCAGATGTATTTACCAGCTCCACCCAAAAGGGCAGTAAGCGCCATCATAGTCATTGCGGTTTTATCAGAGAATCCCATATCAGAGAATCTTGGTTTGAGCTGAACCATCACTCCCACCACTCCCATCATAATCAATCCATAGCCAAATCCTAATTTCCAAAAGGTCGGAAATTTTATAAGCCTAGAAATGCTCCAGCTTGAGGATATACTGGCAGGATTTTGCTTTACTAGCTTTTGCTCGGTTTGCCTTTCAGATAAAATTCCATCAGGAGCCAAGCCATAATCCTCGGGTCGGTTGCGAAGGAAAATCCCTGCGGTTGTTATTACCAAAATCCAAGTGGTTATTCCCAGAATTAAAAATGCCTGCTCAATACCGAATTTTTTGTAAAGAAATAAAGCAACAGGCGGAATGACCGCTCCAGAGATAGAAATTCCCGCTGTTGCAATTCCAAGCGCTCTTCCACGGTATCGCTCAAACCAGTTGGAAACAGCGGTGTTGGCAACAATTCCGTTCATTGCTCCATTGGCAAAAAAGACAATGCTGGCAAAAAGATAAAATAAAAGCACGCTCTCTACTCGTCCCATAAGTGCGAAGAAAATTCCAGAAACCAAGGCACCTGCTATGGTGAGAATCCTCGGACCAATCCTTACCACCAGCCATCCATAAAGAAGCTGAACAAAAATACCAATAAGAGAGCCAAGACTGGGAGCAATGTTCACTGCGGTTCTGCTCCAGTTATGCTCTTTGCAAAGAGGTTGGAGAAAGGCATTAAAGCTGTAAAAACCAGTTCCTGCAGACATAAAATTGGCAATAAAAGCGCTCGCAACAACAAACCATCCCCAGAAAATCTTTTGCTCTTTTTTCATCGCTAGTGAAATTGGAAAAAATAGTATCATCAATTTGGCAGGCTTTCAAAAATCCGCAGGGAAGATAAATATAACTTCATTATTGGAGCGGTTGAGATTGGTTCTCTTTACAAATAAGCGGATAAAAAATGGTGGGCGCTGCAGGATTTGAACCTGCGACCTCTACCGTGTGAAGGTAGCGCTCTACCGCTGAGCTAAGCGCCCACCTGAAAAATATTTTACCCTGATTTTTGCCAAAATCAAGAGAAAAATTTTCAGGCAGAAATTTCCAGCCAGTTCGTTTAAATTAAGAAAGATTTTTCAAGCTCATTGATTTGTAATAGAATTAAGCCAAAAGGGGGAAGAAAAATGAGAATTATAGATTTCCACACCCATATAGATGATATTCTTTATGGCGGAGAGCTGATTGAGCCTTATTCTGAGCTGGTCTGGACACCAGGGGATATTTTTGAATGGTCAGGATACAGGGTGGCGGGATTAAAAGGTCCGCTGGAGAAGCTCTCGCATCATATTGAAGCCATTTATATTCATCACCGCAATCAATTTGCCACCTTGCAAAATATCCTTCGCTTTATGGAGAAATGCCAGATTGAAAAAAGCGTTCTTCTTCCCATCGCTCCTTTTACTGATGGAATGCAATATTTGAAAAAAATAAAAGATATTCCGAGCTTAATAAGCTTTGCCAGTGTGCATCCCAAAGATGCAGATAAAGAATCCAAGCTTAAAAGCCAGCTAGATGCTGGCTGTCGGGGAGTTAAGCTTCATCCGCCTCTGCAAAACTGCCCGCCAGATGACCCGGGATATTTTGAGATTTTAGAGATTGTCAGAGATTACAATGTCCCTGTGATTTTCCATACCGGGATTGTGCATTATTACATAGCCTATCAACCCATCCGTTATAGCTATGGTGAGCCGAGAAAGTATGAAAGGCTCATTCAGGCGTTTGCTGATGTTCCCATTGTGCTTGCTCATCTGGGAATGCGTCAGGCAGAGCAGGTTCTGGAGCTGGCAGGTAAATATGACAACATTTTTGCTGACAGCTCCAACCAAACATTAAAAATGCTCAAAAAGGCAGTAAAGGTAATGGGAAAAGATAGGTTGCTCTTTGGCTCTGATTTTCCTTTTTCCCGCCAAAGCGTTCCCATCAGCATTGGGCTTAAATTGGTAGAAAAAGATGATGAGTTTAAAGAAAAGTTTTTCTGGAAGAATGCAAAGGAGCTTTTAAAGATTTAATTATTAAGCCTGCTCCCTCTTCTCCCGATATATTTCTTTAATGCGATTGATTATTTCATCAAAATTATCAGATTTAAGGATAAACCCCTCTGCTCCTGCTTCATAAGCTAAATCCATTAAATCCAAATCCCTTTTGGCAGAATAAATCAGGATTAGGATATGCTTGGTTTTTGGATGGGTCTTAAGCACCCGGCAGATTTCAATGCCATCTATATCCGGCATCATTATATCAAGCAGGATAATGTCAGGATTATACTCCAGAACTTTTCTGTAAACCTCTTTGCCCTGATTAACCGCCAAAACATCAAAACCCGCCTGACTGAGAGCATCGCTGGTCATTGCCAGTTGGAGCTTGTTATCATCAGCAACTAAAACCTTGAGCTTCCTTTCCATCTCAACTGCTCCTTTCCATTCGGTCAAGAACTACACTTAAAACTGTGGTCAGCTTGGCAATGTCTCGGTTGGCTTTCCGAAGCCTGTTTGCAATTATTTTAGCAATATTCCTAAAAATAAAAACCCCATCTTGGGGATTGGCATTAATGAACTGCTCAAAATCTCTGCTGGCAATTTCATAAACCACCACATTGGTCTTTGCCACCACAGTTGCGCTTCTTTGCTCCTTTCCAAAAACAAAAGCCATCTCTCCAAAAATGCTTCCTGGCTTTAAACTAACAAGCACCTTTTCTCGCCCCTTTCCGCTCACCGGAAGGGTTATGGACATAGAAACCTCAACCTCTCCCTGCCTTAAAATAAACATAGAATCTCCTTCTTCTCCTTCCCTCACTATGACCGTTCCTTTGGGCAGGTCCTTTTTCTTAACGATTTTGGGAAATTCCTTGATGGTTTCTTTGCTTGCGCCTTTTAAAAGCTCAAGGCTTTCAAAAAATTCAAGGTCGGTCATTTTCTTCTTCCTCGGTTTTATTTTAAAAGCAGAACCCAGCAGTCTCTTTCTACTACAAAATCATCGCCGGGATTAAGAAGCACCCGATATCTTTTAGTTTTTTTGAAAAAATCTTCTTCTCTTCCTTCAAAGCGCCTTTTTAAGAACTGGTCAATCTCGCTTGCCTCTTCGCTTAAAATGTCATCAAGGTTAAACCCAATTTCTTCTTCCCAAGTAATGCCAAAAACCAGAGCGGAGTTTTGCTGTCGGAAGTGCTGGGTGATTTTCTTAAAGCTCTCCCCGCGCAGATGAGCAGGAAGTTTAACCTGAGTGAGGCGAGAAGTAGGAACAGCGGAAAACACCTCTTCAAATGCATAGCATATTCCCGGGGCAAGGGCTGAGCTGGAGAGAAGGAGCTCGTGTCCAAAGCTGAGTGGGATAATCGGGTCTATGCCCGCTCGCTCCAGGTGTCCACGATTTTCAGGATTGACCAGCTGAGAAGCTATGCGCAAAGAAGGATTGAGCGAGCGAGCAGTAAGCGCACAAAGCAGGGCACGCTCATCTGCCCGCTCAAGCTGATGAGCTGTCTCTCCATCAGCAAGGATAATCATTCTCCAGGCAGTTCTTATTCCTGACCGCTCCAAAACGCTTTCTTGGGTAAAATCTCCACGAACAAAGTGAAGATTCTGATGCCGAAACCGATAAAGAATTTCACCAATCTGCTCCTCAGCAAGGTCATTGACCAAAACCACTTCCGGATGATGACCGAACCCTTGAAAAATCATACTTAAAAGAGAATCCGCAAGCCAGTTCCAACCACAAACAATAATATGCCCCTTTGATTTAACCTCTTTCATTCCTTTTCCCTCCAGAAGTCTGCGCTCTACCAGACGAGACGCTATGGTCGCTGTAAGTATGGAGACGAAGACCAAACTCAATGCCATTAAAATAATGGTAAGAGCCTTTCCTAGAGAGGTTTTGGGTGTAATGTCTCCATAGCCAGTGGTGGTGGCGGTCACCACCAGCCACCATACCGCCTGCTCCAGATTTCTAATCCCGCCTGAATGCCTTTCTGCTAGAAATACCCCGCCCGCCACAAGAACAATAAGGCAGGCTAAAATTAAAAGAATTTGAGCAGAGCTCAAGGTGAATAAAAAATCTATTATTCGCCACCCAAAGCGGGTTTGATTTTTAGCTCGCATAGGCTCTTTCTGCCTTTTTAGCATTCTCAACTTCATTTTGCAAACCAAATTAATTTTTTCCCATATCAATTCTTGTTAAAATAGCTGAAGATAATGAAGGTTAAACCGCGCATAAGAGATTTTGTGGAATTTATGGTTTATTTTTTAGTGGTGGGAGAGGTTTTTGCCCTGAGCGAGCTTTTTTTTCTGCCGTTTTTATTTTTTATTTTTAATCTTTCTGGCAGTGAGATATCTTCCCAGCTAACCCCGCTTCTTACTACCATTAAATCCACCGCCACTTTCAGAAATCTGCAGGTGCTTTGGATTACTGGTAGTTTGCTGGGAATGATTTTTTCAATTATTTATTTTTTCATACCTCGCTCAAAGAGATTTTATTTTTCTCTTGGAACAGCGATTTTGTTTTTAGGGCTTTTAATCACTTCTTGGGTTCAGGCAGGTGAACTTCCTCTCAGCTCAAAGAGAGAGAGCGCCTTTTGGTTTTTCAGCGCTTTGGTGTTTTTGCTCTGGTTGGGAGTGGTTTTTTGGAAAAAGCCCGGAGTCAGCCAGCTGGTGGCAGGAAGTCTGGGCGCATATTTATTTTTAAATTTCTTCCGTGCCCTTTTGGTGCTTTATCAGGTGGATAGGTGGTTTCTAAAAGGTTTAGGTGCAATTGTTATTTCAATATTTGCTTTGATTTTGTTTTTTTTAATAGGCAGAGCATTAGATAAAGCCGAGCAGGGAAAAATCCGCACAGGTTTGGCTTTCTTTTTGCTGGTCTTGGGAGTTAGCATCATCTCTTTTCCCAGCTTGAGCTGGCTTAAATATTTTATGAGCAAAAAGCAAAAAGGAGCGGTTCAGCCCAATATCATTTTTATTGTTATGGATACAGTCAGGCGAGACCATTTATCTGTTTATGGCTATCATCGCCAAACCAGCCCTTTTCTCAGGGAACTGGCAAAATCAGGCTGGGTGTTTGAGCAGGCGTATTCCACCTCTCCCTGGACACTTCCTTCTCACGCCAGCTTTTTCACCGGGCTTCTTCCCTCTCAACATAACTGCAATTATGAACATTTTCGGTTGGATAAAACCTATAAAACTCTGGCTGAAAAATTAAAAGAGCTGGGATACTTTACAATTGGCTGGTCAAACAATCCTCTTCTTAACTATCCTTCAGGATTGCTTCAGGGTTTTGACAGGTTTGTGGAGAATAATCCAATGGGTATTTATCTAGGAGAAAAGGTATTTAAATTCTGGCTCAAATTGCATCTGAATCTTGCTCAGGATAGTGGTGCTGAATATACCAATTTGAAATTAAGGCGCTGGCTGGCTCGCCTTTCCCAAAACAAAAAGCCGTTTTTTCTTTTTGTCAATTATATGGAAGCTCATCTTCCCTATCCGAAGGATTTTTCCGCATATAAATTTTTTCAGAATCCAGCTCAGGCTCAAAAAAAATATCCTCAACCTGACTGGGATAGATTTAATTGCTCGGGAGAAAATAGAGAGGCAGTGCAAAAGACAGTGATTAAATGGTATGATGGCGCTATTTATTACCTTGACCAGCGCCTCCGAGAGCTTTATCAAAATCTGGTGGATTTAAATTTAATTGATAATACTGTTCTGGTCATTCTAAGCGACCATGGCGAGAGCTTTGGAGAACATAACTGGTGGGGACACGGTGCCACCCTTTATAACAGCGAGCTGGCTGTGCCTTTGCTCATAAGCTTTCCCAAACTCCTCAAGCCCGCTTCAATTAAAAACACCTTTTCTCTTGCTTATCTGCCAGATTTGATTTTGGCACTCGCTCAGGGAAAAACCTCTTCCTCTATTTTCTCCTTTGCTAGAAGTAAAAAATATGCCTATGCTGAAATTTTTGAACCAGTAGTTTATCTTCAAAGAATGAAAAGAATCTGCCCAACTTATAACCTCAACTGGCTGGAGCGAAGGGCAGGGGCTTTAATTAGCTATCCTTATAAATTGATTATTGATTCAAAGCAAAACCTTATGTGCTTTGATTTAAGCTCTGATTTTCAGGAGATAAAAAATCTAGCGCCAGCCCAATCAGAAATCTGCCTGAAACTTTTTGAGCAATTAAAAGCCCATTCTAAATTTCTCTCAAGTCCCCGGTCGAAAGTCCGAATAAACTCTGAACAGGCACATGCCCTAAGGGCACTGCAATACCTTCGCTGATAAATTTTTTGTTAGCTTGAAATTTTTTACTTGACAAGAGAGAATTTGTAATTAAAAATAATAATAGTTATCAATTACAAAAAGCAATGGATTTTAAAAAAGCAAAGTTCAGAATGACCAAGCCAAGAAGGCTGATTCTGGAAGAACTGAAGAAAAGCAAAAATCATCCCAGTGCTGACCAAGTTTGGGAAAAGGTAAAGAAAAAACTTCCTCGCATAAGCCTTGCCACTGTTTACCGCAACCTTGAGCTCCTTGCTGATAATGAACTTATTGTCAGACTGGATTTTCCCAATCAACCGAGAAGATACGATGGTGATACAAGCGACCACTGTCATATTTTCTGTGTGGAGTGCGGTCGGATAGATGATATTTTTTATCGCTATCAACCTCGTTTGGTTTCAAAGATTTGTGAGGAATCAGGCTATAAGATTATTGGCTACCGTCTTCATATTTTAGGGATTTGTCCTGAATGTCAGAAGAAAAAAGCCAAATAAGGAGGGGGAAAGATATGGGAATTAAAGGAACGAGAACCGAGAAGAATCTTCTCACTGCTTTTGCAGGAGAATCGCAGGCACGCAATCGCTATACTTATTTTGCCAGCAAAGCTCGCAAGGAAGGCTATATGCAGATTTCTGCTATATTTGAGGAGACTGCTAATCAGGAAAAGGAGCATGCCAAAAGGTTTTTCAGCTATCTGGAAGGTGGAGAGGTCAAGGTAGAATGGGATTTTCCTGCTGGTGTGGTGGGAAGCACTCTTGAGAATCTCAAAGCAGCGGCTGATGGAGAGAGATACGAGCACAGCCAGATGTATCCGGAATTTGCCCGAATAGCCAGAGAGGAAGGGTTTGAGGAGATTGCGGTTTTATTTGAGAAGGTATCGGTTGCGGAAAAGTATCATGAGGAGCGGTATCGCAAGCTAGCAGAGAATATAGAAAAGGGACGGGTTTTCAAGCGAGAGGGAAAAACCCGCTGGCGGTGTCGGAACTGCGGATACA
>CAZQJX010000046.1:0-11241 GCA_964592965.1 uncultured bacterium
TTTGGGCAAGGTATTCTTTGCACTGCCGGATTGTGTATTCGCCGTAATGGAAGATGCTGGCAGCTAAAGCAGCGTTTGCCTCACCAATTGTTAAGCCTTCATATATATGCTCCAATGTTCCTACTCCACCTGAAGCAATAACCGGGATAGAAACCGCACGGGCAACCTGCTTGGTAAGCTCAAGGTCAAATCCTAATTTGGTGCCATCTCTGTCCATAGATGTAAGAAGGATTTCTCCTGCACCAAGCTCTTCCACCTGCTTTGCCCATTCAATTGCATCTATTCCTGTGGGATTTCTCCCGCCGTGAGTGTAAACCTCAAATTTAAGCGGGTCTGAGTTCGGCACCCTTTTGGCATCAATAGCCACTACAATGCACTGGCTACCAAAGCGCTCTGATGCCTGTCGGACAAAATCAGGATTTTTTACAGCAGCAGTGTTAATGCTGACTTTATCAGCTCCTGCTTTGAGCAGTTTTCTTATGTCTTCTAATGTTCTGATTCCTCCGCCAACGGTCAGGGGCATAAAAACCTCTTCTGCGGTTCTAGCAACCACATCAAGGATTATTTCTCTTTCTTCATAGCTGGCGGTGATGTCAAGAAAAGTTAGCTCATCTGCACCCTGACGGTCATACTCAATGGCACACTCAACCGGGTCGCCCGCATCGCGCAGATTAACAAAACGAACTCCTTTCACAACCCTACCTGCCATAACATCAAGGCAGGGTATAATTCTTTTGGCAAGCATTTTTTCTCTATCGGTTATTGCTCGTCCGGTGCTTTGATGCACTCTTGGGGGCAGACTTCAGCACAACTTCCACAGTCATTGCATTTTTCCGGGTCAATAACATAGCAATCTTCGCCCTCACTAATTGCTCCTTTTGGACATTCGCTTTCGCAACTACCACATAATATGCATTCTTCACAAATAATCTTATATGCCATTACTTTGCCTCCTTAAAAACTACATCAATACAAATTTAACGGAGAAAAAGAAACTTTCAAGAGTTAATTCTAAAAACAAACAATCTTATAAAATAGCTGACAAATTAAAAAATCTTATTTTTTATTTAGTAGTTAATTGAGAAAATCCCCTATCTATTTCCTGTAAATATCTTGTGGCATTAGCCCCAAGCGATTGAACTCTTTTTTCATAGCAAACTGGCTTTTTGGTATTTGTGCATAGCCAAAAATGGAATTCTACAATTTCTATCCATCTGCCTATCTCCGCATTGATAACAAAACTTGCCTTTTCTTTTAGGCTAACAACCATATATCCGTTTTGGAAAAGAATGTTTCTAAGCTCGTTTTTAATCTCAACAGCTGGTATCTGGGCAGAGGAATTTATGGGCTTAAATTCTCCTAAATAAATTTCCCTACCTGCTAGTTTTTTCTCCAGCCTTTGAACCTCTTTTTGCAAAAAGCTTTTTAAAAATTCTCCTTGCTCACCTATAAATTTCTTTTTTATTTTGCCTTGTTCATCAATGAGGAATCCACAAGGAAGGTAAAAAACTCCCAGCTCATTTGCCAGTTGATTTTTGGGGTCAAACAAAACAGGAAAATCCATTTTCATTCTTTTTTGGCTTTGAGCAAGTTTTGACATAGATGGATAGTTATAGCCAATTCCAAAAACCAAAAGCAGGTCAGGATTAAGCTTGCTAATTTCATTAAGTAAAGGAACTTCTCTTTCGCAGGGATAGCAGTTTTCAGAAAAAAAGTTTAAATAAACCAGCCTGCCCCGTAGTTCAGATAATTGATATGTTTTTCCTTTGGTGGATTTAAAAGAGAAGTCAGGAACATTTGCGGTCAAAAAAGCAAGCGCTATAAAAATAAGACTAAACTTCTTCTTCATCCTTTGGTTTTTCCAGCCAGAAAATTTTACGACTGAAAAGCGGAACATAAGATTTGTAAATATCATATCCTTCTGCGAGTTTGGGATTTTGAAAGTAGTTTTCGCAGATATAGGTTATGCGCTTGAGCTCATCTTCTACTTTTTTTCTGTATTCTTCAAGGGTTTTTTCGTCAGCATCTTTGGGCACATAAATTGGCTCTCCCACCATAATGGTTATTTTGTTAAAAGGAAGGACAATAACAAATCTATCCCAGCTTTTTGCTCTTATCACTCGTTTGGCATAATAGCTAACAGTAAAAATAGGCAGACCAGTTTCTTTAGCAAGAAGAACCACCCCAGGCTTAACCACTTCTGCAGGACCAAGAGGTCCGTCCGGAGTGATGGCAAGAGTTGCGCCCCTTTCTTTGTAGGTATTTACCATTTCCATCAGAGCTTCTTTCCCACCACGAGTGCTTGAGCCAAACGCACTTTTTATCCGGAAAAGTCGTAGAGCTCGTGAGGTGAAAATTCCGTCTTCGCTTCTGCTCACCATAACCAGCACTTCTCTGCCACCGAAAAGGTCAAATAATGCTGGCATAAGAAGCGCTCTGCTGTGCCAGATGGCGCAGATAAGAGGTTGTTTATTTTTTAGAGCTTTTAACGCTTTTCTTATATTAATATCTATTCCTATGCTTGTGACTATTGCTAGCCGACTGACAATGTAGAGAAAAAAAGGTCCTACATAAAGAAACAGAAATCTTTTTATTCTTTTTCTAAGGCTTTTTTTCTTTTTGGAGCGGGTCATTTGCAGGCTATTCAGGCGGATACATAGAATCAATCAAATCTTTGTATTTGCTTTCAATAATTCTGCGCTTTTTCTTCTGCGTGGGAGTAAGTTCTCCGCCTTCTTCAGTAAAAGGATGGTCTAAGATAACGAATTTTTTAATCTGCTCGTATTTAGCCAGTTTTTGATTAACTAAATCCACTCTTTGCTGGATAAGCTCAACCACTTTCGGGTGCTTTACCAGCTCGGAATAATCTTTGAACTCAATACCCTGTTCTTTAGCCCATCTGGAAAGGGCTTCGAATTCAGGAACAATGAGCGCGCTTATATATTTTCTTCCATCTCCAACAACAGCCACCTGCTCAATATATGGGTCAGTGTTAAATTCGTTTTCAATGGGCTGTGGAGCGATATTTTTCCCACCACTGGTTATAATTAGTTCTTTTTTACGGTCAGTAATGGTAAGGTAGCCTTCTTCATCAATAAAGCCAATATCTCCTGTTCTAAGAAAGCCGTCTTTTGTAAAGGCTTCTTTAGTGGCTTCTTCATTATTCCAATAGCCTTTCATTACCTGTGGACCTTTGACCAGAATTTCTCCATCTTCGTCAATTTTTTCAACTACCCCGGGAAGAGGTTTGCCTACTGTTCCTAGCTTGTTAGCTTTGGGAGTGTTGGCATTAATAATCGGACTGGTTTCTGTAAGACCATAGCCTTGATAAAGCTTGATTCCCATTGCGCCAAAAAAGACAATTAAATCTGGATTAATCGGACCACCGCCAGTTGAGCAAAAACGAAGCCTATCAAGTCCTGCCTTTTTCTTAACCAGATTAAATAATGGCTTTGCCAGAGAATATTTGACACGCAGAGAAGCAGGCACAGGTTTTTTCTCATTTTCCAATAGATAAATTTTACTTCCAATCTCTATTCCCCAGTTGAAATAATTTCTTAAAAATGGTTTTGCTTCAGCAAGGGTGTTTTGAATCTGGATATAAAGCTTTTCCCAGAGCCTTGGAACAGAGTTCATTACTGTTGGTCTGAAGGTTTGAAGTCCCCAGCGGATTTCTTCGCTCTGGAGAGAATCTAAAATGGCGAGAATTCCGGGCACATAGCCAGCTCCCATCAAATCAGCAGAAAAACCATAAGAATGACAGAAAGGTAGATGAGCGAGCCAGATATCTTCCTGACGAAAACCAAATTCTTCTATCAAAGTTCTCTGGCTAACTATATTTGAATGGGTGAGCATCACGCCTTTGGGTCTGCCGGTTGTGCCTGATGTGTAAATGATTGCGCATAAATCTTCAGGCTGGACACTTTGTGCTATTTCTTCCAGTTTGTCCTCTTTATCATGATTTTTCTTTCCCAGCTCAATAAGCTCATCAAAGCCCATAACAATATCATCAGGTCTTTCTTCAAGTGGACTTAAAAGAAATACCTTTTCCAGAGTTTCTACCCGGTCTTTAACTTTAAGCACCTTTTCCAGTTGCTCCTTTGAATGGCAAAAGCAGAATTTGGCGCCAGAGTCGTGAAGAATCCACCAGACATCTTCCTCTTTGCTCGTCGGATAAATCGGCACCATTGCTCCCCGAAGGAAGAGAGGAGCCATAGCGGAAAATATCCAGCGAGGTCGGTTAGGAGAAAAGACAGCGCTTCGGTCAAATTCCCTAAAGCCTAATGCCATAAGTCCTAAAGCAAGGTCTCTGGTTATTCGGTCAGCTTCTTTCCAAGTATAAGAATGGACTTCATCGGTTCTTCTTCCCTGCTTGTCATATCTGGAGAGTATGTAAACTTTGTCCGGATATTTTTGAGCGTTGTTTAAAGAAGTGCCGGTTATTGTGTCCTCATTATACCCTTTCATTTTCTCCTCCTTTGTTTTACTCCGATAAGGTCAATACCTAAACTGTCAACAATCTCTACTTGATAAAATTTACCAGTGCGGAAATTTCCTTTTAAAAAAACTACTCCATCAATTTCATAAGCCTGTTCAAAGCTTCTTGCCTTAAAATCATAGCCAATTTCTCCTTGCTGGTCAACCAGAACCTGATAAACTTTGCCAATTTTGCGCTGATTTTTTGATTCTAAAATCTCTTGCCACAAAAGCTCTAATTCTTCTTTTCTTTTCTCTGCAATGGATTTTGCCGGACGATTTTTAAACCTGCTCGCAGGGGCAAAAGGCTCAGCTGAAAAGGTAAATACACCTAGCCAATCTATTTCTGCCCATTCAATAAATTTTAAGAGCTCGTTAAAATCGCTCTCTTCCTCTCCGGGAAAGCCCACCATAACCGTTGCACGAATCACAGCATTGGGAAGGGTGCTTCTGATTGATTCCATAATTGCTTTCACATCTTTTCCCCTGTAGCTTCTTCCCATACGGGCGAGGATGCGGTCAGAGATGTGTTGAAAAGGAAGGTCAAAATATGGCAAGATTCTTGGCTCCTTTTCCATCAGTTTGGTCAGCCTAAAATCAAAATTTTCTGGGTTAAGATAAAAAAGCCTCAGCCAGGGTATTGAGGTATGAGCAAGGAGATTTTCCAAAAGCTCAAGAAGATTTGTGCCTAAGTCTTTTCCATAATCGCATAAGTCCTGGGCAACAAGGTTTAGCTCTTTTACGCCTTTATTTTCTAAAAATTTTGCTTCTGCAATCAATTCATTTAAAGGCAGGGAGCGAAATCTTCCCCTGATTTTAGGGATAACACAAAAGGTGCATCCTCGGTCACATCCTTCAGAGATTTTTAAATAAGAGATGTGGCGAGGAGTGATAGGCAGGCGCAGAGCCTGAATTTTTGTTTTCGGTTTTAAGGGAATGATTGATTTGAGCTTCTGGGAAAGCTGATTCAGCTCTGAATATTTAACCCACAAATCCACTTCAGGGATTTCTTTTTTCAGCTCGTCTTCATAAAGCTCAACCAAACAACCAATAACCACTAAATATTTAACCTCTCCTTCCTTCTTTCGTTCCACAGAAGCTAAAATATGTTCAATGCTTTCTCTGCGGGCAGGCTCAATAAAAGCACAGGTGTTTATAATTAGCACATCAGCTCCTTTTTCAGCCGGGACAATCTTTGCGCCAAGATTTTTCAGATGAGCAAGGAGCTTTTCCAGGTCAACAAGATTTTTGTCGCATCCCAAGCAAAGATATTCAATGGTGGGTTGCCTGTTTTTAAAAGACATACCTTCGCATACCCACACTTAAAATTAATCCAATAAAAGCACAGCATACAACAAGGTGTGAGCCACCATAGCTGAAAAATGGCAGAGGAACTCCAATCACAGGGAAGCATCCAGAAATCATTGCCAGATTAACCAAGAAATGTGAAAACATAACAGAGACTGCTCCTAAACATAAAACCAGTCCAAACTTATCCTTTGCCTGACTGGCAATACCAAGCCCACGGGAAAAGATGAAAAGATAAAGCAAAATAACTGGAATCACACCAAGCACAAATCCCCATTCCTCTGCCCAAACTGAAAAGGCAAAGTCTGTATGCTGTTCAGGAAGGAAGCGGAGCATATTTTGAGTGCCTTTTTGCCAGCCTTTTCCGAAAAATCCACCTGAGCCAATAGCGATTTTTGACTGGAGCAGATTATAGCCTGCACCAAGAGGGTCTTTCTCAGGCTTGATAAAAGTAATGATTCGTGCCTTCTGGTGTGGCTTGAGTATGTATCTCCAGCAGATAGGAGTTAAAGCCAAAGTTAAAGCTATAAAAAAGATTAATAACTTTTTTCTTATCCCCATAAAAATCAAAAGCATTGCTCCAAAAATTAGATAAATAAAAGTTGTGCCCAAATCCGGCTCCAAAGCAATTAGACCAGCAGGAACTAAGATAATCAAAAGAGGATAAATAATTTGGCGAAGACCCATTGGCTCGGCGGTCTCTCTTCGGTGATAAATTCTTGCCAGATATATGACCACCGCAAGTTTTGCCAGCTCGCTGGGCTGGATTCTGAAGCCTTTAAAAACCAGCCAAGAGCGCGAATGATGAATTTCTTTGCCAACAAAGAGAACCAGAACCAAAAGACCGAGACATAAAAGATAAAAAATTATTGCCAGACTTTCAAGGCGATGATAGTCAATAAATGCGAAAATCAACATAACCGCACAGCCCAAGCTGAACCAGACAAGCTGATACTTCCAAATGCCTGTCTCTGCGCCTGCGCTTTTTAAATTGATAATTCCAACCAAGAACAAAAGTAGGACAAATCCCAAAAGCACATAATCAAAATTGCGCAGGTGTCTTCGGCTGATAAGTTCGCTCATCAGAGGTTAAAAGATGCCGGCTACCCCAATAAATAGACCCATAAAGATTTCATCGGAGAGGTCAAAAAGAATGCCAACATCAAGAGCAAGTTTATCCTGTAATTTGAATTCAAATCCTCCTCCCACAGGAAAAAGATATTTGGTAGTTCGCTTGCCATCAAAAAGGTCCTGATGATGAAATTCAATATAACCAATGCCGACCTCACCATAGGGTCTTACCACCTTGTTTTTGGCAAGAAGAGCAGAATATTTTACCTGCCCAGATAATCCAAAAATATAATCAGAGTCTTTAAAACCATATTGAAAAAATGGACCAACAGAGATTTCATCAGTTATGTAATAATCCACTCTTAATCTCAGGGCATATAAATCAGGGTCTTCTGTTAATCCCACACCTCCTCCAATCATCCATCTTCCTGTTCGCTCCAGAAACGGCTGTGCCAGAGAGGCAAAGGGGAAGATGAGGAAAATTAATAGAATTAATAAGAGCTTCTTTGGTTTCATTTTAATTTCTCCGTTTATCGAATTTTTAAATTAATCCCTAAACCTGTAGAGATAATCCAGCTGTCTTTAATTTTATCATAAAAGATTTCTTTTGTGCCAGTGGTTGTAAATTCAGTTTTTCTTTCAATTTTGGTATTGAGCGGAAAGTAAAAAGCTTGAAAAAAAATGCCTATGCTGAGCCATTCTTCAATCGGATATTCCAGATTGCCTAAGGCATAATAAACCGCACTTTCTCCGTGCCTTGTGTCAAAATAATCCGATGAAGTCTGCCACGCTTGATAGCCCATTCCCGCACCTATACTTGCATTGAGAAAGAAATCCCATTCCGGATGATAGCGCACGCCTATGGTTCCGATGGTCATTGACCAGTCAGCATTCTCTTTGGAGGAAAGAGAGCCATTATAAAGAACCTCAAAATCATATCCACCTTCAATTCTGATTACCGATAGGTCAACGGTTGAGGTATTGTTCATCCAGTAGCTAAATGAGAGGGAATAGGAGTAAAGATTTTTTAAAAGCTCATAATCTCCCAAGCCAAAGTTCCACGCTCCGCTTAAAGTTAAATTCATATCACGATATTTTGCCCAGCCAACTTGACAGATAAAGAAAAAACTTAAAAAAATCCATTTATATGCTCTGCCCATAGCCATTGGCTAATTTAAATTAATTTGCAGGGATATGTCAAATGGTTTTTTGAGGAACCTCTCTTCGGAAAAGTCCGAGAAGAACCAGCTCTGATATAGTGCGTGCGAGTTTTGCCCGTTCAATACTAGGATTTTCAAGATAGGTTAAAGCCATACCTAAAATAGAGCAGACAAAACTCCAAGAGGCAATTTCAGAATCAGTTATGTTAATCATTCCTTTTTGAATGCCTTTATCAATCTGATGCCTGAAGAGATTAACAAATTCTTTAATAATCTGGTCTATTGTTTCCTTCACTCGTGGATTGCGATAAATCATCTCCTGAAAAAGAATTTGGAAAATTTGGCGATTTTTTTCCACAAAATCAAGAAAGTAATCAATTCCCTGAACCAGCGAGGAATAAGCCTTTTTAACATCTTTTTCCTCTGTTTCTGGAAGAATATGGTTTTTAAAATAATCAATCAGAGCACCACCACCAAGTTTGACAATTTCCAGAAAAAGCTCTTCCTTGTTTGAAAAATAGTTATAAAAAGCACCAGGACTTACATTGGCAGAGTTAAGGATATCTATTATTCTCACCCTAGAATAGCCTTTTTGAGCAAAAAGGCTTATGGCGCTATCAATAATTCTCTGGCGGGTTTCAATTCCCCTGCGGGTTTTTGCGGTTTTAGAAGTAGAATAGTATCTTCTAATCATTGTTTATTCTTGCCTGAAAGCATTTTCTTAAAATTTTTATTCTTTGTCAAATCTAATAATACAAGATAAATTAGTGAATTAAAAGAAGTTTAGCTAATTTAAATGAACAAAGGCAAAATAATTGCTGAAAATCGGAAAATTTTACCGCAATGGTATTTTATTCTTCTACGGTTTCGGTAAGGTCAATTATCTCTGTATCTTTTTTTGCGAAACTATCTTTAAATTCTTCTGTTTCGCCGAGATGAGTCCAGATTTGGCAGTCTTTACTAATAAGCTCTTTTTCAGATAAAAATCCGCAGGAGATTAAGTCAGAAATGGTGGATTTTCTCACCGGACCGAATTCTCTTCCATCCCGCAGTCGGAAGTAAAATTCAGCTTCTTCTCCTGCTTCTTTTTGCTCCTCTTTTTTAATGCTTAAATCCAGTTCTGGGAACAGCTCCACTAATTCAGGATAATCGCTGATGGGGCGGTATTCGCTTCCGTCTTTAGAGACTTCCTCATCTCCACGAATCCGCTTCTCTCTGATTAAAACCGCAACTGTCCGCAGTTTTATAGGACCAAGAACCAGCCCATCAGGATTTCTGAAGGTATATCTGCTTGCGGATTTTTCCTTTTCTTCTTTTGGCTTTGCCTGCTTTTTTTTCTGAACAATCCGGTCAATTCGGCATTGATAGCATAGGTTGGAGGTGTCTTCAATGTTTTTTACAAATTCATTCCCGCACTTTTCACATACTGTTTTGATAAGCTCGGTGGTTGGTTCTTGGTCTTTACCGAGCTGGTCAGGATGTATTTCAATTAATTGCTGGCATTTTTTGCAGGTGAAACTGATTTTATCAGTTACTTCTCCTTGAACAGTAACCCGATACTTTGCCTGACAGTTAGGGCAGGAAACTGAAATTTTTCCCATATCCTGATTTTTCTTATCACTTTTTTGAAAATTTGGCAAAAATTTGATTAAGGAATTAATTAATCAGCGGAAGATAATATAGAGAGCAATTGTCACCAGCACAGTAATTGCTCCCCAAAGTTTGGCGCTTCTGCTTGGCGTTATGTCTATTTCGGTTTTCACTGGTAGCTTTTTGGGTTCGCTAGGCGCCAAGATAGTAAATATAAGCATCAACACGCATAAAGCGACAACTGTAAAAGCCATATTATTTAAAAAAGCTCCCCGATTAAAGTAAAGGAACAAAGCATAGACCGGACCGGTAAGAAGCAAAGCAACAAATCCTGAAACAGGGGGCGCTTTTCTGACGAGCAGACCAATAAGAAAGACCGCCACTATCCCCGGAGATACAAAACCCCAAACCATCTGAATATACCTAAATATGCTTCCGAACCTGTCTAAAAACGGTGCCCAGATGCATCCAATCAAAACAAAGAGTGCTGTCATCGCTCTTCCTATTCCTACCAAATGATGAGCCTCAGCCTGAGGTTTGATGTATCTTTTGTAGAGGTCAATGGTGAAGATAGTAGCTGCGGAGTTAAGCATTGAATCAAGCGAGCTCAAAACCGCTCCAAAAAGCGCTGAAAGCATTACCCCTCTGAGACCGAATGGAAGAATTTTTTTAATCATATAAGGATAAGCTTGGTCTGCCTGAGGTATTTGCGTGCCATAAAGCTGATACGCCATTATCCCAGGAAAAACAATAATAAAGGGAATTAATAGCTTGAGATTCGCAGCCAAAAGCACCCCTTTTTGTCCCTGCTCAACGCTTTTAGCTCCAAGAGTTCGCTGAGTGATAAACTGATTTAAGCCCCAGTAAAAGATATTTGGAATCCAAATTCCTCCTAAAAAGATTGTCCAGGGCATTTCTGGGTGGTCTGCTGGAAGGAACATATGGAGCTTATCTTTTGAACTTTCAAAAAATATTTTTATTCCATTTAAAATTTCTCCTCCACCTAAGGCATTAAATCCTAAGATAGTGACAATAAGCCCGCCAACAAGTAAAGTTGCGCCCTGAAGTAGGTCTGTCCAGACCACTGCTTTTAATCCACCATAAACTGTATAAGCACCAGCAACGATACCGATTAGCCATACGCCTTTAATCAGGCTAATTCCAAAAATGGTCTTAAGTGCAAGTGCACCTGAATAGATTACCGAGGCAATGGCAACAAAGACATAGGCAAGCATCATATAAGCAGCCATTACTGCCCGAGCCCGGTGGTCAAAACGGTATTCAAGATATTCAGGAATGGTGTAAATCCCTGCCCTTAAAAACAGAGGAAGAAGATATAGCCCAACAAAGACCAGAGTAATTGTTGCAATCCATTCATAGCTTGCAATGGCAAGTCCTATGGAAAAGCCCGAACCTGCCATACCCACAAAGTGCTCGGTTGAAATATTGGAGGCAATCAAAGAAAAACCAATCAAGCCCCAAGTTAAAGTTCTTCCTGCCAGAAAGTAATCCTCAGTAGTTTCTTGCCGACGGGAAGCATAAAGAGAAACAATGATTACAAGAGCTATAAATCCTACAAATGCGATTATATCTATCCAGTGTAAAGCCATTGTTTAACCCCTTAATTTAAAAATTT
>CAZQJX010000046.1:11341-17836 GCA_964592965.1 uncultured bacterium
GCGATTATATCTATCCAGTGTAAAGCCATTGTTTAACCCCTTAATTTAAAAATTTGTTTGATAATTTATCATAGTTCTTGCTTTATGAAAAATATTTTTTGTTTGAGTTTGACATTTTGGAAATATCTTTTTATTATTTTTAAGCCAAATTTTTAAGTGAAGGGAAGGCAATGATAGAAATTCGTTTTCATGGGAGAGGAGGACAAGGAGCGGTTACTACTGCTGAACTGCTTGCCCGTAGTGCAGTAGCAGAGGGAAAATGGGCACAGGCTTTTCCAAGTTTTGGTCCTGAGCGAAGAGGTGCACCTGTGGTAGCGTTTTGCCGGGTTTCTGACCACAAAATTTTTCACCGCTGTCAGATACGCGAGCCAGACATAGTTGTTGTGCTTGACCCCAGCTTACTAGATGTTCTTGACCCCACCGAAGGTCTGAAATCTGATGGATTGCTAGTGATAAATTCAGAGCTGGCTCCTCAGGAATTAAAAAAGACTTATAAATATAGCTGTAAAGTTGCCACAGTTGACGCAAGCAAAATTGCCCGTGAAATTCTGCGCCTACCTATAACTAATACTGCTATGCTGGGAGCGCTTATTCGTACAAGCAATCTCATCAAGCTTGAAAGCCTAAAAGAGCCTTTTTATGAAAGGTTCGGAAAAAACGCAGAAATAAACTTAAAAGCCTGCGAGCGGGCATACAAAGAAACAAAAGTGGAGGAATAAATGCCAAAACCTGCAAACCAATACAAATGGCACGAACTTGAGCCCGGGTTTGTGGTAACCGAGCCTGGCAGTGCCCGAGAGTATAAAACTGGAGACTGGCGCTCAATGCGTCCAGTGTGGGATGAAAGCAAATGCATTAAATGTGGGCTTTGCTGGGTGTATTGTCCTGAAGCTGCGGTTTATCAAAAGCCTGATGGATATTTCACTGCTAATCTTGACTATTGCAAAGGATGCGGTATTTGCGCTTCAGAATGCTGGCCTGGCGCCATCAAAATGGTGGAGGAACGCTAATGGCAGAACAGGCAAAAAAGAGGGTTGGCATAGAGGTAAGCCTTGCTGTTGCTGAGGCGGTTAAGCAGTGCGATGTTGATGTTATCGCTGCCTATCCTATAACTCCCCAGACTCACATTGTTGAGCATCTTTCTGAGCTGGTGGCAAATGGTGAGCTTGATGCTGAGTTCATCCCTGTTGAGAGTGAGCATTCTGCAATGAGCGTGTGTTTAGGCTCAAGCGCCGCTGGTGCTCGCACCTTTACTGCTACTGCCAGTCAGGGGCTTGCCCTTATGGCAGAGATTGTTTACTGTGCAAGCTCAATGCGCTTGCCTGTGGTAATGGTGATTGCTAACCGGTCGCTCAATTCCCCACTTTCCATCTGGAACGACCATGCAGATGTAATGATGGTAAGAGATTGTGGCTGGATTCAGCTCTTTGTGGAAAACGGGCAAGAAGCTTATGACCATATTTTTTGGAGCTTTCGCGTAGGAGAAGACCCAGAGGTGCTTCATCCAGTGATGATGAATATGGATGGTTTTATCCTCACCCATACCATTGAGCCTATTGAATTTTGGACCGATGAAATGGTAAAGAAATTTTTGCCTCCTTTTCAGCCCAAATATCGTCTTCACCCTGACCAGCCTATAACAATGGGCGCATTTGGACCACCAGAGATATTTACTGAATGCAAAATGGCGCAAAACCAAGCGCTACTTGCCTGTATGCCTATTATAGAGCGTGCCTGGGAAGAAATGGCAGAGGTATGCGGAAGAAGATATTCTCCTGTAGAAAAATATAAAGCAGATGACGCCAAAATTCTTTTCCTCACTATGGGAAGCATCGGAGAGACTGCTCGGGTTGCTATAGATGAGATGCGTCAGACTGGTGAGGAAATTGGCTTGATTTCGCTCAGACTTTGGCGACCTTTTCCATTTGAAAAATTCAAAGAGGCGGTAAGAGATGCGGAGATTTTGATTGTCATTGACCGAGCGGTAAGCTATGGTGGTCCTGGCGGTCCGGTTGCCTGTGAAGTGAGAAACGCGCTTTATTCTGAAAAGAGAAAGCCCAAAGTGGTGAATTTTATCGCTGGGCTTGCCAGTAGAGATGTTCAGCCAGATGATTTTTGGCAGATTGTTGAGCGGGCTAAAAAGAAGGTTCAAGAGGGAAAAGAACACGAATACGAAATTTATGGAGTGAGAGAATGAGAAGGATAGAGCTTTTCGCACCTTTGCTTCTTCCCAAAGAGGAATATTTTACCAGCGGGCATCGTGCCTGCCAGGGTTGTGGCGAGGCGCTGGCAGTAAGGATTGTTTGCAAGGCACTGGGAAGAAACTCAATTATTGCAATGGCAACTGGATGTATGGAGATAGTTTCTTCTCCGCTTCCCACCACTGCTTGGGAAGTTCCTTGGATTCATGTTGCTTTTGAAAATACAGCTGCTGTAGCAAGCGGAATTGAAGCAGGACTAAAGGCTTTGATGAGAAAAGGAAAGCTTGAGAAAAAGAAAATCGCTATCGCTGGTATGGCTGGAGATGGTGGCACAGCAGATATAGGACTGCAGGCTCTCTCTGGAGCGCTTGAGCGTGGGCACAATATGGTATTTTTCTGCTTTGATAATGAGGCGTATATGAACACAGGAATCCAGCGCTCAAGCTCTACTCCTTTTGGTGCTGCAACCACCACCAGTCCAGCAGGAAAAGTCAAGCCCGGACAGCTCACTTGGAAGAAAAATGTTGCAGAGATTGCGGTTGCTCATAATATTCCTTATGTTGCTACTGCCTGCTCAAGCTATCCGCTCGACCTTTACGAAAAGGCAAAAAAAGCCATAGAGGTTGAGGGACCTGCTTATGTGCATATTTTGAGTGTTTGTCCTACAGGCTGGCGGATTCCTCCCAATCTTTCTATTAGATACGGCAGACTCGCTGTAGAGACAGGATTTTTCCCGCTCTATGAAGTGATAAACGGCGAATATTACCTTACTTTTGATTTTCCCGAGCTTAAACCAGTCAAAGAATATTTCAAAGGTCAGGGAAGATTTAGGCATTTAACTGAGGATATGGTTGAGAAAATCCAGCAAAGGGTAACTCAGGAATACGAAAAGCTAATTTCCAAGTGCGTTAATGTTAAAAGATAAAACTTTTTGGAGCGGTCCTATGACAGGTAGAGTTAATCCTAAATTTGTTGACAAGGTAATAGAGAGATGGGGTTCTGACCCGAGCTTTTTAATCCCTATGCTTCAAGATATTCAGGATAAATATCGTTATCTTCCTCGTCCAGCTTTGCTCAGGCTTCATAAAAAGCTAAACCTGCCCCTCACCAGAATTTATGAGGTAGCAACATTTTATAAGGCTTTTAGTTTAGAGCCAAAAGGGAAATACATAATTCAGGTTTGCTTAGGAACTGCCTGCCATCTTCGGGGCGGACCTAGAATTGTTGATGCTTTTAAAAGAGAGCTGGGAATTGATGTGAACAAAACCACTTCTGATGGGCTTTTTACTCTCCAGACTGTTAATTGCTTGGGCGCCTGTGCTCTTGCTCCGGTGGTGAAAGTGAACGAAGAAGTTCACGGGCAGATGAGAACAGATAAGGTCAAAGACCTTATCGCTACTTATGCTCAAAAAGAAGCCAAGCCTCAAAAAGAAAAGGTGAAAAAGCCAGAGAAAGAAAAAGCCAAAAAAGCTAAAGCTAAAACAAAAGCCAAAAAGCAACCTGCTCGCTCTCTTGATAAAAAGTCCAAAAAGAAAAAATCGGTAAGGAAAAAATGAAGAAAGTAAGGTCAAAGCAGGAATTTGAGAAGTTGAGGGAAGAAATCCAAGCGCGCTCAACTGCGGAGGTCAAAACCGTAATTGTCTGCGGAGGCACTGGCTGTTTATCTAACGGCAGTGCTGAGCTGGCAGAGATTATAAGGAAAAAGATTCGCCAAAAGCGCTTAAGCGCGCGCGTTGAATTAAAGATGAGCGGTTGTCATGGATTTTGCGAGCGAGGACCAATTGTTGTGATAGAGCCTGATGGAATATTTTACCAGCAAGTAGGAAGGAGAAATAAGGAAAAGGATGCAGAAGACTTGGTTGAACTCACCCTTCGCCAGGGCAAGGTAGTTGACCGATTTGTTTATCAGGACCCTTCTACAGGTGAGAAGGTTATAGACTATTTCAAAATACCATTTTATGCCAAGCAAAAGCGTATAGCTCTTCGCAATAATGGGATTATTGACCCAACCAATATTGAGGATTATATTGCTCGCGGTGGATATTCTGCTCTTGCCAAAGCGCTGGAGATGTCGCCTGAGGAAATTATTGACTGGGTCAAGCGCTCAGGCTTGCGGGGAAGAGGTGGAGGTGGATTCCCTACAGGAAGAAAATGGGAAGCCTGCAGAAAGGCACCTGGAGATGTTAAATATATTCTCTGCAATGGAGATGAAGGAGACCCAGGAGCTTTTATGGACCGCTCAATTATGGAAGGAGACCCTCACTCTGTGCTTGAAGGGATGATTATAGGTGCTTATGCCATTTCTTCAGGAGTTGCTCCTGCAGAGGGATATATTTATGTTCGGCATGAATATCCATTGGCGGTAAAAAATCTTTCCATCGCAATCCAGCAGGCGCGAGAATACGGCTTTTTGGGAGAGGATATTCTTGGCTCTGGATTTAGCTTTGATATTAAAATCAATCGCGGAGGAGGAGCTTTTGTCTGTGGAGAGTCCAGCGCTTTGATGAGAAGCTTGGAAGGAAAAGCTGGCGAACCGCGTGCAAAATATATCCACGCTACAGAAAAAGGTTTGTGGAACCAGCCAACCAATCTCAATAATGTGGAGACTTGGACTTGTGTTCCAGAGATAATTAACAGAGGTCCAGAGTGGTTTGCATCAATTGGCACCGAGGGAAGTAAGGGCACCAAAGTCTTTTCTTTGGTGGGAAAGGTAAATAATACCGGCTTGGTTGAAGTTCCTATGGGCATTACCCTTCGGGAGATGGTTTTTGATATTGGCGGAGGGATTAAGGGAGGCAAGAAATTTAAGGCAGTTCAAACTGGCGGTCCTAGCGGTGGAGTAATTCCAGAAAGCCTTTTGGATTTGCCTGTGGATTTTGATGAGCTTACCAAAGTGGGCTCAATGATGGGCTCTGGCGGTATGATTGTGATGGATGAGAACGACTGTATGGTAGATGTTGCCAGATATTTTGTGAAGTTCCTTGAGGAAGAAAGCTGTGGCAAATGTGTTCCCTGCAGAGAGGGCTTGCGCAGAATGAGGGAAATTTTGGAAAGGATTTGCAAGGGCGAAGGCAGGGAAGGAGATATAGAGCTTTTGGAAGAGCTGGGCGAAGCGATGAAACTGGGTAGCTTATGCGGTCTTGGTCAAACAGCTCCCAATCCTGTGCTGAGCACCATTCGCTATTTCCGCGAGGAATACGAGGCGCACATAAAGAAAAAGAAATGTCCTGCTGGTGTATGCATAGATTTGATCACCTATTCAATTGACCCAAAGAAATGCACAGGTTGCCATCTTTGTGCAATGCGCTGTCCAACCGGAGCTGCCAAAGGAACAAAGAAAAAGCCGCATAAAATTGACACCAAGCTTTGTATCAAGTGCGGTATTTGCTACGATGTTTGCAGATTTGATGCGGTGATCAGAAAGTGAGGTTGGCAATGGAAAAGGTTAAGGTAAAAATTAATGGCAAAGAGGTTTGGGCAGAAAAAGGAGAATATATTTTAGATGTTGCCCGAAGGGAAGGGTTTGATATTCCTACTTTATGCTTTAATCCACAGGTGAGCAGAGAGGGTAGATGCAGGTTATGTATGGTAGAGATTCGCTGGAATGGAAGAAGCAGGCTGGTGACAAGCTGTTTGTATCCGATTCGTGAGGAGATAGAGATTTTTACTGATACGGAAAAGGTTCGCCTTGTCCGCAAGATGGTTTTGGAGCTTCTTCTTGCCCGAAATCCAGGGGCAGAGGTGGTGAGAAAGCTTGCTCGTGAATATGGAATCAAAGAGAGCAGATTTGGAGCTGATAGCGAATTTGGCAAGTGCATTCTCTGTGGGCTTTGCGTGCGGGTGTGCAGAGAGGTAGTTGGGGTTGAAGCGCTGGGGTATTCTGGCAGGGGAGTGATCAAGAAGGTAGGACCTGCTTTTGGTGAGCCTTCAGATGTTTGCATTGGCTGTGGCGCCTGCGCATTTGTCTGCCCCACTGGACATATAGAAATGGAAGATGTGGGCGATGAGCGAAAGATTTGGGGAAGGGTTTTTAAGCTGGAGCGCTGTTCCAGGTGCGGAAAATACTTTGCTCCTCGTGACCAGCTAAAATGGATCAGCTCCAAAACCGGCGTTCCTTATGATGAATTAAAAATCTGCCCTGATTGTAGATAAAAACTTGCATTGCAAATAAGGATTTGATAATTTAAATAAAAAAGCCACAAGCAAAGGAGATCAAATATGGGTGCTCCCGGTCTGGTGATGTATGAGGAGGAATTTAATCAGATTTCTGCTGTGCTGGAAAAGCTGGTCCGGG
>CAZQJX010000047.1:0-17813 GCA_964592965.1 uncultured bacterium
CTTACCATCATCGCCACCGCATTGATTGATACTGGAAGCAGAATGGATGAAGTGATTTTTGAAGAGTTTAAAGGAACAGGTAATATGGAGATTGTGCTTGACCGAAGAATGATGGAAAAGCGCATTTTTCCTGCTATTGACCTCAATCGGAGCGCCACCCGAAGGGAAGAGCTACTTGTTGATGAAAAGACCAGACATAGGGTGTGGCTGTTGAGAAAAGTTTTAAGCCCCCTCAGTCCCATTGAGGCAATGGAGTTTCTTTTAGATAAGCTTTCTGGTACCAAATCTAATGCAGAATTTCTTGAATCAATGAATCAATAGATGAATGTCTGAACAACGAGCCAGGCTCGGCTTTTTTAACAGATTATCAGAAATTCCCTTCCATATATCCTTTAACCAATGGCTTTTGGTGATCTTTTTACTCAGCTTTTTATCTCGTGTTGTAGTTATTTTTTTGCTTTCAAATTTTAGCCATATTTCGGGAATGGAAAATGAAGCAATTGCTTTAAATATTCTTCACGGAAAGGGATACAGTTATAGATTTTTGGACAAAGAACTTCCCAGTGCCTATATGAGTCCTGTTTATACTCTCTTTTTATATCTACATTTTCTGTTTTTTGGAGAAAGAAACTATTTTTGGGTAGAGCTAAGCCAAGCGTTAATTGGAAGTTTTTCTGCGGTTTTGCTTGTGCTAATTGGGAAAAAGCTTATTAATGAAAAAGTGGGAATTTTTTCTGGATTGCTTTTTGCTTTTTATCCTATTTATGTTTACTGGGTTACAAGGGCACAGCAATTGGTGATTGATATTTTTTTATTGGAGCTTTCTATTTATTGTGTGATTTGGTCGTTTCAAAAGGAAAATAGTTGGAGGCATCTGCTTGCAGGAATGGTTATGGGTTTGACCGCGCTTTCCAAGACCTTTTATCTTTCTTTTCCTGCTTTTTACTGGCTTTGGATATGGTTGTGGAAAAAACCTGGAATAAGAAAGGCATTTTTAATAGCAGGACTTTGGGCTTGTGGATGCATAATTGCGATAATGCCTTGGATGATAAGGAATTACCGAACTTTTGGAGAAATAATTCCAATTACTACCAATGGTGGTGTAAACCTTTGGATTGGAAATAATCCTAAAGCTACAGGTGGACTTTACACCAAGGAACAAAAGCCAATAATTTCAACTATGCCTCTGGCATTAAAAACACAAATCTCTCAAGCCCGAACCGAAGCGGAAATTGATAAAATTTTGAGGAAAGCAGGATGGGAATGGATTAAAGCCCACCCAAAAGATTTTTTTCGTCTAATTCCCCTTCGCCTTCGTGCACTGTGGTGGTTTGACCCTGAGATGAAATCAAGCTTTCCCATATTTAGAAAAATTGTTTATCTTTTGCTTTTGTTTTTCACTATTCCGGGTATTTATTTTTCACGAAAATTATGGAGAAAATTGGCAGTTTTTTATTTGTTGCCTTTGTGGCAGACAGTGTTTTATAGTTTCTTTTTTGGTCAGGCACGCTTTCGCTATTTGATAGAATTCGGATTTATCCTTCTGGCAGGATATTTTCTTTTTTTCATCTGGCAAAAGATTAAAGAGCGGTTTTTAAAAGCGTATGGCTTTGACAGCGATAGATTGATTTGCTAAAAGAAATTTGAGCAAGAGTTCCGAGGAGGTAAAAAATGTCTGGGAAATTAACAATCGGGGTATTTTCTCCCAATGACCCCCGCCCTTGGGTTCGCAAAGAAAATCTCAACCTTATGCTTGAGCACGAAGCCAGCCTGATTAAGGTTCTTAAAAAGCACAATTTTAGGGTAATTCGCGGTGGAGATGGTTTTCCTAAACAGGACCAGATTGCTTGGAACACAAGCTTAGTCAAAGCGCATATTAAAAAAATAGCTCAGGTTCGTCCCGAAGTTCTAATTATCAATCAGGGTTCTTGGACTTTTCCTTATGATGCGGTTGATGCAGTGAAATATTTTATGGCAGAAACAGGAGATATCGCTCGGGTGATTATTTTCTCCTACAAAGATACCAAAGTTCCCGGGCTGGTTGCCGGTATGGCAAGCGGCGGTGGGCTGAAAAGAATTGGCGTGCCTTTTCACCTAGTTTACGGAATTATTGATAAAGACCCTGCCTGCGAAAAATGGCTTTTAGAAGTGATTGAGTTTTACAAAAAACGGGCAGATGCTCAAGGGAAGGTTTTAGAAGTTATTTCTAATCTCCGTCAGCAAAAGTACATTGCTTTCGGCGGAATGAGCCTTAAAATGCCCACCACTACCGCTGATGTTGACCAATGGCAAAAAATCTTTGGCATAAGCTATGAAGCACTTGACCAATCCGAAATTCTCGAGCGAGCGCTTGAAATGGTGGATTGGGAAGATAAGCCCGGTGAATCCAGCTATCGGATAAAAGATAGAAGAATTGAGCAGGCTGTTGACTTTCTTTACAAGAAAAAGCACGGCGTATTTGACTTCTCTCGCGATAAATTTAAAGATATGTCTAAATTTGTGCTTCAGCTTTCGCTTTATTATTCAGCTTTGGATTTGCTTGAAGAATATAATGCCACCTTTTGCGGAATAAAATGTCAGGACGAGCTCAGTGCTAAATACTGCACAGCCTGCGTTGCTAGCGCTTTTCTTAACAATGATGTTGGTCCTGAGGGCAAAAGAAAAAGGATTTACCCAACCGCTTGCGAAAATGATATGGATTCTGCACTTACCCAGATGATTTTATATCTTCTTTCAGGCAAGCCTGCGGGTTTTGGCGACTTCCGTGATGTTGAGAATGGCAGATTAGCTATTGTCAATTGCGGTCAGCATCCGCCTTATTTTTACGGCAAGCCTGATGATGCGCCAGAGAAAAAGCTTAAAGCCACTGAATACATTGGCCAGGAGATTTTTTATCTTGCTGGTGGAGCTTCGGTTCGGGGAAGAACCCCGGGCGGAGAGATTATGACAGTCGCCCGTTTGGGCAGGGAAAATTTAAAGTATCAGCTGGTGGCAACGGTTATTAAAACCGAGCAGGTGAGCAAAAAGGAGCATGAGAAATATGATTTCTCTTGGCCAATTATTAAGGGAAAAATTCCCATTCCAGATGAACTTTTAATCAAAATCTGGCCCTGCAATCATTTGGGGTTTACTTATGGAGATTACACGCCCCATCTCGCAGAACTTGCCCATCGGCTTGATATAGGATTTTTAATCTACGACCAGAACGGAAGAGAGCATTATAAGCCCGTGGAAAGATAATATCTTTTCCCTGCCAAAACTCCTCCCAGCAGGTAGCGGACGGCAAAGGGTTAATCTTGGCGCTATTTTTCATTTGCTATTTTTAAACCAGTTGTGTTAAAGAATTTTAAAAGGCTTTGAAAAGGAGGAGGGGAATGGCAGAAAGGATTTTAAGAGCGATTTTTGCTTTGGTTTTAATTTTTTCTTTATCAGCCAAGAAGTTAAAGTATCAACCGATGCAGACCTTGGAAACAAAAATAGCAGGCGGAGCAATTCAAACCCTTCTTTACATTTTAACCCCGCCAATGACCAACCCGAAAATAGATGATGGCTCAAGCGTATTTTCCTATTTTGCCAAGCCAACCTATCAGCTCGGACTTCCCGGTCAACATTTTGCCACTATGGTCACGCCAGAAGGTTGGCTTTATAATGGCTCAGCAGACCTCGTCTTCCTTGATAAAAATTTAAACCCGCTGAAACAGAGAATTTACTCCCTTCTTGATGGCTGGCTCCCTTGCATTGTTTATCAGGTGAAGCGAGATGGGCTGGTTTATAAAGTTGAGGCTTTTCAATTTTGGCTGGAAGGAGAATTTAAGGGACTGCCAATGAATTTTATCCGCTTTTCTGTAAAAAATTCCAGCTCAAAACCTCTTCCCGCTGGTCTGGCTTTGGGAATTAGATATGGAACCAATGAACATCGCTGTAAGCAGATGCGAAAAGAAAAATTCAGCCCTTTGTGGAGATATGAATTCAAAGACCATTTAGCTTTACGGGCAGGAAAATTAATGTATTACTTTGATGAGCTTCCCAGCGGTTATTGGAAATTTGCAGGCAGGAAATATCATAAAGGTAGATTTCGCATTTTGGAGCAGGATAGAATTTGCCTGATTGTTCAATACCATTTTGAGCTTTTGCCCCAAGAAGAAAAGGGCTTTATTTTCAAATTTCCTCAAACCGCTCAGACCCCATCTTCTGATTTAATCAATAAATTACAAAAAGCTGATTTTGAAAAGTATTTAACAATGTTTAAATCCTTCTGGCAGAAGCAAATTAAAAAAGGAATGAGCATCAGCGTGAGTGAGGCAAAGGTAACGAATGCCAGCAGGTCTGCTCTGGTTCATAACATAATGTGTCAGGAATATCCAAGCGAAAAAGAGATTATGCAGGTGGTAAACAGATTTCAATACAATCACTTCTGGCTTCGTGATTCTGCTTTTCACGCAAGAATGTACACCATCTGGGGACATTTTGATAGCGCCAAAAAGCTCCTTCGCTACTTCCTTGGCTTTCAAAATGAAGAAGGTAATTTTATCTCGCAGAAAGGTCAGCTTGATGGCTTTGGTCAAGCTCTCTGGGCTTTTGGAGAATACATAAAAACAAGCGGAGATAAAGATTTTGCTAGAGAAATTCTCCCTGCTGTTAGAAAAGCTGTGAACTGGTTTGAAACCGCAACCTCCAATGATAAATTCCGCTTAATGCCACCGACTTTTGCCCTTGACAATGAATGGATAGTAGGAAGATATACAGGGCATAATATCTGGGCGCTGGCTGGACTTGATGGAGCAATCTCGGTTGCTCTGATGGCAGGAGCAAAAGAAGATGCTAAAAGATTTGAGCAGGTAAAAGAGAAATTCTACCAGAATTTTTATGAGCTTTTATTTGAAGCTTCAAAGAAAAACCATTGGATAATCCCTCCGGGAATGGATGTTCCGGGCGGGGTTGACTGGGGCAATCTTTTAATTTCTTATCCTTACGAGATTCTTCCTGCCAGTCATCCTCTGGTGGTAAGAACAATTGACCACTACCGCAAATATCATTATGCAGAAGGAATTGCCACTTACAGAAACTCTATGCACCACTACATAACCGAGCGGGTTATTGAAACTTTACTTTTGCAGGGAAGACAGCGGGAGGTGCTTGAGGATTTTTATTCCCTTCTTCTTCACACCGGCTCCTGCCACCAGGGATTTGAGTGGGCAATTTTCCCCTGGTCTGACCGGGATTACTGCTTGGAGATTCCGGGATACAGGCTCTGCAATTTCCCGCCTCATGGCTGGTATGCTGCGCTTTATAATACCCTGCTCAGAAATATGCTTATTCGTGAGCAGAGTAATGACCTGCATCTTTTCAGTGCCATCAGCCCCCAGTGGGTAAAGGCTGGAGATGAAATCATCATCCAAAATGCTCCTACATATTATGGAAAGATTAATATATATGCCAAAGCAGAAAAGGGCAGGCTAAAAATTACCATCACACCGCAATTCCGCCAGCTACCAGATAAAATCATCATTCATCTGCCTTTCTTTGCTGAGGTCAAAAAAGTCTTGGTTAATGGCAGAAAAGCTGAAATTTTGCCAGATAAAATCCTTTTAAAACCCCGTGCCCAAAATGTAGAGATTATTTGGGAATTAAAGCCAGTTCCTGATTTGAGCTATCAGGCGTTTGTGGAAAGGTATAAAAAAGAATATGTCCAAAAATACCGTGCTCAATATAACTAAAGGAGCAGGAAGATGAAAAGAGGAGCGGTTTTATTTTTAACAATATTTATAACCATTTTACTCTCAGGAGTTTTTCTTATGGGGGCAAAATCAATGCAAAGGAAGACAAGCATAAATCGGGCTTTTGGTGCTATTATTTCTGCCAGCTCATATCGCCGGGCAAGGTTTTCAGAGGTGCAGGGAAGAAGCGTATTGCTTTATCTTCCGCAGGTATGGAATCACTGGATACCCGGGTATGCGGTTGACAAAGACCCGCAGACTTTTTGGGCAACTAAATCTGCTTCTTCGGAATGGATAAGAATTAAACTCAAAAGCAAGCTAATGCCCAAAGTGCCTATAGCAAGGCTTGTGATTCAATGGGGAGATAATTTGCCCGCAAGGTATTCGGTGCGGATTTCTGATGACGGCAGAAATTTTGAAAGCGTAAAAGAGATAATTTTTGAGCAGGCAAAGAAGCGAACCATAGAATTTAACCCGCCGATTTATGCAGGCTGGCTTGAGCTTTACTTTTATCAGGCAAAGACGAAAAAAGGCATTAGCATAAGGGAGATAGAGGTTTATGGACCTGAGTCTGAATCTATGCCTTCTGCTCCTTTATCGGTTCAGGCAGAGGCTGTTTCTCCCACAGAGATAAGACTTAGCTGGTCTCTTTCACCTCAGGCAACCTTGCCATATATTTTTAAGATTTATCGTTCCCACTCTCCTGATTTTAAAATTAACCGCTCCCACCTTATCGCTGAAACAGATAAACTGGAATTTGTTGATAAAGGTCTTAAACCAAACACAACCTATTACTATAAAATAGTCAGCGAGGGATTTTCCGGCGATAGAAATCTCTCCGCACCAATCGTCTCCGCCACTACTTTAAAAGGAGAAGTGTTTTATCGTATGCCCATTCGGGGAGTTATTGAAGGATTTTACAATCAGCCTTGGGCGCATCAGGAGCGAATAGACCTTTTGAGATTTATGGCAAGGAATGGATTTAATTATTATATCTATGCACCTAAAAACGACCCGTATCATCGCCAGCTCTGGAGAGAAAGTTATCCCCAAGCAGAAAAAGAAAATTTTAAAGAGCTGATTGATACCGCTTTGGCTTTAGGAATAACTTTTAATTATGGCATCTCTCCCGGATTGAATATAAATTATAATGACCCTAAAGATGTTCAGCGTCTGAAAGAAAAGTTAAAAGAAATGTTCAAGCTGGGAGTGCGCTCTTTTACCCTCTGCCTTGATGATATTCCCGGGTCAAATCGTGCTGATGAAAAAATGGCAAAGGAGCAGGTGGAGTTGGTAAACAATATATTTCATTACCTTAAAAGCCTAGATTCTTCCTGCCAGTTATTTTTCGTTCCCACAGTTTATTCCCGACCATATTCCTATTGGAAGGAGCATAAAAAAAGCTTTGCCCGCTACCTTGAGACCCTTGCTCAAATAGAGCCTGAAGTTTTGATTATGTGGACAGGTCCTTTTGTCACATTCTCCAACACCATTGACCTTGAAAGCGCTATGGAATATAAAAACCTGTGGAAAAGACCGGTTTTAATTTGGGATAATTACCCGGTAAATGATGTTCTCCTTCAATGGCATATTTTCCTTGCACCTTACCAAGGCAGGGATTTAAAGCTTCAAAAAGCAGTAGCGGGAATTTTCTCCAATCCTATGTTCCTTCCTCAGGCAAGCAGAATTCCGCTCTATACTATGGGAAAGTATTTTACTGAAAAAGAATACAATCCTTGGAAGGCTTATGAAGAGGCAATTGAGAAGCTGGGAAAGCCAAAAAGTCGGGCTTTAAAAGACCTTGCAGATTGCCTTCTTGTTCATCCAATGTTCGCATCTCTAAATACATCTATTCTTCCTGCCAAGAAATTAATGGATAAGTTTTGGAAGGCTTATGAAAAAGGAGATTACCAAAAAGAAGCAGACCAGCTCAGGAACTTATTTGAACGCTACATTAAAAACCCATCTGAGCTGGCTGAGCTTGAAAACCAAAGGCTCTGGTTTGAGCTAAAACCAGCAAGCGAAAAGCTGGCTCTTTACGGTCAAGCCTGCAAATACGCCTTGGATTATCTATTGGAAAAAAATGAGGTTAAAAGAAAAGAGCTTAAAACCCAGGCAAAAAGCTATTTAAATAAAGCGAAAGAAATCCCTGTTAAAGTTGCTGATAGAAGCGTGAGCTCACTTTACAAGCTGATTGGCGGAAAAACCAAAGGAAAGTGCATCTTTGAGGCGTTTATCAAAAGAGCACTGGGGCACTCTCCTTGACAGGCAAAGAATTATTGGTTAATGTTAACCCAACAGGTTTTTGGTTTGGATACTAATCTAAATATAGAAGTCACACATCCTAAAAAGCCCACCATCTAAATATTTATTCATTCCATTCCAAAATCCTGTTTTAGCGCCTGCCCGCGCAGGTGATATAAGCTTTAAATATCTTTCAAGCATAACGAGAAAGGAGGAAAAGAGATGAGAGTCAAGAGAGGTATAGTCTTATTTTTAGGCATTTTTCTAGCTTTATTTTTTAAGATTGAAATACAGGCAAAGACCTGAATTCCCTTTTTAGTTCTGCCTTAATTTTAAAAGATAGGTTTCACCAAAACGGGCAACAGGCTCAAGCTGAGCTGGATTTGTTTTCCAAAATTTCATCAGCAATTGATGGAGAGCAGGAGAGATTTCCTCAATTAAAATATACTCTCCGCCTTTTGCTATAATTTTCTTAAAGAATTTTTCTAGAGCCAGCTCTGCAGGAAACTGAATAGATTTTCTCTGGCTCAGCCAGCCAAATAATCTCGGCTTTCTGCACACAATAACCGCATCCTGTTCCAGATTTTTCCTTGCAAATTCCGCCATCGCAAAAAAATGATAATAAGTAGAGCATTTTGCAATAAAATATTCCTCTCCTTTCTTCTTCCAGTAAAAAGCATCAGGATAGTAAGAAAAATTTTTCTCTCCCAGCAAAGCCAGAGCAGATTTTTCTTTTTGCCAAAGGGTCTTGGGCGGATACATTTCTTTTTTATGCTGAAAATTAACCACCTCACTTACACGATAGATATTCACGAAAACTAAAAGCGATAAAATTAATAATAATGCCTTAAATTTAAATTCAGGTTTTTTCAGCCAGATAAAAATCTGCTCAACGCCTTTTAGGAGAAAATAAAGCGAGAGCGGAATAAGAGGCAAAAAATATCTGGGCACCCAACCCTCCCAGCTAGAGATAACAATAAGGTATGGGAAAAAATAAATGCTTTGAATGCTTCTTCTTTTGATGAGCTCACTGCCAATGCCCAGAAGAATAATCACAAGCAGAGCTAGCCAAATAATAGAAAAAAATTTAAAATCTCTGCCAAGAAAAAAATCCTGTGCAAGAGAAAAAAGATAAAATTTAATTCTATAACCTATCCGAACAATTAGCTCACCAAAACTGAGCGTGCCTGCAAAAGGATTGCTCGCCTGCGCATACCAGAGCTTTTTTCCATAGCTTGGCTCAATACTTCCTGCAATGAAAAAATTTCTCAAATACCAAAGAGAGCAAGGTAGTAAAAATCCCAAGCTAAATCCAAAAAGAGCAATTTTTCTTTTTAGCTTTTTAGTCAATAGAATAGCCAGCGCACCTGCTAAAAAAATAATCACCGCAATCTGCCGAAAATAAAAAGCAATGCTTGCGATCAGTCCGCAAAAAAGCCAGGGACTAAAGCCAGCCTCTTTTTGCTTTTTAAGACGCTCAAACCAAATTATGCTTAAAAGCAAAAAGAAAAGATGTGGAAAGTCAGATAAAATCTTGGTCTCAAGCAAAAGCAAAAAAGGAAGAGTTGAAAAGCAAAGAAAAACCAAAGCACGAAGCAAAAAATTCTCCTGCCACAAGAAAAAGAAAAAAGCAAGCATACTTAAAAAAGCAAACCCAACAATAAGCATCTTTGCCCATCTTAAATCTTTGAGATTAAGCTTAACTAGCCCCGCCAAAAGCAGGGGAAGAGCAGGCATATATTCTAGGTGAGGTGGAGCGGTGGGTTTTTCTATTTCTTTATAGCCTTTTCCTTGACTAATTGATTGAGCAAGAAGAAGATAGCGGGCACTATCTCCGCTTAAATCGCTGATTTCTGGATTCAAAGTAGAAAGATGAAGCACAAAAACCAAAACGCAAAAAAGGATAAATATTATCTTTTCTCTTCTTTTCACTTTATTAAATTTTATGTTCAACCCAGCTTTTGCGGAAATAAAGCCCTAGCAAAAGCCCACCTTCAACAATCAAAGATATAAACATTGCCTGCCAAATCCCTTTTAGCCCAACTTTTAAAGGATAAGCCAACGCCCAGGCAAGAGGTAGTTTAACAATCCAGTTGGATAAAATGGAAACAATCATCGGTGGAGTTGTATTTCCTGCGCCATTAAGAGCAGAGCGGGCAATGTTCCCAGGCGCACTCAAAAGCATTGCCAAAGATACCCATATTAAAAAATCCCTTCCTGCCTGAACAGTTGCAGGATTTGGCTCCATTGTTCGCACCAGCGCTCCTGCAAAAGCGATGAAAAAAGCAGTAAGGAAAAATTGAGCTCCTCCGCCCAGCAGAAACGCCCATCGCATCATTTCTAAAGCTTTTTTCGGCTTTTTTGCTCCTAGATACCTTCCTACCAGAGAGCTCACTGCCATTCCCAGTCCACCGAAAAATATCCAAGTTATGCCCAACCAGCGCAGTCCAATACCAAATCCAGCCAAAGCTGAAGAGCCAAAATCTGTTATAAAGCGCTGAAGTAAAACCGTGCTCAATGGTCGGGAGAGAACAGCAATGCTGGAAGGAACCCCGATTCGTAAAATTCGCCAGCACTCATAAAGTGAGATTTTAATCCCTTTGAAAAGAGGAGGAGGGAGCATAAAATCCGGTCTTTTTAAAAGCCAGATGAAAATCAGAACCGAGAAAATCTCAGATACAAGACTGGCAATTCCAGCGCCCATAACACCCAGTCCAAATACGCCCACAACCATTTTTCCTTTGGGGAAAATCATAATCGGGTCTAAAAGAATGTTTAATCCCACTGATACCGCATTAACAGCTAACAAGAGAAGGGTTTTTCCTTTAGCAATCCAAGCAGTCCAGAGAGGAATGCCCAAAAAGAGGAAGAAAAAGAAAATAAAAAATATCCGCTGATACACAACCGCAAGCTGATAAACTTTAGGCGAAAGCCTAAAAAAGCCAATCAGCGAGGGTGTAAACATCCAACCCAAAATAAAAAGCCCAGCACCCAAAATGGCGCTCAAAAAAATTGATTGATGAAAAATATGCCGAAGATTTGCCTCATCTTGCGCTCCAATATACCTTGTAAAAATCGCCAACGAGCCGATATAAAGAATATTCATCAAACCGTAAATCACGCCATTGATATTTCCACAAAGACTAACTGATGCTACTGCATCTGTTCCTAAAAACCCAATCCACTTTAAATCTATCAGGTCAAAAAGGGAAAATAAAAGCATAGATAAACTTCCAGGCCAGGCAATTTCCCAGAGCTGGCGAAGATAGCTTTTTCCCTCCAGCTCAGCCAGTGGTTGTGTTTTTTCTTCAATCATTTTTGTCCAGAGCTACAAGCTCAAGCAAAAATTATCATTATTTACCTATCTAATCCAGTTTTAATGATATGAAAAATCAACTTCAGCCAAGCCTTGCTTGCATAAATGCTTTTTAAAAAGCAAAATATAAATTGATGAGCTGGGAGCAAAGGTTTGATGTTATTGTTGTAGGAGCGGGTCATGCCGGCATTGAAGCCTCTCTTGCCTGCGCCCGAATGGGATTTAATGTGCTTTTAGTCACAATTAATGTGGATATGATTGGTGCAATGAGCTGTAATCCTGCCATTGGCGGGCTTGCCAAAGGACAGCTGGTCAAAGAGATTGATGCTCTTGGCGGAGAAATGGCAAAGGCTATTGATGCCACTGGTATTCAATTCCGCATACTAAATACCAAAAAAGGTCCTGCGGTTCGTTCCAGCCGAGCGCAGGCAGATATGTATCAGTATCGGGTTTATATGCGCAAGGTTTTGGAATCTGAGCCCAATATAAAAATTCGTCAAGGAATGGTAGTTGAAATTCTTGAAAAATGCGGAAAGGTTCAGGGAGTTAAGCTGAAAACCGGCGAGAAGTTTTATGCGCCCTGCGTGATTCTCACCACAGGAACTTTTCTTCAGGGATTAATTCATATTGGATTGGTTAATTTTCCAGCAGGAAGAGCAGGCGAGCCACCAGCAGAAGGTCTCAGCGCTTCGCTCTCTGCGCTCGGATTTGAGCTGGGAAGATTAAAAACAGGAACAACTCCACGGTTAGATGGAAAGACCATAAATTTTGAAATTCTTGAGCCTCAATATGGAGATGACCCGCCTAGACCCTTCAGCTTTGATACTGAAAAAATTGACCGACCGCAGGTGCCCTGTTATATCACCTATACGAATGAGCGCACCCATGAGATTATCAGAAGCGGTCTTGACCGCTCTCCGCTTTTTACAGGCGTAATCAAAGGCATTGGTCCCCGCTACTGCCCGAGCATTGAAGATAAGGTGGTGAGATTTCCAGATAAAACCAGCCACAGAATTTTCCTTGAGCCCGAGGGGCTGGATACAATTGAAATTTATCCCAATGGCATTCCCACCAGCCTTCCTATAGATATTCAGGAAAAGATGGTTCACTCAATCAAAGGGCTGGAGAATGCGGTGATTATCCGTCCTGGCTATGCCATTGAGTATGATTTTGTCAAGCCCACCCAGCTCAAGCCCACGCTTGAAACCAAGGCAATTGAAGGTCTTTTCCATGCTGGTCAGATTAACGGAACCTCTGGCTATGAAGAAGCAGGAGCGCAGGGAATAATTGCTGGGATTAATGCGGGTCTTAAGCTCAAGGACGAGCCACCGCTTATTCTTGACCGAAGCCAGGCGTATATTGGCGTGCTTATTGATGACCTTGTCACCAAGGGCACAGAGGAGCCTTATCGTATGTTCACTAGCCGAGCAGAGTATCGGCTTTTGCTTCGGGAAGATAATGCAGACCTTAGACTTCGGGAAATTGGCTGGAAAGTAGGCTTGGTCAGCAATGAGGCTTATGAGCGGTTTTTGGAGAAAAAAGAGAAAATTGAAAAAACGCTTGATGAGCTTGAGAAGAAGATTATTTATCCTAATGAGCAGGTCAATCAAAAATTAAAAGAAATTGGTTCAGCTCCTATTCGCTCGCCTGCAACTTTAAAACAGATTCTGCGTCGGCCAGAAATAAACTGGGAAGAGCTTAAAAAAATTGACCCTGAGCTTGAAAATTTGCCTGAACAGGTAAAAGAAGAGGTGGAGATTCAGGTCAAATACGAGGGATACATTGAGCGGGAGATGAAAGAGGTTGAACGGTTCAGAAAAAGGGAGCAGGAGCGAATCCCAGAAAATATAAATTATGACCAGATTCACGGGCTTTCAACCGAGGTAAGAGAAAAGCTTAAAAAGGTTCGTCCCATATCTCTTGGTCAGGCAAGCAGAATTCCAGGAATCACCCCAGCTGCTATTTCCATCTTGCAGATTTATCTGAAAAGGTTAAAAGAAGAAAGAGATGCAGCCTGAAAATATTAAGCTTCTAAAGCAAGAGGCACAAAAGCTATCCCTTGAGTTAAATGAAAATCAATTAAAGAGGTTTGAGCTTTACCTGAACTTAATTATTGAATATAACAGCAAGATAAATTTAACCGCCATCAAAGATGAGAAAGGCATTGTTGTTAAACATTTTATAGACTCACTTGCTGGCGCTAAGTTTTTGGGAAAAGGATGGTTCGTGGCTGATTTTGGAAGCGGAATGGGCTGTCCCGGACTGGCGCTGAAAATAGCCAGAGAAGATTTAAAAATGATTTTGCTCGAGTCCAATCAAAAGAAAGTAGCTTTTTTAAATCAGGTGATAAGAAAGCTCAGCTTGGAAAATATCAAAGCCATTGCTCAAAGAGTTGATGACAAAATGTTCCAACTTGTTCTTGCTGGTCAGATAGATGCGGTTCTAGCCCGTGCATTTGGCAAGCTGGATTTAATTGCCAAGCTGGCAAGCCCGTATTTGAAAAAAGGCGGAATTGTTTTAGCTTATAAAGGACCAAAAGCTTTTGAGGAAGTCAAGCAGTTCAAAAAAGAAATTGAAAAAAATAAACTCAAGCTCAAAGATAGCTTTCAATTTACTTTTCCAGATAATATGGGCGAGCGAATAATTTTGGTGTTAAAAAAGAGCTAGGGAGAGAGGAGTGAAAAATCCAGATGTTTTGGTTATTGGTGCAGGACTGGCTGGACTGGTCGCAGGTGCGATTTTAGCTAAAAAAGGTGCCAAAGTCCTTGTTATTGATGAGCTAAGCCAGCTGGGCGGAAGAGCTAGAACTTTAGAAAAAGATGGATTTTTAATTGAATACGGACCGCACGCATACCTGCCACAAAAAAGTGCTTTTTCCAAGCTCTGCCAAGAGCTGGAATTGAAAATTAACTGGCTTGAAGATGAAGGAATTTTTAAGATTATCTCCAAGCAGATTTTTCCTTTGGAATCTTCTGAAAAAGAGCGGGTAGGAAAATTTTTGGAAAGACATTCAGAGCCCAAAAGCCTTTATCGCAAAACCATATCATCTCTTGGAGAGCTTGATGAGGAAGATAAAAATTTGCTCAATTTTTTTTCCACTTTTTTCTTTGCAGAAAAGCCAGAGAAATTGAGCGCTGGTGAATTGGGAGAGTTTTTGCTTTGCCTCTCCCAGCACGATTTTCATTTTTTTCAAATCGCCTCTACCACAGAAGTTTTGATTAATGGGCTGAGAGAAATTATTGAGAAAGCTCAGGGCAAGATAAAACTTTTCTGCCGAGCTTTAGCCATAGAGATTAAAGGCGACTATGCTAGCTCAGTTGAGACGAGTGAGGGAGAGCTGAGCCCAAGGGCAATTGTTTTTACTGGAGCTCCCTCAAGCATTTTGCAGATTGCTAGAGAAAATATCTTTGAAGCAAATGATTTAAAAAAGCTGAGCAAAATCTCTCCTGCCTGTGCAGTGGTAATGGATTTTGGTCTTCGTGAAAAGGTATGTGATTTAAAAGGCTGGCTGGTGGAGCCAGAGCTTGGAATAATTGGTCGCTTTCCTTCCAATATTGACCCGAGCATTGCTCCCCAAGATAAACAGCTTTCCAGCTGGATGATTCGCTTATCTGAGAGGCAAATCACAGACCCAGAGGCAGTTCGGGGAGCTATTCGTGAGCTTAGGCGAAGGCTCAAACAGCTTTTTGAAGACTTTTTCGCTCTGGTTGAATGGGAGCGAATTCTCGTTGTTCCAAATGCATTTGGATTTGTGTCCACTTTTCAGCAGAGCATCGCATCTAGGCTTGGCTCGTCCACTTTAATAAAAAATCTTTTTCTTGCTGGAGATTCTCTTGGATTTGAAGGAAGAGGAGCAGAGGTGGCAATTAAAAGCGCAGTTGAATGCGCCCGGCTCTGTCAAGAATTTCTCGGAGGGGAGAGATGAAAATTGGTATGTCTGGCGGAGCTATGCTTCTTGCCAACTGGAAGCAGGCAATGAAATCTGCTGTGGAAATCGGCTATGATGCTTTTGAAATCTTCTGCGAATTCCCGCAGGCAGAACCGGACCAAATCAGCGATGAGGAAAGGAA
Organism: uncultured bacterium; assembly: GCA_964592965.1. Classification (GTDB taxonomy): domain Bacteria; phylum RBG-13-61-14; class RBG-13-61-14; order RBG-13-61-14; family DRUE01; genus CAZKMM01. The sequence continues at coordinate 15,348 of CAZQJX010000047.1, forward strand.
GTGGGCTAAAAATTTTGCTCAAGAGAATAAGCTTGAAATAGCGGTTCACGCTCCTTTTAATGACCTTAACATTGCCAGCTTTAATCGGGGCATTAGGGAAGAATCTGTTCGGCAGAGCATAGAGGCGCTTAGGCTTTGCGCTGACCTTGGAGGAAAGGTTATGGTCATTCACAACGGACTTTATTTACTTGACCCGAATCTAGCCAGTGCCCAAAATGCCCGCAAGCTCCAATATCAGCTAAATCTGCATTCGCTTTCTCAAATTGTTGAGCAGGCAGAGAAGCTCGGGGTTTATGTCTGCCTTGAAAACTGCAATTTTGTGCCAGAGCGGATTGAAGAAAAAATAGAAGACCTTGTTGAAATAAAACAAAAGATTAAAAGCGAATATTTAAAATTCACCCTTGATATAGGTCATTCTCGCTTGGCAGAGGGGGTTGAAAAAGCTATCTCTGTGCTGGGAGAAGATATTCGCCATATTCATTTCACTGACAATTTTGGAAAGCAAGATGACCACTTGATTATTGGTGAGGGTAATTTTGACTACATCCCGTTTTTGGATTTCATCGTTAATTTTCCTTACATAGTAACTCTGGAAGTTTTAAGCATAAGCACCTCACAAGAGCCAGCCAGAAAAAGTCTGGAAAATTTTAAAAGAATAATAACCGAGGCAAAAAGAAAAGCTTTATAATCAGGAGAATTTTATAAGAAGAAAATTTTTTCTAATCTTTAACGCTTGATGACTTTGGTTGCCTGAAGACCTTTGGGTGTGTCAATAAATTCAAAGAACACTTCCTGACCATCATCAAGAGATTTATAACCTTCACCCTCAATAACAGAAAAATGGACAAAGATGTCCTCACCCGTATCTTGCTCAATAAAACCAAACCCCTTGGTGTCGTTGAACCACTTAACTTGCCCCCTTAACATCCTTCTTCCTCCTATTAGAATTTTCTAATCTAATTTTAATATAGCAAATTCTGGGAGCTTGTCAAGAAGAAATTAAAAAAATTTAATTTTGCTTTAATTTATTTAAGGCAAATGAGAATTAAGATTTTTTGGTTTATGTGAAAAATCTTACAAAATTTTAAACCACAAAAGCAAGCCCACAATTATAAAGAGGATGGAAACCGCTTTTTTCAGATAAAACTCAGGCAAAACCCGCATAAGGGCATCACCAATCAGAACACCGATAAGGGTGGATATAATCAGGGCAAGGCTGGCAGAAATAAACACTACCAGCGGGTTTTTGCTTTTGGCAGTGAGACCAAGGGCAGTAAGCTGGGTTTTATCTCCAAGCTCTGCTAAAAAGACCATTCCAAAGGTGGTAAAAAATAGCTTCCAGTCCATTTCCGCCTCCTTGTTAAATTAAGTGCAGGCAATTTTGAGGTAATTGAGCATATATTTTGGTGCTTTTAAATTTCTTTTTTATTTCCGAATTTGTTCCAGTGGACAAAATCTTTAAGAGGCTTTCGCTCAGGAGCAGTTGGAGAATGAGCAGGATATCCCACAGGCACCAGCTCCACCACATCAACATCATCTGGCAGGTTCAAAACCTGTTTAGCTTTTTTGTGGTCAAAATATCCGATATGCACGGTTCCTAATCCGAGCGACCAAGCAGCAAGGCAGAGATTTTGGCTGGCAATGCCAAGGTCAAACATCATCCAATCGCCGTAAATGCTCATTGGCTCGCCTTTCTTAAATCCGCTCAAACCTTTTTTTCCGCATATGGCAATAACAATAGGAGCATCAACCACAGCGCTTCTGCCAGGATTTCCCTGAGGAAGGGTCTGCTGAAGCTGTTTTTTCACCTCTTGGTCATCAACCACCACCACTTCCCAGCACTGGGTATTTGCCCAGCTTGGTGCCCACTGCACAGCTTCTAAAAGGGTTTTTAAATCTTTTTCTGGAACCGGGTCAGATTTATATTTTCGCACACTTCTTCTGGTTTTGATGCATTCAATAATATCCATCACTCCCCTCCTTATAAAGGAATTTTTAAAAAGCATAGCAAAAACTTGTGCAAAAACAAAATTAACAAGGAGATTATTTAAAACTTAAAAGGACTAACTTACCCAAGAATTAAAAAGAAAGCTGGGAGCTTTGGTGCCGGCGGAGGGATTCGAACCCCCGACACTGCGGATATGAGCCGCATGCTCTGACCGCTGAGCTACGCCGGCTCTATTATTTTATTTAGCATAACCTTTAAAATAGTCAAGATTGAGCAAATTTTTTTCTCTTTTCTCCTTGACAAAAAGAGAAAGAACATTAAGATAATACGATAAAATGAAATGCAGAAATAAAAAGTCCAGAAGCATTTGTCATTGCTGGTGGGTGGGAAGCTGAATTTTACCCCTCTAAATAGCCCTTCCTGACCTTTCACATCAATTTTTCTTATCAGTTCAATTTTATTTCAAAAAGGAGGAGTAAAATGGACGAAAAACTTAAAGAATTGGTGGAGCTTGGTAT
>CAZQJX010000048.1:0-17619 GCA_964592965.1 uncultured bacterium
ACCAAAAACTCCTTGATTTTCTCAGATAGCTCCCGTATCCTTTGGCTGGGAAATGGCCAGAGCGTAATAGGTCTTAAAAGCCCGACCAAAAGTCCTTCTTTTCGTACCCGTTTAATAGCTCCTTTGGCAATTCTTGCTGCACTTCCAAAAGCAATTACCACCATTTTGGCATCATCAAGCATAAATTCCTCATAACGGATTTCGTTCCTTTCTATCTCTTTGTATTTTCGCTGGAGCTTCCAATTATGTTCTTCCATTGCTCTTACATCAAGAATAAGAGAGCGAATAAATCTGCTTTTTCTCCCTTTAGCACCTCTCAGCGCCCATTCCTTTTCTGGAAGGTTTTTAACCGGCTCAGGAAGAACCACAGGCTCACGCATTTGCCCAATTAACCCATCGCCCAAAATAATTACCGGGTTGCGATATTTATCTGCTAAATCAAAAGCTAAAACTGTAAGGTCAACCAGCTCCTGAACCGAGCTAGGTGCAAGGACAATAGTGCGGTAATCACCATGTCCACCGCCTCTAGTTGCTTGAAAATAATCACTTTGACAGCCAGCGATATTACCCAATCCTGGACCACCACGGGTCATATTGACAATCACAGCTGGCAGTTCCTGGCCAACAAGAAAGCTAATTCCCTCTTGCTTTAAGCTAATGCCAGGGCTGGAAGAGCTTGTCATTGCTCTTGCGCCTGTAACCGCTGCTCCTAAAACCATATTAATAGAAGCAATTTCACTTTCTGCCTGTATAAAAACTCCACCTGCTTTGGGCATATGCTCGGACATATATTCTGCCACTTCATTTTGGGGAGTGATAGGATACCCAAAATAAAATCTACACCCTGCCCGAATGGCAGCTTCTGCCAGAGCGTGATTCCCGCTCAATAAAACTCTTTCCTTCTTACTCACGCCAAACCTCTATGCACGCTTCTGGGCAAACCAAAGCGCAGATAGCACAACCTGTGCAATCCCCGCCTAAAAATTTTGCTGGATAATAGCCTAAAGAATTATAACTATCCGCAAGCCCAATGACCTTTTTAGGGCAATGGGCAATGCAATATCCACAAGATTTACAATATTCTGCATCAATCTTTATTTTGCCTTTTGCTTTCAATTCTTACCAAGTATAGCAAAAAACACTGTAAATAAAAGCCTGAAAACATAAAATTGATTAATGGAAAAAGTTAAGGTATATGAAATGATTAGTGATGCTTTCCTTTGAACAAATATTTACTATTTTTATCGCTTTGCTCGCTATCATTGACCCATTTGGTAATGTGCCTGTTTTTCTTGCTCTCACTGAAAACACTCCATCTAATCAAAAGCGAAAAATCGCCTTTAAATCCTGTCTTTATGCATTTTTGATTCTTTTTATCTTTCTTTTTATTGGAAGACAGATTTTAAATTATTTTGGCATTTCTGTCTCCGCCTTTCAGGTTGGCGGTGGCATAATCATTTTTTTGGCAGGTCTGCCTATGCTTTTTGCTCAGCAGTTAGGAATGAAGAGCTTGAGCTCAGAAGTTGAAGAATGCGCAGAGAAAAACGATGTCTCTTTGGTTCCGCTTGCCGTTCCTATGCTAGCAGGACCAGGTGCCATAACAACAGTGATTGTTTTGGCAGACCAATATTCTTTTTTAGCAGGTAAGCTAATTATTCTAGTATGTATTTTTATTGTACTCATTTTTACATTTGCTGTCTTTCGATATGCGGAAGGAATTTTCAAGTTAATCGGACAGACAGGGGTAAACCTTCTTACTAGAATTATGGGGCTTATTTTGATTGTGCTGGCAGTGCAATATATTTTAAGTGGTATTAAAAACTTTTTTACAAATTAAAGGAGGATAAAAATGAAAAAGTGCTTTGTTGTTCTTATCTTTTTTGTAAGCTTTTTTGCTTTTGCAGATAATAGAGATGAATTTTACTATCAACTGGCAGGGCATTGGTCGCCTATTATTTATCAAGATACTTGGTTTATGCCAGAAGGCGATTATTTAACTCGCTTTGATGCTGATGGAGATTGGATAGGGAACAACAATCTTGATAATTTCCTTAAAGGAAAATTTAAGCCTTACTATGCCTATGTTTACTACACAGTTATTGAAAGTAAGACACATTATTTTATTATTTATGGATTTTTTCATCCAGTAGATTATGACCATCCACTCCGGAGGATAACTCCTGGAACCTGTCATGAAAATGATATGGAAGGAATGATGGTGGTGGTGAAAAAAGAGCCAAACAATCCTTTTGGTAAATTTCGACTTTTTGAGACTTGGGCACATTATTGGTGGAATTTTTATATCAGTGATGACGGTGTTAAGCCTAAAAATGTCTGGCGGGTGGAAAAGGCTCATTTAGAGGGTTCTCATCCATTGATTTATATTCAAAGAGGTGGTCATGGTCCTTATGGTTTATATAGCTGGAAGAGCGCCTACCGCTGGCGAGGGCATTTCAAAAACCACAAAGGAGTAATTTATCGGTTTAAAGGGAAAGCAGAAGCTCCAGAGAGTCCAAATGACAGAGATGTAGGATATGATTTAATAAGATTTGATGCTCCTCGTGGAATATGGGCTCATTGTTGTGATTTAAAAACCTTTGATGCTAAAAAGTTGATTTATCAGCCACCTAAGGGAAGACCGCATTTAAAACCATTTTCTTCTAATTGTCCTTTCAAAAAAAATGAAATGCCTTTGGCTTTTGATGGAGATTTATCAGGATTTGCCAATATAGAAGATGCTGCTAATTGTTTTTGGGGATGGGGAAAGAAAAAACCCATAAATGGCAAAACCAAAGGTATATGGGCTTTTGACCCTGCTTGGGCAATCAACTGGCAGTTCAGTTTTGAAGAACCATTTTCCCTTGAATATGTTTATAATCCATATCTTGATTTAGAATCAATATCCAGATAGAACAAAGGGGAAGCGTGAAAGATAATGAAAAAATTTTAAAACAAATTAATACGACCAGTTTTATTGTTTTATTTTTATTCATAATAAGCATCATTTTTATTGACCACTGGATTTATGCCTGTGTAGATGATGATGCTTATTATTATTTTACTATTGCTAGAAATTTAAGTTCAGGCGAAGGAATAACTTATTGTAATGAACCAACAAATGGCTTTCAGCCACTTTGGTTGTTTATTTTAAGTGGAATTAATTATTTAATCGGAAATTCTCAATGGCTGGTAAAAATTGGATTTATACTAGGAAGTTTGTTTTTTCTTTTAAGTACTATTTGGGTTTATAAATCAGCAAGAATTGTTTTCAAGCAAAAAGGTTTGTCTCTTTTTACATCGTTTATTTGGCTTACCAATTATTTTTTATTAATAAAAAGTGGAGAAGGCTTAGAAACAGGGCTTTATCTATTAATATTAAGTATTTTTCTATTCATCTGGCTACGCAGAATATATTTTAATGATAAAACAAAGCTAAAAGATTGGATAATTTTAGGGATAATCTCAGGTTTAGGATTTTTAGCCAGAATAGATATATGTTTTATTTTGCTGGTGATATGGATAGCTAGCTTAATAAAAGAAATAAGACAAGAAAAAAGTTTAATAAAAGGATCAGTAAAAATTGGAATAGGATTCAGTATTTATTTAGTCTTTTCTTTACCATGGGTGATATATAATATTAATCTCTGGCATAATCCGCTACCAGTAAGTGCATACTTTGCATCAGAGAGTTTTTACTCACCGAGCACATTTTTAAAAAGATTATATTTTAGCTTAATTGGATTATTTCAAATGCCAATATATTACCCAATAAATTTCTTTATCTGGAGATTAAAGGGATTTAAAAAAATAGCAGGAATATTTATCTTAATAGTTTTACTATGGGGAATTTATTTAGCAAGAAAGGATAAAGAGATTTTAAACAGCCAAGAGAAAATAAATTTTTATATAATAATGTTAATATCAAGTTTAATATTTTATACAGCGTATTTAACTGCTAAAATTGCCTACTGGTTTTTGCCAAGATATTTAGCTCCTGTGATATTTTTAATGATTTTTATAAACGCGGAGCTCTGGTATAAAATTCTATCCCCAAAAAGGATTTATGTTATAATTTTCTGCAGTATAATTTTAATAGGTTGTTTGTGGATGAGAATGTATTCTATTTTAGAACGCATTGATAATTCCGAAAGATATTTGAGAATTTACAGAATGCAGAATTTGGAATGGATAACAAAAAATATACCAAAATCAATTATACTAGCTGGGTTTCAATCAGGGATTTATAATTACTATCTTAGCGAGAAAGGATATATCTTTTATAACCTTGATGGAAAGGTAAGTATAAACGCTTATAAAGCATTAAAAGAAAAAAGATTAATGAATTATATAAAAGAAAAAAGGATAAAATATATAATTGACTGGAAAATATATTTTGATGCATTAAAAAAAGAATATAAGTTGAAAGATAATGAGATAAGGTTAATTGAAAAACTAAACGGAGATTATTTAGTAGAAGTTATCTATTAAAAATGCAAATCTCAATAGAAAGAGAAAATCAGATTATTGCTATAATTAACTATATTCACAGAAAAATAGACTATCATAGTCCACCATTTTCATTTCAAAAATTTTTTCAACAATTTCCTGAATATAAAATAATACCAGCTCATCTTCCTAAAGGGATAGATGGAGAGATATTAAAGAGAGGGAAGGAAAAAATTATTCGTTATAGAATAGGAAGTCGTGAGCGCACTATTCGTTTTACTTTGGCTCATGAGATTGGTCATTCGTTCTTACATAGGGAAAAGGAGCATCGCTGTTATATTTCAAGAGAATTCAGAATATATTATCCACGCCAAAAAAATCTAACAGAGCTTGAAGCAGATTTTTTTGCTATAGAGCTTTTAGCTCCTTTGCCAATGCTGGACAAATTAGCTCCTGATTTAAGTAATATTTCTGAGCGAGAATTTAATCATTTAAGCAAAGAAATGGCAGAGAGGTTCGGAATAAATACATTAACAATGCGTGCTCGGCTTAAGGACCTGATTATTTATAGAAAATGGGAAGAAGGAGAATGGCTTTAAATGGCTTATTTTGAGCAGAAAGGAGGTTTTAAAAAAGAAGATTATTTATTTTTGCTCAGACTCAGAGACCAACTCAGAGAGTGGCTGAAAGAGAAAGGATATATTGAAATATTACTTCCAAGTTTATATCCTGAAACCAGCCCTGATTTTAATCTGGAGTCTTTTGAGATAGAGTTTAAGTCTGTATTTAATTTGTCGCAAAAATATAAACTTTATCTTCAAACCTCTCCTGAGCTTTTAATGAAGAGACTTATTTCACAAGGTTTTGACCAGATATTTTATCTAGGACCTGCTTTCAGGCAGGGAGAATATTCTTCTCTTCATCATCCAGAATTTACTATTATAGAATGGTATAAAAGAGATGCTAATTATTTTGATTTGATGGATGAATTAGAGGAATTAGCAAAAGATGTTTTTAATTTGACTACTATCTTACGAATTAGCTTTAAAAAATTGCTTGAGAAAATAGCGGGCAGGCAATTTTCTAATTTATCTTCTCAAGAAATAAAAAACTGGCTTGCTCAAACTAATATTGATTTAACTAATAAGGATGATGAAGAAATTTTTGAATTTATAATTGTCCAATATATTGAGCCATTCATATCTAAAAAAGAAGCGGTTTTTATTTATGATTATCCTGCCTGTCTTTCTATGCAGGCAAAATTAAAAGAAGATAATTTATGCGTATGTGAGAGGTTTGAGTTTTATATTCGGGGAATTGAAGTTGCTAACGGATATAGTGAAGAATTTAACAAGAAAGAGCTAGAGAAAAGGTTTAAACAGCATCTAGAGCGGAGAGAAAAAGCTGGCAAAAAGTTATATCCTATTCCTACAAAATTTTTATCAGAGCTTAAAGAAGATATTGGAAGATATGCAGGAGTTGCTTTTGGTCTGGAAAGGCTTGCCCTTGCGCTTTTAAATTTAGATTCACTTGACCAAATTCTTCCTTTTAGAGAACTGGAATAGATTAATGAAAATATAAGCTTAGATTTTTTATTCCCAATTCTAAAGTTTCCCGCAGGCTTCGGTAAGTTGCTTTTTTATATTGAATAGCCATTGCTAGGAGAAAAAATAGATGATATAAGGGATTAGGCGGAAGCTTAACCAGCTTTCTAATCAACCGTTCTGACTGTGGAAATTTTATTAAAACAGGATAAAGCTTATGGAGATTAATTAGGCTTTTAATTTCTTTTCCTTTAAGTGGACTTGAATAAAAGTAGCTTGCAGTTAAGCTTTTAAAAAGCTCTTCTTTAGAGATTATTCCTTTTCTTACCAGCTCATCGCCCAGCTCAGTTCCAGGGTAAGGCTGAAAGATGCTAAAGCGGGGAAAATCTATTTTTAATTTTTGATTGAAAAGTATGGTGTTCAAGCCCTGTTCAAGCGTTTCATTTGGAAGAGCGAGCATATTATAGCTTAAAACTTTTATATTTTTTTCTTTTAAGTATCGCACAGCAGAGATTATTTGCTCTTGGGTTATTTTTCTTCCCAAAATTTCTTCTCGCATTTTTTCATCAGCGGTTTCAATTCCAATTTGAGCACACCAACAGCCAGCGTTAGATAAAAGACTGGCAAATCTTTCATCTACCAGCTCGGGACGAAGGTTAACAATAAAAGGCAGGCGAATTTCTCGGGCATATCTTTGGAGGAATTCTTCACGAAAGTCTTTGTTTATTCCAAAGCTATCATCAACAAAATTTATTGCTTTTGCATAAGGTTTTATTTGGTTGAGTTCTGCGATAATATTTTCAACACTACGCTGTCTTAAATACTTCCCTTTTCCTGCATATAATTTTCGGAGCTGAGCATTATAACAATAACGACAGCTAAAAGGACAGCCTCGTGCAGAGATAACTCTTCTCATTCCCAGGCGTCGGTAGTAAGGATATTTAAAATAAAGTAAGCGGTCAGGAAAAGGAAGGTCATCAAGGTTATGAAGGAGGTTGCCTAATGGATTGATTTTTATCTCAGGGGTTTTATAGCCAAGCCCAGCTATCTCGTCAAAATTAACTTTTCCTGCCAATGCCAGAACAAGTAAATAAAGGCTTTCTTCCCCTTCTCCACGAATTATAAAATCCAGTGATGGATGAGCAAGCACTTCCGGGAAAAAAGTTGGATGCGGACCACCCGCAACCACAGGAACATTGGTTTTTGCTTTGACTTTTTCTAATAAATTAAGAATCCAGCTATGTCCTGCACTTGAAAGAGATACCGCCAGTAGCTTAGGTTTTTGCTCCTCAACAGCCTTAATTATTCTTTTAGGTGAGCGAGAGATGATTATATCAGTTTTAATTCCTTGTGATTTAAGATAAGCAGATAAATATAAAACACCTAAATGTTCCAGCCAATCGGTTTGAATAAATAAGACATCAGGCATTATTTATTCAACAGAGAGCTTAAGAGTAGCAATAGAGCTTTCTACCCAAGGCTGAAAGGTATAATAAAGCTTTTCCTGACAAACCCAGCTTATTATAATTATGCGGTCAATATCAGAGATAATTCTGGTGGTAATTATAGCAAGGTTTTTGCCAGCTTTAAACAAAATTTCTACCCGAAGCACAGTGTCATTTTTAAATTTTTCAAAGTTGCAATATCTTAATCGGGCATCAGGTATTTGGCTTAAAAGCTCTTTAATTAATTTTTCTATATGGTCACGAAATTGGTAATTGATAAGCACGAATTCAGGCGTAGGAATTACTTTAATGAACAAGAACGCTTCAGAATAAGGCTCAATAAACTTGACTGCAAAATCAGGGTCGGAATTATCCACCAGCCATTTTTTAGGATAACGAATGGCAAATTTATTTATAGGGTCTTTATAGTAAGGACCAAGCTCATAACTTATTTTTGAGTAGTCTCTTGGCGGAAGGACTTCAAAATTAGGCTCAACTTTTAAACCAATGCCTGTTTTAGATTTAATCTGTTCTATTTGGAATTTAGCATATTGGTTGTTAGGGTCTATGTTTAAAGCCTTTTGATATTCTGCCAGTGCCTCTTTATACTTTCCTTGCTCGAAAAATCTATCTCCTGCCTGTAAGTAAGGAAGGGCAGGATTTAAGCCTGCCTTTTGAGAAAAACTTGACCAAGGAGAAAAAATAATAATGCAAATGATAGCAAGGCTTAAAATCTTTAAATATGTTCTAACCTGATTCAACCAGCTCCTCCAAAATATTTTTGATGGAAGTTTGATTCTCTAGGTTCAAAATTTTCTCTGCTATTTTTTCCGCCTGCTTTTTGCCAACAACAGCTCCAGCTTCAGTGAGAAACTTTTGTTTGACCAAAGCTTTTTGCTCTTCAAGAGAAGAGCCCGCTCCTGCTCGTGGAAGGTCTTGTTTGTGCGAATAAACAGTTCCGTTTTTAAGGCGGATGCTTACTTTGGCACTAAAAGGCATTTTAAAGTTTTCAAGGTCTGCCATCTCAAGGGCCCATTGTGGTTGAGACTTTTCGGTTTGGAGCCAGCCTCTTATTCTTTCTTTAAATTCATTTTCTACTTGTTCCAAAATGCTTTTTCTTCTTTCAACTAGAAGCCTGAAAAATTGGTTCCATTCAATAGCAGTGCCTCTTTGATATTGGTTTTGAATCCTTCGCTGAGCCTGAAAAAGTTTAATCAGCTCAATTCTGCGAATAAGTTCCCTTAACTTTAAATAAGGGCTCATTTCTCTAATCATTTCTACGGTCATATTTAAATTATGAATTAATTTTACTTTACGGGCAATTGATTTGAGTAAAGAAAGGTTCTGGTTAATGTTTTCTTCCCTGAGTTCAGCTCCTGTAAGCCGTTTATGTAAAATAGCAAGAGCTATACTTGCTGGTATAGAAAAGTTTATTCTGATGGGATTAAATTCAAAATCCTTTTTTGCAATCTGGCTCAGCCTATCCATTTCTACGGTTAAGGCAGTTGCTTCTACAGTTATTTCTGAAATTTCTTCACCAGCCAGTTCTTTGCCTGTATCTTTTTGGTAGCGGTTAAGTATTTCCAGAGTGGCATCTATGGCAGTATCAATATAAGCACAGCCAGGATAAATCTTATAGGCAAGGGTATAAGTTGTCCAGGCTTTACCTAATCCACTAAGCATAAAAGGAAGTGGATAATATGAGAAGTGATTGAGAAATCCCTGCGGGCTTTCAATAATATCCCAAGCACCGCTAAAGCCCTGCTCGGCAAGATAAACAGCTTGAATGCCCAATATTGTTGGAACAGCGCTGGTAAGAAGCTTGGAGTCTGGTCCCATAAATCCTGACCAGAGAAGATAAGTTGGCTGATAGAGACTTATAGCAAGAGCGTTGGCAGTTTTTTCTTCATCAAGCTCAAAGAGCCTAGCACCTGCAAGAGCAGAACCTGCCAGATGAATAAAAGACCAGCCCTGACCATTATGAGGTCCTAAAAGCACGCTTGCTCCCAGCCTGCCCTCAACCTCATTGGCAATAACCTGAGCAGTGAGAATTTCTTTAGGAGATTTTTTAAGCTCTGCTCCTAAAAGCAAAGAAGTGCTGACCGCACTATGCCCTGTATGACCAAAGAGAAGATAATCATCATAATCCTGCGCAACACTCAAACCCGCCCAGGAAAAAAGAGAGGCTTGAAGGGAAAATTTCTTTCCCACTCCAAGAACAGGGAATTTCCCTTTGCCAAAAAATTTATACGCAGATTCGCAAAGCAATTTTCCAGCCCGAGTTTGTGAAGAGGAAAAGATTGCAGAAAGAACACTTAGAATCTGAAGCTTGGCTTTTTCTATGACTTTAGGTGGTATTTGTTCAAATTTAAGATTTACTGCCCAGCTTGAAAATTCTTCAATAAAAGTTTTTGGGTTTTCTCTTTTCATTTGGATGGTTGGGAAGGTTGTTGGGATTGTTTTTTAAGGGTTTTGGGAAAATGTTTCAACCGCTCATTGCCTTTTTCAATAATCATATCGTTAATGAGCACATATTCAGAATTAACAAAGAATTTCTCTAAATCTCCGGTTTGTTTGTATTCTTCTGCTTCAGAGGGTCTTACACCCCAGACCAGTATTTCAGGATTTTCCCTCTCTCTGGGTTGAATTTGAATAATCCAGAACTGGATGTCTTTTTTAAATTCTGGCTTTTCAAGCAAAACCATAAAGGCACGGGCGCATAATTTTATGGCTTTTTCAAGAGAATAATTTTCAATATAGGCTACTAGATTTATGGTTGGAGATATTTCTCTCCAGATGCGAATTTTGTCATTAAGCAGTCCAGGTAAGACTTCTTTTAATTTTTCAGGAACTGGATATTCCTCTGGCTTGAGCTGTTTTATCTGGACTTTTTCCTCTTGCTTTTTAGGAGACGGTTTTTCAACAGGTCGGGCACAACCAATAGCTAAACCTGCTATTAGCAAAAAGAGAAAGACTTTTTTCATTTTTTCAATCTCCTTTTTGCTCAATTTTATTTTAATTTGGAAATATTCTCAAGCAGATTAGAAAAGGAGTGAATTTTGGGCTTAATCTTTGCACTTAGTTTCCCATTGAAAGTGGGCACGGTCTCGGGAAAGTGGTCCCTGATGTTTTTTGGTGATGCGGTAGTATTGCCAAAGCTTTTCATCAAAATATTTGGGTTTGAGCTGATAGATTTTTTTGCCCTTTGCCTGCTCGGGCGTGATTATCTTGAATAAATGATTCCAGCTTATCACTTCTAGATAGATAGGTGGCTTTGATGGACATTCTTTACCACAGAGCACCACTGGGATATGAATGACTTTTCCTTTTTCAGAAAAGCGAGCAGTTTCAAAGCGTATGCGCAGGATTTTTCCTGTCTTTTTATCAATTTTGAATTCAATAGCTTCAATATCGCCAGGACCGTAGATAATTTTCTGCAGGTGCAGTCCGCCAGTGTATGTGGCTCTTGTCCAGGCATGAATCGGACCTTTCTGGTCGTCTTTTTCATAAGCCCAAGCTATATGATAGGCAATAAGTAAGGTGCCGTCTTCTTCTGCCATTCGGTAATAAATAGCCTCTGGCTCGGGCTTGATGTTTTTTGCCTGAACGATAATCGGGCAATACTTCTCAGCCAACTTCTGGTCTTTAACCATTTTTACTTCTCCTACTCCGTCTTTCCAAACATAACCTGATAACAATAAAGCCAATCCTACTACTAACCACTTTCCAATATTTAAGATGCTAATTTTTCCTTGAGTGAAGCACATTTTTCATCTCCTCTGCATAAAAGTTTTGGGAGAATTATTGCTTTTGATAGGGATTGAGATAGGAAATCTTTTTTCAAAGCTAGCGAGGCTTTGAAAGCCAAGTTCACAGAGTATGGCTATTGCTTTTTTAAAACCAAAGCCCAATTCTTTAAGAGAATGGGCATCTGAGCCAATAGTAATTAATTCTCCGCCCAGCTCACGGTATAGTTTCAAAACCTCTGGCTCAGGATAGGGTCTTGATGGTAGCTGGCGCCAGCCACCTGTATTCACTTCCAGAACCATCTGCCTTTTCATCATTCCTTCAAATATCCTTCGCAAAAGTCCATAAAAGAGCCTCCATTCCCAGTCAGGAAAATAGTTCAAGCCATAGCGGTTAATTAAATCAAGATGAGCAATTCCATCAAAAAGACCGCTTTTAATCGCATCAAGCACGAGCTCAAAATAATGTTCGTAGCAGGCTTTTGGGTCTTTGAAAGAAAAATAATCTCTTGCCGGCTCTGGCTCGCTGATAGTAAATGAACCGTCTTCAACAAGATGAATCGCACCCAAAACATAGTCATATTCTTTATCTTCTAAGAAATTTTGAATATCCTTTTTGATTGCAGGAAGATAGGTAACCTCAACACCCATTCTGATATTAAGCTGAGGGAATTCTTTTCTGGCGGTTTGAATTTCATTTAGATATTGCTCGTAGTTATGCTGGTCAAAGTGCGGGTCAAGTGGAAAGAGGTCAAGATGTTCGCAGAAGCCAATTTCTTTAAGACCGATTTGTTGAGCTTTTTGGCAATACTCTAGAATGGAATTTTCTCCATCGTGGCTTATCTTGCTGTGAATATGCAGGTCAATCATCTTCCAAACCCTTTATAATAGCGGGAACGCAGGGAATATGGTTTGGGAGCTGGGATTTTTCTTTTTCTTTGCCAAATCCAGAGATATCCCACCACAAATCCACCTATATGTGCCCAGTAAGCTACTCCACCGCCTCCCATAGCTGTGCTGGGAATAGCTGCTAGAACTTGAAAGAAAAACCAAAGGGCAATCATCACTCCTGCGGGGAGGGTTATGGTTGTCAGGAAATAAAAGATAGGAACTAAAACATAAACTCTTGCCCAAGGGAAAAGGACCAGATAAGCTCCCAAAACCCCGCTGATTGCTCCACTTGCTCCTACCGTAGGAATTTTTGAGGAAGGATTAAAAACTAAATGAGTAAATCCAGCGCCAAGACCACAAATCAGATAGAAAATTAAAAACTTAAAATGCCCGAGATAATCCTCAACATTATTGCCAAAAATCCACAAGTAAAGCATATTGCCTGCTAGATGCATAAATCCACCGTGCATAAACATACTGGTAAAGATAGATAAATATGGTGAAATTTGTCCGGGAAAGCGGGGAAGTTGACCAAAATAATGAAAATTTCTGCTGATAAAATCTGCAAATGGTAGATTTATGCTATGCCATATTTCGTAAGGAATCATTCCCAGCTCAAATACTGCTTTGTGGTAAACAAGCGGTCCTTGAAGTCTGTAAAAAAGCCAGACAAAAACATTAATCGCAATAAGTGTAACAGTAACGATAGGTGGTTTTTCCGTAGGGTTTTCGTCCTTATATGGAATCATAAAACAGCCTCCACGCCCCTTTCTATAAGCTTTTCTTCAACAGGCACTGTCCAGTTTCCTTTATACTTCTTTACTTTGCCTATTTTTTCCAATAGCACCATTTCAATTTTTTCGCCTCGTTTTTTCTTGTCTTTATAAAGATAGTCAAAGAATCTTTTTTTACCAGAAGCTGTTTTTAATTTTTTTGCCAGTGATTTAGGAAGTTTAATTGGCAGGTCTAAGGCATTTAAAATTTTTTGATGCCCTTTTAGGTCAGCAGAGGAAAGAAAACCTATTTCATAGGATATTTTTGATGCGACTATCATTCCAAGACTAACTGCCCAGCCATGTAAAAGTTTATAATCGCTAAATGCTTCTAAAGCATGACCAATTGTATGTCCGTAATTAAGAATTTTTCGTAGCCCTGTTTTTTCCTCTTCATCTTTTTCAACCACCCGAGCTTTTACTTTAAGACTGCGAAAAATCATCTCTTCCAATATTTCTGCATCCTTGCTGAAAATATCTTTTGTCTTTTGCTCTAAAAGGGATATCAGCTCAGCATCTTTGATAAATCCAGTTTTAGCAACCTCTGCCAGCCCATTTTTTAAATGAGCTTGTGGCAGAGTTTGGAGAAAATCCACATCAATATAAACAGCCTTTGGTTGCCAAAAAGAGCCGACAAGATTTTTCCCATAAACAAGGTCAATTCCTACCTTTCCGCCCACACTGGCATCTACCATTGCTAAAAGGCTGGTAGGAAGCACAATCCAAGGTATTCCTCGCATATATGTTGACGCGACAAATCCAGCCATATCTATAACCACTCCCCCACCAATAGCAATCACACAGCTATCCCTTCCCAGCCCAGCACGAAGCATCTTGCTAATGAGGCTTTCCCAAATTTTTCTGCTTTTATTTTCTTCACCATAAGGGAAAGTAAAAAGGTGGGCTTTTAAGCCAGCGTTTTTAAATTGCTCAAAAAGTTTTTCTCCATAAAGCTTTGCAACAATGGAATCAGAGATAATAGCATAACTAAATGCGATTGGATTTTTTCTAAGCTCTTCTGCAAGATAAAAAATAATATTTTTGCTAATGATAATCGGATAGGATTTATCAATTTCTTTTTTGAGATTGACTTTTAATTTTTTCATTTGGATTATTTTATCATAATGCCCAGATTTTTAAATTACTCTTTTGTAAGGCATAATTTCTAAAAAATGTTTTATAAGGCAAAAATAAATGCTTTGAGCTGGTTTTTTATTTTCGTAATTAGTGTTTCTTTGAAGGGAGATAGCATAAAAAAGCTCTATAAGTTTAAAGGAGAAGTTAACGCTCAGACCTTGGGACTTACTGTTAATCAGATAGGTTTTTATTCGCCTCAAGGACATTTTTTCACTCAAAGCTGGACATTTATTTATTATCTAGACAATGGGGGAGGTGGTTATATTCAGTTTAGCTATGCCCGAGTGGGTTTTATTTTTAAACAGCTTCTTGTTCATCATAGCCACTACACAAATGAAGGGAAATTGGTTTATAGGAAAGATATTATGAGCGTAGATAAACTTAACTGGGAACCTCTTATTCCTGCTCTGAAGATGGGAGAGAGTAGCTGGAGCGGATTTTATCCAGATTTCAAGGTAAGAGCATATCTTAAAGATTTAAAAGCAGACTTAACCTTCCATTGCCTTGTGCCCGGCTGGAGACCTGGTAAAGGACCTGCTCATTATGGCTCTCCTGATGGTCCTTGGTATGACTTAGTAGTAATGATTCCTTGGGCAGAAGTCAGCGGAACAATTGAAGCAGAAGGAAAGAAGAAAAAAGTTAAAGGATTTGGATATTGCGACCATAATGTGCAGACAATCTGGTTCAGCACTCAATGCAATAGAATTTATGCATTAAGGAGCTTTGCTAAAAATTGGGCTATTCACTTTTTGGATTATCAATCTACCCCTGAATATGGTGGCGAACATTTAAGATGGCTGATTGTAATGAATAAAGGCAAGATTTTGTTCGCTACAGATAAATATGAAATTAGCTTTTCTGATTGGAAGAAATCAAAAAATTACAACATTCCCTCGCGGGCTAAGATAAAGGTTTCACAATCAGGTTTTCAGTTAGAAGGAGAAATTATCGGGAAAAAACTGGTTGAGATTCTGGATATAAATTCTCAGCTTCCCTCTTGGATTGCCCCAGCAGTAAATAAGTTGATTCGCCAGCCCGTATTAACCCGCCAGATAGCTGAAATAAAATGGCATATAAAGACCAAGCACAAAACCAAGACAATAAAAGCAGAGGGAATTTTTGAATATACAATTGTAGAGTAAAACCGCTTATAACTTTTTATTTTCAGAATTCGTTGGTTAAGTTTTTCTGTTTTTTTCATTAAGATTAAAAATTTTTAATATCAAACTTGACATTTGGATATGTATATGATAAGAAACATCAAGCAAGATTTGAATATTTGAGATACTTGGAATAAAGAGCAAGAAGCAACTTCTAACTAAAAGGAGAAACAAATGTTTGAAAAGCTCAAGCTGGCGAGAGATAAGTCCTTAAATATGGCAAACATACACGATAAACTTTACCAACTTTATGGACCAAGAGTGAGCACTGTTCTTCCTGAAGGTGAGGAATTAAGATATAAAACTCTTAGCTGTTCTGAGCTTACCTATGAAGCAGGATATAAATTTGTTAATCGGCTCGGAAATGCCTTTAAGCAATTAGGCATAAAGAAAGGTGACCGAGTAGCTATCTGCACATCCAATAAGATAGATTTGCCATTAATTATTTTCGCCATAATGCGTTTGGGAGCTATTGCTGTTCCGCTTAACTGGCAATTAAAGCAAGACGAAATCGTTTATATTGTAGATAATTGTGGAGCTGAGCATATGATTGTTGACCGTTGGGTTTTTGAAAGCTCTATTAAAAATAAAGATGCACTGGAAGGAA
The DNA here is from genome assembly GCA_964592965.1 of uncultured bacterium. Lineage (GTDB taxonomy): Bacteria > RBG-13-61-14 > RBG-13-61-14 > RBG-13-61-14 > DRUE01 > CAZKMM01. Next base: position 15,750 of record CAZQJX010000048.1, read on the forward strand.
TAAAAAATTGGATAATGTCTGGTCCTGAAGATGAATGCCTTGAGGGATTTCACAGCTTGGATGAGTTTGCCTCAAAAGTAGATGACTGGATGGAACCAGCGGATTTGGCTCCTGACGAGCCAGTGGCAATTTTTTATACATCCGGCACAACAGGCTTTCCTAAGGGTGCATTAATGACCAGTAAAGCCTTGCTTACAGGTCAAAAAATTGCCGCTGTAATTATTCCTACCAATGCTCGCAAGGATTTTGGTATTCTTGCTCTTCCCATCTCACACATTATGGGGTTTTGCACCTCATTAATTGGAATGCTTTGTGGTATCAAGGGGCTATTTATGAGTAGGTTTAATCCGAAAAGGGTTTTGGAAGCAATAGAAAAATATCGGGCAACATTTTTTGTCGGCGTGCCTGCTATGTATGCGATGATGCAGGCACAAGGTCTTGACAATTATGACCTTTCCAGCATTAAAGCTTGGTGCTCAGCAGCAGATGCTATGCCTAAAGATTTGGCAGAGACATTTAGAAAAAGAGGTAGTTTATTAAAAATAGCGAGCAAAAAAATAATTAGCTCAATTTTTATTGAAGCTTATGGAATGGTGGAACTGGCAGGAATATGTATGATTAAATTCAACCTCCCAGGAATAAGCTTTGGACAAGGATGCGTTGGAGTGCCTGTTTATCCCTTTAAAGTAAAGGTCGTGAAAGAAGACGGAAGCCTTGCTAAACCAGGAGAAATAGGAGAAATTTGGGTTAAAGGTCCTGGGGTGACCAAAGGTTATTACAATAATCCTGAAGCGAGTAAAGAGCTTATAAAAGATGGGTGGCTCAATACCGGAGATTTAGGTAAAAAGAATCGCTTGGGGCTGATTTATTTTGTTGACCGCAAAAAGGATATGATCAAATCAGGTGGATACTCTATTTTTTCAACTGAAGTGGAACAAAAATTGATGGAGCACCCGAAAATCTGGCGGGCGGTTGTTTTCGGTGTTCCTCATCCCACGAAAAAAGAGGTTCCTGTTGCTGTGATTTCGCTTAAGCCCGGAGAAAATGCTACCCCTGAAGAAATAATCAATTGGGCTAAGGAACATATGGCTTTTTATAAAGCACCCAGAGCAGTGAAAATCGTTGATGAAGAAGAAATCCCGCTTGGAATGACAATGAAAATTTTAAAGCGTGAACTAAAAGAAAAATACAAAGATTATTTCGTCCCGCTTGTCCAAAAACAAACTGTAAAGCAGAATTAATTTTTTTCTTGACAACCCGAAAAAAATAAGATATAAAATTAAGACATCAAAAGAAGCTGGCTCTTTGGAAAAATTTTTAATAATTCTTTCTGTTTATATTGGAAAAATTTTCATAAAAATTTTCACTTCCAGATATTTAAGAAAGGAAAGAGGGAAAGGATATAAGAATTTTTGATAAGAATATCAAATAGTTATGCTCACAAAAAAGAACGAGATAAAAATTAAAATTATGAGGCATAAATTTTGCATTTTCAATAAAACGGAGAAAAAAGAAGGTTTCAAAGCGAACAAAAATTCATAAAAGAAAGGAGAGGGTGATGAAAGGGTTTGGACGGCTAACGCTTATTGTAGGTCTTTGTTTAGGTCTTTTTGTGTTCGCTCCTTTAGCAAATGCCCAGAAGATGCCAGGTGCATACTTCTGGGGGGATGCGAATGGGAATGGTGTTATTGATAGTCCTGATTTAAGTGCTTTAAAATCCGAATTAGGAGGAATATCTGCAACTTATTCAACTATTCCTGCTTCTCATGATGTGCAAGAGTTAAGTGGAAATGGCGTTATTGATAGTCCTGATTTAAGTGTACTCAAATCTTGGCTTGGTGGCAATTGGGATAATCGTCCTGGTAATCCA
>CAZQJX010000049.1:0-17448 GCA_964592965.1 uncultured bacterium
AATTTATGTTTTTCTTTAAACCTACTCCTCGGCAAATTATTTGGAAAAGCGCTCTGGAACAAATAAAAAATAATCCTTTTTGGGGTCGGGGGTTAGATAAATATGCCACAGGACCATTAAAAATAGGCAGTTGTAAAATCTGCAACTTCCCAGAAGGTGTTGATGGACACAATATATTTCTCAATTTATGGTCAACAAGGGGAGTTTTAGGGCTTATTGGCTATATATTCTTTCTGGGATGGATAATAAAACGCTCAGCCAAATTCTCACTAAAGCCTTCTTCTCCGGTTGAACTTCAACTTATGTTCTGGGCGGTTGTTGGTATGCTATTAGCTTCACTTTTTTTGGATATTGAAGATTTCCGGCATCTTTATTTATGCTTGGGCATTCTTGCTGGTATGACCGAAAGACTAATAAAATCATCTTCTAATTCTTCGCTTGATTATTTCATATAAAAGTTTGGGTCGGAATAAGATGGTTTTATATCTTTTGAGAAATCGTATAGGATGGCGGAAAAGCAGGCTGAGGTTGTATTGCCAGAACCATTTTTTTCTCATAGTCTGGATTTCAGAATTTGTCCAGTTTTCAGTATCAAACCTTGCCTCAAAAAAATCTATATCATCAAATGTATAATCAGGCTTTAGGTATCCTTTTTGCTGGCATATTTCTAAAATTTTGGTTCCCGGAAGTGGATTGGCAATAAAACAGCTTATTCTATCCAAGCCCAGCTTTCTGGAAAAATCCAGCGTGCGCTGTATTTGCTCTTTTGTCTCCCCAGGAAAGCCGATGATAAAAAATCCATAAGTTCCGAGCTTCTTTCTTTTGATTTGCTCTGTTACCTCTTCCAGCTGAGAAAGGTCAGTTGGCTTATTGATTATGTTTTTCAAAACCCAAGGGTCTCCGCTTTCAACTGCAATGGTAAGCTCATAGCATCCGCTTTTAATCATAAGGTCAATGGTCTCGGTATCTAAATTAACTATATGAATGCCATTAGGCGTGTTCCAGCTGACATTAAATCCCCGCTCAATCATTCCCTGAAAGATTCTTTTTGCCCTTCCCAGGTCAGCGGTGAGATTATCATCAAAGAACTTAAACTCACGAATGCCATACCGTTCCACCAGCTCTTCCATCTCGCTTAAAACATTTTCAACTGACCTTGTCCGATACTTATTCCCCCAGAAATTGGTTGATGAGCAAAATGTGCATCTGTATGGACATCCCCGAGAAGTAATCAAATTCATAAATGGACGATTTTTATAAACAATGCCCATAGGCTGGCTTATCTTATGATACTTTTCCAGCGGAAACATATCTCTGGCAGGAAAAGGAATTTCATCTAGGTTAGGATAAGGCTTTTTCAAGCCATTATCATAAATCTTTCCATCTTCTTGCCAGCAAATCCCTTCAATTTCTCTCCAAGAGCCATCTTCATTAGCAAAAGCAAGGATAAGTTCTCTCAAAGCAAATTCACCTTCTCCGCGAACAATAAAATCTATCTCTTTATTTTCCAGACATTTTTTAAAAACAAATGTGGGATGGCTCCCGCCCAGCACAGTGATAGTTTCAGGATTGACCTTTTTAGCTCTCCTTGCCACTTCCAAAGCATTTGGGAACTGGCTGGAAAAGATACAGGAGATGCCAACAAGGTCGGGCTCAATCTGTTTTATTCTTTTTTCAATTTCATCAAATCCAAGTCCGTATCTTAAAAACCTCTCTCCTACCCTTTCTTCGTTTTCATATCCTTCAACAGCGCAGTCCAGCACATATACCTCGCATATATCACGGATAGCAGAGGCGAGATAGGCAATACCCAGAGGAAGATGGCATTGCTTCATACTTTGAACAGAAAAAGTAACAGGCGGATAAATTAGAAGAGCTCGCTCAATCTTTCTACCTTTTATCACTGAAATCTATTTTACTATTAACTTGGCATTTTTCCATTTGTTTGGTCTTTCTTTTCTTGACGACAAAAAAGCCCAATGTTAGCATAAAATAAAGATGCCAGAGGCAATTAAAAAAGGCAATCTTAAAGACATATCTTTTGCAAGGGTATTTTTTTCCATTGCCTGCCGAGAAAAAACAGGTGTTTTAACCCTTCGCAATCCCCGAGATAATCTAGTGCTTAAGCGAGTATACTTTCTTGGCGGAAGCTCTGCCTTTGTTGAATTCGGACCTACAGAAGAAGCTTTAGGACAGCTCCTTGTAAAAGCAGAAAAAATCTCTGAGGACGACCTTGAAGAAGTTCTAGATGAACTTGCCATCTCTGAAGGGAAAAAGATTGGCGAAATCCTTGTTGAAAAAGGATACCTATCAGAAGATGAGCTTAAACAATGGCTTCAAAAGCAGGTAGAGATTAAACTATTAAGCCTTTTTGCCCTAGAGGATGCTGAGTTTGAGTTTGAGGAGATGTCTGTAAGCAAATTCCAGTTCCAGATTGATGTTTATCCTATCTCACCTGAAAAAATCATTTACAAAGGAATTAAGCTTCATTATTCACTGAAAAGGCTGGAAAAAGAACTGGAATCCATCAAAGATAAATGGATAAAGCTCAATGAGGAATGGGAGAAAAGAAAAAGCGCCTTTGAATTAACTTCTGAAGAAGAAAAGCTTCTTGAACTTATCAAGCAGGGCAAGCCTTTTGCTCATATAATTGCTCAAAGCGACCTTTCTTTGGCAGAAACCTTAAGGCTTATTTATTTGCTTCTGCTCTGCGGATTTATCCAGATAGAAGAACGAAAAAGCATTCGTGAGTTTGAGGAGCCACCTGTTAAATTTCCTCGTCGGAGCAGAGCCATTGAGCTTGAGGATATAGAACCTGAAGAGGCAGCACGAGAGCTTAACCTTGAGCTTGAGCAGGTGCCGGTGGCAGAAGATGTCGGCACGCCCATAGCTCCGCCTCCTCCACCCAGAGCAACCACAGAAGCAGAGCCAGCAGTAGCAAGAAAAGAAGAGCCTGAAGCAGAGCCTGTTGAAGATGAAAAAGCTATTGTCAAGCAAAAACTTTCAGATATCCTTTTATCCAACATAAAGGATGCGGCTGAGGCATATCTTCCTGGAAAAGGCACAGGCTTGAAAATCGGCGAGCTACTTGTTCAGAACAAAATCATTGATTCCATTCAGTTAAATGAGGCGCTCAAGCGTGTAAGGGAAAAAGGCGGAAGCCTTCTCAATGCCCTCTGCGAAATGGGCGCGATAGATGATGATGACCTTACAGATTTTCTCAGCAAATACTATAAAGTGCCTGCTGTTAATCTAGCTGAAATGGAGCTTGACCAAGAAATAGTTTCTTTAATTCCAGAAGAGCTGGCAAAGAAATATAAAGCCATTCCCATAAACCGCACAGGAAAAACTCTAGTGGTGGCAATGGCGGACCCGACCAATCTTCAAGCAATAGAAGAAATAGAATTTCTTACTGATTATAAGGTTGAGCCTGTGGTTGCTACCGAGCATCAAATCAAAGAGGCAATTGATAAATATCACGACTCTGCTGCCCTTCTTGATGAGGTGATGAGCACATTTGATGATTCTGAAATTGACATTGCGGAAATAGAAGAGGAAGAGATAGATATTGCTGAGCTGGAGCGTGCCAGCGAGCAGGCACCTGTGGTCAAGCTCGTCAACCACATCATTCACGATGCCATTCAAAAGGGCGCAAGCGATATTCATTTTGAGCCCTATGAAAATGCCTTTCGGGTTCGGTATCGCATTGATGGTGTGCTTTATCCTATTCTCAGCCCACCCTTTAAGTTAAGAAATGCTATTGTCAGCAGGCTAAAAATTATGAGTAAGCTAGATATTGCTGAACGCCGTCTGCCTCAAGATGGAAGAATGTCTATGCGGGTCGGCAAAAAGAAACTAGATTTTCGTGTCAGCACTCTCCCCACTATGTGGGGTGAAAAGGTAGTTCTGCGCATCCTTGATAAAAGTAGCCTTGAGCTTGACCTAACCAAGCTGGGAATGGAGCCAGAGCAATTAGAAGACTTCCGCTGGGGAATTCAACAGCCTTATGGTATGGTGCTGGTCACAGGACCCAGCGGATGCGGTAAAACCACCACTCTTTATTCTGCTATTCTTGAGTTAAATAAAACTACTGAAAATATCTCCACCGCTGAAGACCCTGTTGAATATTACCTTGAAGGCATTAATCAGGTGCAGATGCATGATGAAATCGGCTTGAACTTTGCCTATACCCTTCGTGCCTTTCTCCGCCAAGACCCAGATATAATTATGGTGGGTGAGATTAGAGACTTTGAGACCGCAGAAATCGCCATTAAAGCTGCTCTTACCGGACACTTGGTCCTTTCCACTGTGCATACAAATGATGCGCCAAGCACCATCAGCAGGCTTTTAAATATGGGAATTGAGCCGTTCTTGCTTACCGCCTCTCTTAATGTGGTTGCTAGTCAGAGATTGGTAAGAAAGCTATGCCAGAATTGTATGGAGCCTGTAGAAATTCCCAAAAAGACCTTAATTGAAATGGGCGTTCCACCTGAGGAAGTAGATGATTTTGTCCCTTATGTTGGAAGAGGTTGTTCAGAATGCGCCTATCGCGGATACAAAGGAAGAATTGGTATATTTGAGGTGCTTAAAGTTCGGGGAGAAATCTCTGAATTAATCCTTGCTGGTGCAACTCCTGCTGAGCTAAAAAGAGAGGCAATCCGCCTGGGAATGAAAACTCTGAGGCAGGCAGGTTTAGCTAAAGTCAAGCAAAAAGTAACCACCTTAGAAGAGGTCTCCAGGACAACTATGCCTGACTTTGTCAGAACCAGTGCTGAATTTGAAGATATAACTTGAGGCTAATAATATCACCTCCCTCGCGCTGGAAAAGATTTTTTAAACCTTGGTTCTGCTGGCGTGTAAACAAAAATATTTTGACCTTGCGGATTTTTGGATGCTTTCCGCAAATTTCACCACAGGGGAGAAAAAAAATTTCTGGTCGGGATGGCGGGATTTGAACCCGCGACCTCTTGGTCCCGAACCAAGCGCGCTACCAGTCTGCGCTACATCCCGACCGATTAATATTATAATCAGCTATTTTGCTTTTGCAAAATTTTATTTGGTTGCATTTTGTTTTAAACTTGCTTATAATTAATCTGCTGAGTGAGAAGAATTTTTGAAGGAGATTGCGGGTTCTGAGGGTAAGTTTCAAACAGAGGCTTAATTCAAAGGGGGCGAGTGATGGCTGATGAAAGAAGTATGAAGGAACTGGTGGAGATGATTGCTAAGAAGCTGGTTGACCATCCTGAGCAGGTGCAGGTGAATGAGGTAAGTGGAGAATATTCCTGCGTGATTGAGCTGAAGGTGGCAAAAGAGGATATCGGCAAGGTGATTGGCAAAAAAGGAGCTCATGCGCAAGCGATTCGCACCCTTCTTATGGCAGCAAGTGGAAAAGATGGTAAGCGTTATATCTTAGAAATTCTTGACGACTAAGTCCAAATCATCTGATTAAAAAACTTATCTTGAGCAGAGCGAAAATGAAAAAAGAAAAGACCATATTAGAGTATTGCTCTGTGTGTGACGAAGAGCTTGAAATGCCCATAATTCAGCGCGATTCTTCCAATCCACATCTGGTCTGGGTGCGTTGTCCCAAATGCAATGAGACCAAGCCTGTGGATTTTTATCAGGCAGCTGAAGAGTTAAGAGAAGGTGAGGAAGAGTTTGAGGAGGAGTTTGAGGAAGCTGAAGAGGAGATAAAGCCTGTTGTTCCTCCACCAGAGCCCACCCGTAAGAAAAAACCCAAAAAGAAAGCTAAAGAAGAGGAGATAAAGCCAGAAGAGATTAAGATAGACCCTGAAAATGCCCGTGAATATAATCCTCAAGAAACCTTCCAACCAGGTGAAACCATCTTTCATCCTAAGTGGAACGATTATGGTGTGGTGCTTCGCAGGAGAAGAAGCGGTGGCGGAAGAGAGATAATAGAAGTACATTTTGAGAAGCTGGGGGAGAAAAAACTCATCGTCAATATGAAGACTGCTGGTAGCTCTTAATGTCAAAGCTTTACAACTGCCTGCGTGTCCTTTTGACAGCTATTTCTTATTTTTTGCTCCTTGAGATTATTTTTAAAGAATATTTTTATCCTGACCTGCCTTTGATTATTGAATATACTTTCTGGATGGTAATTTGTTTGATAATTATTTTCTTTGTCTGGCTTATTGCTACAAAAAATCGGGTTATATGGTCTGTAGGTTTTTGGCTTTTTATTATTATTTTTTCTTTTTGGTTCAACTGGCACCGAAGGGAAATTGGTGGATTGGGTATAGATAAATTCTTTCTAGCCCTTTTGCCCTCTATATTAGCTCTATTAGTTTTTTTCCTCTTAACCCTTTTCCTTTATCTGGAACATTACAAAAATTTTGCTCCTTATCTTTTGGCAGGGGCGATTATTGCCCTACCCTTTTGGCTGTTTGTTTATAATGAAGGACTTATTTTCAAGCTGGGATTTTCTGAGGGAATTTCTGCTTTAATTAACCTATGCACTATCTTGATTTCAGTTTTAATTCTTGCAGGATTAGGATTTTTCCTTGCCAGATTTAAACTGGAAAAACTTACATCCTTCTGGCTGATTTTTTCCCTTGCTGTTGCCATTTATGTTTTTTCTGCTCCTTTAATTTCAGAATTTCATAAAACCTCTCCCAAAACTTCGGGCGAGCCCCTACCTGATTTATTTCTCATTTCTGTGGACACTCTTCGTGCTGACCATCTTGGAATCTATGGAGAAAAAAAGATTAAAACACCCAGCATTGACGCACTTGCCCGAGATTCTGTTGTTTTTGAAAACGCCATCAGCCCGTCTAACTGGACAGTTCCTGCTATTGCCAGCTGGTTGGTGGGAAAACTTCCCCGCCAGCATAAAGCAGGAAAAGCTAAGTTCATAGGAAAAGAGCTTGTTTATACTGGCTTGGATAAATCCTTTACCTCTATTGCAGAGGCGCTCCATCAAAAAGGATATTTTACCTGCGCCTTTGTTGATAATCCCTGGCTTGACCCAGAGCATAATTTCAATCAGGGATTTGACTATTATTTTTATTATTACCCACCTGCTCTTGCCAGAGACCTAATTGGATTAAGATTTATTCGGGCAGGATACAATCTTTTGACCAAAAGACAGAAACTTAAAGGTGGAAGCTGGCTCACTCAGCGAGCCATTGCTTGGCTGAAGAAAAATTCTCAAAAAAAGCCTCTTTTCTTCTGGATACATTATTTTGACCCGCATCTTCCCTATAAAAAGCACCCGCAGTATCCAGTTAAACTAAAAGCCAGCCCAGCCATAGAGCGAGCCTGTTTGCAGGCAACACCAGAGATAATTCGCAGTGGCTATTACAATCTCTCTCAATCTGATAAAGCTTATATTCACGAGTTATATCTTGGCGAGGTGGTATTCACTGACCTTTTGGTGGGCGAGCTTGTCAGAGCGCTTCAGGAGCTAGGAAGATACAGGCAATCAGCTGTTATTTTTGTCTCTGACCACGGAGAGGAGTTCTGGGAGCACAATGGCTTTGAGCATGGTCATACATTTTTTCAGGAGCTGGTGCGAGTGCCTTTATTTATTAAATTGCCAGAGAATGAGAAAGCAGGAACATATATTAAAGAGCCAGTTAGCACCGCTCAAATTTATGCCACATTTTTAAAGCTGGCAGGAGATGAAAAGGTCAAAGGAGATTTAATTAAAGTGATTGAAAACCCTCAAAAATCTCCCCAGTATGTAATCAGTGAATTTCCTCTTTATTTCAATCTTAAAGGTGCCATCATAGATAAAAAGTTCAATAAACTCATCATTGGCGAAGATGGTGTGGAATTTTATCAGCTAGGCACAGACCCCAGCGAGCTTCATTCCCTTCCCCTTGCTGAAAACCAGAAGATTTTACTGGAAAAATTTAACTTGCTCAGCGCTCTTCCCCTCGCTGAGCCAAAAGCCAAGCCAATTAAAAGGGAACAAAAAAGAAGATTAAAAAGTCTCGGATACATCAAATAAATCCAGTCTGCCGATTTTAAAATATTGCTTTTCCCCACCATCTTGATATAATTTTGCCAAGTATGGCAGAGATTATTGCTATAGCTAATCAAAAAGGTGGAGTGGGAAAAACCACCACTGCCATTAATCTTTCTGCCTGTCTGGCAGTTGGTGAGCGCAGGGTTCTGCTGGTTGATATAGACCCGCAGGCAAATGCAACGAGCGGGCTAGGCATAAATGGTCGTTCTGCCACTGCTAATATTTATCAGGGCTTGATTTCCCAGTTAAATTTAGAAAAAGCAGTGGTGAATACAGAACTTGAATATCTTAAATTAATTCCCAGCAATGAAGACCTTGCAGGAGCAGAAATTGAGCTGGTAAGCCTTCCTGAAAGGGAATTTCGGCTAAAAAAAGCCCTTTGCCCGCTGAGCGAGCAATTTGAATTTATTTTCATAGATTGCCCGCCCAGCCTGAGCCTTCTTACCATCAATGCCCTCTGCTCCGCACATAGCGTGCTGGTTCCTATTCAGTGCGAATACTATGCTTTAGAAGGTCTGGGAAGGCTTCTCCGAACCATCAAGCTGGTGAAAGAGAGGCTTAATCCCGAGTTAAAAATAGAAGGAATTTTGCTCACTATGTTTGACCGAAGAAATAATCTCTCTTGGCAGGTAGCTGAGGAGCTTAAAAAACATTTTCCAAAGCTCATCTATAAGACGATTATTCCAAGAAATGTCCGTCTGGGAGAGGCACCGAGCTTTGGAAAGCCAATTATCCTGTATGATATTACCAGCTCCGGAGCGCAAAGCTATCTTTCTTTAGCTGAAGAATTTTTAGCAAAAAGGCTTAAATAATGACGCCAAGAAAAGCCCTAGGAAAAGGTTTAGATGCACTCATTCCCAGCGGGGGTGAGCACGGGGAGCTGGTTTATATAGAGCTGGAAAAAATCCAGCCTTCACCCAGCCAGCCCCGTGAAGATTTTGACCCAAAAGCATTAAAAGAGCTGGCAGATTCCATTAAATCACAAGGGATTTTACAGCCACTTTTGGTCCGCAAACTCCCTGATGATGATTCCTATCAACTGATTGCTGGCGAGCGGAGATTTAGAGCAGCAAAACTTGCAGGCTTGAAAAAAGTTCCTGCCCTTATCAAAGAGGTAGATGAACAGCAGGCATTGGCGCTCAGCCTGATTGAGAATCTCCAGCGAAAAGACCTAAACCCCATTGAAGAAGCAAAGGCTTTTAAAAAGCTGATTGAGGATTTCAAACTTACTCAGGAAGAGCTTGCTGAGCTTTTAGGAAAAGACCGAAGCACTATCGCCAACACAATGCGCCTTCTTAAGCTTCCCAGAGAAATTCAGGCAGAGATAGAAAAAGGAAGGCTATCAGCAGGTCATGCCCGTGCCCTGCTCTCTTTGGATTCTTCTGCAAAAATTAAAATGCTTTTCCAAAAAATAATCAGGCAGGGATTAAGTGTTCGCCAGGCAGAAGCTCTTGCTCAAAAACTTTTAAGTGAAAAAAAGAAAAAGCCCAAAAAGTTGCAAGTGGAAATTTTTACCAGAGAGATTGAGCAAAAACTAGCAACCCTGCTCGGTGCAAAGGTGCGGGTTCTTGCTCGTTCAAAAGGCTCTGGTAAAATAGAAATCCATTTTAAAAATCCTGATGAGCTGGAGAGAATAATTGGCTTTATTTGCAAAAGATAAAAAGGAAAAAGCCGAACCCGAGCAGAAGCAGATAAGGAGGGAAATTATGCGTAAAGAGGAAGCCTCGCTCGCCTCTCGCGAGCTCAATGCTCTTTTGGGCAGAGGAAGCCAGTTTGAAGGCAAGCTGGTTTTTGAAGGCACGGTGCGAATTGATGGTAAATTTAAAGGAGAGATTCATTCTAAGGGAAAATTAATCATTGGCGAAAATGGAGAGGTTGAAGGAGATGTATGGGTGGATAGTGCGATTATTAGCGGAAAGCTTAAAGGAAACATAAAGGCGGAGAAAAAAGTTGAGCTTCTTGCGCCAGCAAAATTGACTGGAAATATCTCCACCAAAGCGCTTGTTATTCAGGAAGGCGCGGTCTTTGATGGTAATTGTCAAATGTCAGAGGTAAAGCAAAAGTCCACAACTCAAACTGAAATAAAAAAAGAGTAGTTCAAAAAACTTTTAAGGAGTAGGCAAATGCTCTTAAAAGCCATAAAAGAAACTATTATTTTCTTGTGTTTATTTTTACTTTTTTCTTTTTGCGCCTTTGCTCAACGCTCAAATCCTTCTAATATTTTTTTCAGCTCAAAAATCCTTTTGGCAAGCACAAAAACTGAAGAAACTCATTCAATTTCAACTTCTAATAAAGAAGCTGGTGAGGAATCTGCAGAGCTTTCTAATTGGGACCCGCCTCTTTGGAGCCCAATCGGTTTTGCCCTTATGCTCCTTGCAATAGCGGTTATCCCTTTGATTGCTGAGAAATGGTGGGAATCTAATTTAAACAAAGCTATTGTCTCCCTTGGCCTTGCCATACCATTTGGAATTTACATCCTCGTAAACGACTGGCACGCCCTTGCCCACGAGATGCATGAGTATATTTCTTTTATTGTTCTTTTGGGCACGCTTTTTATTATTTCAGGCGGGATTTACCTTCACGGAAATATCTATGCCCGACCAAGAAATAATGTCATTTTGCTGGGGATAGGCACTGTTCTTGCCAGCTTTATCGGCACAACTGGCGCGGCAATGCTTTTAATCCGACCACTTATTACCACAAATTCTGCCCGTAAATATGTGGTTCATACCATTATCTTTTTTATCTTTCTGGTCGCGAATATTGGCGGTTCTTTAACTCCACTTGGCGACCCGCCACTGTTTATGGGCTATCTTAGAGGAGTTCCTTTTATCTGGACTTTTCGGCTCTGGAAGATGTGGCTACCAACTTCTGGCTTGCTCCTTTTTATCTACTGGCTTATTGATTCTTACTACTGGCGCAAGGAATCAGAAGAAGTAAAACGCTGGGATGAAAAATATGCTCTTCCCCTCAAGCTTCACGGCAAGATAAATTTTCTCTGGCTTGCCTGCGTGGTTGCTATAATTTATTTTGAGGTGCAAAGCCCTTGGCGTGAGCTGGGAATGATAGCACTTTGCTTTATCTCTTGGTTCACTACACCCAAAGGCGTTCGTGAGGCGCACAATTTTACTTTTGACCCGATTATAGAGGTTGCGGTTTTGTTTTTTGGTATTTTTGTGACAATGGTTCCTGCGCTTCAGCTCCTTCGGCTTCACGGTGCTCAGATGGGAGTAAATGCGCCTTGGCACTTCTTCTGGATGACAGGAATGCTCTCCAGTTTCCTTGACAACACCCCCACCTATCTGGTATTTTTAAGTCTAGCAGAAGGACTCAACCTCCCACCTGATGTTATTCTCCATTCAGGAATTGGTGTTAGTCATATCATCTTAGAAGCTATTTCCTGTGGTGCTGTTTTTATGGGCGCAAATACATATATCGGCAACGGACCAAACTTTATGGTCAAAGCCATAGCTGAAGAGAATGGAATTAAAATGCCCAGCTTCTTTGGATATATGCTTTGGTCTGGTGCTATTCTTCTTCCTATTTTTGTTCTTGTTACTTTTGCATTCTTCGTTTGAAAAATTAAAAGATTGGCGATAGTTTAAATCTGATAATTTGAAAGGGAGCAGAAATTGATCAGTTTAAACTATAGCTTTTTTGTTCAGCTTTTTATCTTTCTTTTCTTGGTGATTATTCTCAATCAGTTTCTTTTCAAACCTGTTCTTAAAATCTGGCAGGAGCGGGAAGAAGCAATTGAAGGAAAAAGGAAAAAAGCCCAGGAGCTGGAAAAGCAGGTAAATGAATTAGCGCAAAGGCTCAATCAGGAGCTGGAAAAAGCCCAAGAGCGGGCACAGAAAGAAGAAGAAAAGCTCAAGCAAAAATTCCTTCGCCAGCAGGAAGAGCTAATTCAAAAAACCCGCTCTCAGGCTAATGAAATGATTGCAGAGCTAAGGGAAAAAATTGCTTTGGAATATAAAACCGCTCTCAGCCAACTGGAGCAGGAAGCAGAAAATCTTGCTCAAAAGATTGCTGAGCAGATATTGGGAAGGAAAATCAGTGGGTAAAAAATGACAGGAAAAAAATCCATATTAAAAAAGCTCTGGCATCCGCTTCTGGGATGGTTTTTGATAGCTTTGATTGTGGGCGTGGGATTGAGCCTGTTTTTCAAAGCCAAAGGTTCGCATAATCCTTGGGCAGATGGCTTTCAGCCAGCAAATTTTATTGTTCTATGCGCATTGGTCTATTACCTTGCCAAAGAGAGGTTTAAAAGATATTTCCAGACACGGCACCAAGAGATAGCTGAACAGATTGAGCAATCGGAAAAGAGGCTCAAGGAAATAGAGGAAGAATATGCTGAATATCAAAAGAGGCTTTCCCAGCTTGAAAAAGAAATCTCCCAAATAAGAGAGCGGATAAGAAAAGAAGGTGAATTTGAGCGGGAGCAGATTTTAAAGGAAGCAAAGCGCCAGATAGAGCGGATAAAAAACGAAGCTGAATTCACTGCCCAGCAGGAGATAAAAAGTGCGCAAGCTCGGCTTTATCAAAGTGCGGTTAAAAAGGCTTTAGAGCTGGCAGAGCAGTTTATTCGTTCCCAGATAAAGCCAGAAGATGAAAAGCGCCTGTTTGAGGAGTACATCAAGGAGGTGGAGAGTGGCAAGCTGGGATAGCGTAGCAAGGCGTTATGCTCGTGCCCTACTTATGCTGGCAAAGGAGCAGAACCAGGTTGAAGAGCTCGGCGCTGAGCTGAAATCGCTGGTGGGATTTTTTGAGCAGTATCCTGAATTGTTTCATCAAATTTTAAGTCCGCAAATTTTGCCAGAGGAGCGAGAAAATATCATAAAAACCCTTTCCAGTCAGCTTAATTTAACTGAGCTTATGACCAATTTTTTACTTCTCCTTAATCAAAAGAGGCGGTTTGCCATTATTAATCGCATTGCAAGGGTATATGAACAGCTTTCAGATGAGCTTTCTGGCATTGCAAGAGCAGAGGTCTATTCTGCCCAAGAAATTGATTCCTCATTAAAAGAAAAATTAATAAATATTTTGGAGAAAAAGCTCAACAAAAAGGTAGTGGCTAAGTTTTTTACAGACCCGGAGCTGATTGGCGGAGTTAAGGTAAAAGTAGGAAGCATTCTTATGGACGGCTCTATCAGGGCTCAGCTAAAGATGCTTGAAGACCAGCTAAAAGGAATATAAGCGGGGAGGAGAAAAATGCCGGAAATTCGTGCTGAGGAAGTTAGCGAAATCCTTAAACAGCAGATTGAAAAATTTGGCAAAAAAATAGAAATGGCAGAAACCGGGGTGGTGGTCTCAGTAGGAGACGGAATTGCCAGAATCTATGGTCTTGAAAACTGTATGGCAGGAGAGCTGATTGAATTTCCCTCTAGCGTTTATGGAATGGTACTTAACCTTGAAGAGGACAATGTTGGTGTGGCTATTTTTGGTGAAGACCGATACATTAAGGAAGGCGATATAGCCAAACGCACAGGAAGAATTGTTGAGGTACCTGTTGGAGAGGCGGTGGTTGGGCGGGTAGTCAATCCGCTTGGTCAGCCCATTGACGGAAAAGGTCCAATAGAGGCTAAAGAATTCAGGCGAGTGGAGCTTAAGGCACCCGGAATTGTCTGGAGAGAGCCGGTTAAAGAACCTCTTCAGACAGGTCTTAAAGCCATAGATTCTATGATACCCATTGGACGAGGTCAGCGTGAGCTTATTATCGGCGACCGCCAGACTGGGAAAACCGCGCTTGCCATAGATACCATCATCAATCAGCGTGATACTGATGTATATTGCATTTATGTTGCCATCGGTCAAAAGCAGAGCACAGTTGCTCGTGTGGTTGCCAAGCTGGAAGAAATGGGAGCTATGGAATATACAACTGTTGTCTCAGCAACTGCCAGCGAGCCTGCCCCGCTTCAGTTCCTTGCTCCCTATGCAGGATGCACAATGGGAGAATATTTCCGTGATACAAGCAGGCACGCTCTTGTTGTTTATGATGACCTTTCCAAACACGCTCAGGCATACAGGCAGATGAGCCTTCTTTTGAGAAGACCGCCCGGAAGAGAAGCCTATCCCGGAGATGTATTTTACCTGCATTCACGCCTTCTGGAGCGGGCTGCTAAACTCAATGATGAGCACGGTGGTGGCTCGCTAACTGCTCTTCCCATAATTGAAACACAGGCAGGAGATATTTCTGCATATATTCCTACCAATGTTATCTCCATAACCGATGGTCAGATTTACCTAGAAACCGACCTTTTTTATGCAGGCTTTCGTCCAGCAGTAAATGTTGGCTTGAGCGTGAGCAGGGTTGGTGGAAATGCACAGATTAAAGCAATGAAGCAGGTTGCCGGCTCGCTCAGGCTGGACCTTGCCCAATACCGAGAAATGGCAGCATTTGCCCAGTTCGGAACTGACCTAGACAAAGCCACTCTCCAGATGCTCAGGCGTGGGGAACGCCTTATGGAAGTTTTAAAACAGCCTCAATATCAGCCAATGCCTGTGGAAAAGCAAATTTTAATAATATATGCAGGAACAAACGGCTGGCTGGATGAATATCCTGTGGAAGCTATAAGCAGATATGAAAAAGAGCTATTCAAATTTGTTGAGACACATCACCCTGAAATCTTAAAGCAAATTAAAGAGAAAAAAGAGATTGATGATGAGCTTGAAGAAAAAATCAATAAAGTTCTTGAGGAGTTTAAAAAAGAATTTAAAGTATAACTTTAATTAAGGATGGGATAAAATGCCAAGCCTGCGGGCAATAAGAAGAAGGATTCAAAGCGTAAAGAACATTCAGCAAATCACCCGTGCTATGTATATGATTGCAACCACCAAGCTTCGCAGAGCCCAGGCAGAGGTGGAATCAACCCGACCTTATGCAAAAGCTTTAGATGAGACCATCGCACGGCTTGTTTTAAGGATACCCCGTGAGGAGCATCCACTGCTCAGACAAAGAGAGGAGAAAAAAATAGAGCTGGTTCTTTTCACCTCAGATAGAGGTCTTTGCGGAGCCTTTAATGAAAATCTTATCAAGCGGGCTGAGCGGTTTATAACGGAAAACTCTGGGGAAAAGGAAATCTCTTTGGTGCTCATTGGCAAAAAAGCCATAGATTATTTTTCCAAAAGACCAGTAAAAATAGTTCAAAAATATTTTAATCCAGAGAGAGAGGTTGGGTTTGAAAAAGCTCGGACTATCGCTGATGAGATTATCAAAAGGTTTCTTTCAGGAGATACAGATGCGGTTTATATGATTTATTCGGTCTTTCAAAGCCCTTTGATTCACCGCCCTACCCTTTCCCAGCTACTTCCTTTTCAGCCCAAAGAAGGGCTTGAGCTTATAGCTGTTGAGTATCGCTATGAGCCAGATGAAATGACCATTTTAAATGAGCTTCTTCCCCGTCAAATCAGAATGCAGGTTTTTCAGGCAATGCTGGAGACCCGTGCCAGTGAGATGGGTGCAAGAATGACAGCTATGGACCTTGCCACTCAAAATGCTGGTGAGATGATAGAAAAGCTAACCCTGCAAATGAACCGTGCCCGTCAAGAGGCAATAACCAAAGAGCTTTTAGATATAATCACAGGAGCAGAAGCGCTTAAAAAGTAAGGAGGGTTAAAATGCGAGTGGGAAAAATCGTGCAGGTGATTGGACCGGTGGTTGATGTAAGGTTTGAAGGTGGTGAACTTCCGCCAATATATAACGCTCTGGTCACTACCAATCCTGCCATAAGCGATGAGCCAGACAATCTCGTGCTTGAGGTCGCACAGCATCTGGGAGAGCATACTGTCAGGTGCATTGCTATGGATACTACTGATGGACTGGTCAGAGGAATGGAAGTTAAAGACACCGGCGAGCCTATTAAAACTCCAGTAGGAGAGGCAACTTTGGGAAGGATTTTAAATGTGGTGGGAAAGCCTGTTGATGAAGGTCCGCCCATAGAAACCGATAAATACCTACCCATTCACCGGCCTGCTCCAAGCTTCACTGACCAAGACACCCGGGTGGAAATGTTTGAGACAGGAATTAAAGTAATTGACCTTCTTGAGCCATATATGAAAGGCGGTAAAATCGGGCTTTTCGGCGGTGCTGGTGTGGGAAAAACCGTAATCATTATGGAGCTTATTCATAATGTTGCTATGCATCACGGCGGATATTCAGTTTTTGCAGGCGTGGGAGAGCGCACCCGTGAAGGAAACGACCTTTGGCTGGAGATGAAAGAAAGCGGTGTTATCTCCAAAGCCTCTCTTATCTATGGACAGATGAATGAGCCCCCAGGAGCCCGTGCCCGGGTGGGTCTTACTGCGCTTACCGTAGCTGAATATTTCAGAGATGAAGAAGGTCAAGATGTGCTTTTATTCATAGATAACATTTTCCGTTTTACTCAGGCGAATTCAGAGGTAAGTGCGCTTTTGGGAAGGATTCCGAGTGCGGTCGGCTACCAGCCCACTCTGGGCACAGACCTTGGCGAGCTGGAAGAAAGAATCACCTCTACCAAAAAAGGCTCCATCACCAGTGTGCAAGCAATTTATGTTCCTGCTGATGACCTTACAGACCCAGCACCAGCAACCACCTTTGCCCATCTGGACGCAACAACAGTTCTTTCCCGACAGCTGGCAGAGCTGGGAATATATCCTGCGGTTGACCCTCTTGATTCCACCAGCAGAATCCTTGACCCGCAGGTTGTTGGCGAGGAGCATTATTATGTTGCCCGTGAGGTTCAGCGCATCCTTCAAAAATACAAAGACCTGCAAGATATAATTGCCATTTTGGGAATGGACGAGCTGAGCGATGAGGATAAACTGATTGTTGCCAGGGCAAGGAAAATCCAGCGCTTTTTATCTCAACCGTTCCATGTTGCAGAGCAGTTCACAGGAAGGCAGGGAAGATATGTAAAGGTTAAAGATACCATTGAGGGATTTAAGCTGATTGTAGAAGGCAAGCTTGATGATATTCCTGAGCAGGCTTTTTATATGGTAGGAACTATTGACGAAGTGCTTGATAAAGCCAAAAAATTGGCTGCCTGAATCGGAGTTTAATTATGGAAAAATTCAGGCTGGAAATCATCACTCCTGAAAGAATTGTTTTTCAGGGAGAGGTAGAAGAGGTTTATGCTCCAGGATGGGAAGGAGAATTTGGTGTGCTTAGAGGGCACGAGCCTTATCTTATTATACTAAAAATCGGTGAGATGAGATTCAGACAGGGTGATACCTGGCAATATGCAGCTATTAGTGGAGGATTTTGTGAAATAGATTATGATTCAATGAGAATACTAGCAGAAGCCTGCGAGCTCAGCTTTGAAATTGATGTGGAACGGGCAAAGCGAGCTAAAAAGCGAGCAGAAGAAAAACTGAAAAAGCTAGACCCTCTCAAGGAAGAGTGGGAATTCATAGAAGCTCAAACCGCTCTCCAGCGCGCCCTGATCAGACTTCAGGTAGCCCAAAAAGCTCACTAGAGATAT
>CAZQJX010000050.1:0-17378 GCA_964592965.1 uncultured bacterium
TGATAATGGCAAGAGTTCTTTCCATTTTTGACCTCCTTGAGCTTAAACTACTACTCTTTAACTGCCTAACACTTTTTATTTTTTAGGATTAGTTCCCGTTTAAAACCCGATATGCCTGGAGAATCCAAGCCCCGGTTTTGATAGTATTCCAGAGCATAACAGCTTTGAGGCTGAACTTTGGCTTTTTGGGTGGAGCATCTTTAACTGCTAGAACCCAGGCATCTGGGTTGGGCTTATCAACAATTCCCTGAAGGTCATAAATGGCAAAATGGATAATTCCCGAAGCTTTGATGGCGCTGGCATCTAAGCCAAGAGGCTCAGGCTCTGTATAAACCGATGCGTGCCCCTCTCCAGGAATGGTCTGTCCAATGCTCATTCCCACCTTGGTGCCATAGTGCTTGTAAATCACTTTGGAGAGAAGATAGGAAAGATAGCGGACATCATTGCGGTTAAAGCCAATGTGTTTAAGGGCATCATAGTTTGCAGTCCCGAAGTTCATAAACGAGTAGACATCCCAGTTGATAAGCAGGCTTGGTCCTCCTGCTAGGTCTTGGAGAACTGGTCGGTTAATAGCAAGGTCTACCGCTGCATAGTCCATAGCAGTGGAAATCGCGACCGTGCCATGCTCGTGGAGCTTATCCAAAACTGCCTGAAACTTTGGTATGGATTCTTTAAAGCTCTTTTTTCCCATTGCCTTTAAGATTGTGCCCAAAGTTTGCTCCTGCATCATTGGTCTTATTAGGTCGCAGAGTTTTTTTCGCTCTGGGTCTTTTTCCGCTTCCTTACCACAAAAAGGACCAAGATTAGAACCGGGCTGGCAATCTGGTGGCTCTATGTCAACGATTAAAGCATCAATATGATGTCCGTATTTGTCTGCCCAAGCATAAATAGCGTCCAAATATGCCAGATATTCCTCAGCATATTCTTTGTTCATATAAAGGCAGTGGTCACGAGAGAGCTGTGGCCAAAAGATAAGCTGAATTCCGTTTTGCTCATAGACTTCCATCAGATGATGAAGCTCTTCACCCAAATCCTCAGGCCAGATGCAAGGAGCAACCAAAAGGTTATATTTTTTGGCGAGGCGAATTACCTTGGGGTCAAGGAGCTCATCTATGGTCATATATTCAGCGGTGACGACTAACTGAGGATGGTCTATGTCAAATTTAATTCTGAATTGAGGCTCTTTTGAACTTTCTGCAAAAGCTACTGTTCCCACAATCAAAGCCCATATAACCAGCACGCATCCAGCTATTTTTTTCATCGCCTCTCCTCCTGAAATTTTGAAAAAATCTTACTCAAACATATTTTTTCTGTCAATTGAAAGGCAAAAAGAGCAGGGTTATTAAGGAATAAGCACCACTTTAAATGCCTGCTTTTTCTCGCTTAAAAGAAGGTCAAAAGCTCGCTGAACATCATCCAGAGAAAAGCGATGGGTAATCCAAGGTTTAACATTGTATCTACCATTTGCCAGAAAATCTAGCGCAGATTGAAACTCAAAAATTCTAAAATTGCTTGAGGTGCAAATAGAGCGCTCTCCACTCAGGCGAAGTGCTGGGAATTTAATTTCGCCCGAATGAACCGCCATATTCACCAAAGTTCCGCCTTCTTCAAGAAGCTCCATTCCTAAAAGCAGGCTCTCCTCAGTGCCGATTGAGTCATAAACTGCGCTCACGCCCTTTCCCTGCGTTTCCTTTAAAACCCGTTCCTTGACATCTTCTTTGCTGGCATCAATGATTACATCTGCTCCGCATTCTTCTGCGATTTTCAAGGCGACTGGTGAGATATCGGTGATGATTGTTTTGCTTGCTCCTAAAAGCTTTGCTGACTGCATAATTGCATTTCCCGCAGGACCACACCCAAGACAAAGTATGGACGAGCCCTCTCGTATTCTTCCTCTTTTAGCTACATGAAGCCCAACTGCAAGGATATCAAGCATTGCTGCCTCTTCGCTTGAGACCCACTCTGGAAGAGGATAAACCAGATGCGCCCAAGCAAGGCAGTATTCTGCATAAGCACCAGGATAAAACTCACGCTCTCCCCAGCCCTGACCGTGTCCCATATGAATGGTATTTTTACAGAGATTTTCCCTGCCTGTTCGGCAATAATCGCATTTTCCGCAGACCTTAAAACAAAGCACAGCAACCCGCTTGCCAATTAAATCTTGGTTTGAAGAATCATTTACTTCCACCACCTCTCCTGCATATTCGTGTCCGAGAACAATGTTAGGTGGATTGGGCTTTTCTACCCCAAGTGTATGAAGCGCCCAAGGGTTTTCACCTTGATAATAGCGAAGGTCAGAACCGCAAATTCCACAAGCTTCTACCTTAAGCATTACCTCATCAGGGCTGGTGAACTCAAACCAGGGAATCTCACGAACCCGAAGCGTGAAGGGCTTTTCTAAAACTACAGCTTTCATTCTTTTTGCCATTTTTACCCTCCTTTCTGCTTACTGAGCTATAATTACCTTAATTACTTAATGAACTATACTTCTTAAAATATGATAGGTTAAATGGACTAACAAAAAAAGTATCAGTGTTTGATTTATCAGTAAAAGATTGGTAATTTTTTCACGGAAGAGAAAAAAATTCAATCGGGAGGTTGAAAATGGCAATATATCTTGAGACCTGGGAGCGCTCAATCAAAGACCCTGAAGGATACTGGGCAGAAGCAGCTGAAAAGGTTTATTGGAAAAAGAAATGGGAGAAAGTTTTAGACCGCTCCCGTGAGCCTTTTTACCGCTGGTTCGTTGGCGGGGAGACCAATCTTTGCTATAATGCTATTGACCGGCACCTGACCGAGCGAGGAGACCAGCCAGCAGTAATCTGGGAAAGCCCTGAAACACAGAGCCGAAAAGTCATCACATATAACGAGCTTTATAAAGAAGTAAACCGCTTTTCTGCCTTGCTAAAAAAGCTGGGGATTGAGAAGGGCGACCGAGTAATAATTTATCTTCCGATGATTCCAGAGGCGGTTGTTGCTATGCTCAGTTGTGTGCGCATTGGTGCTATTCATTCGGTGGTTTTTGCAGGATTCAGTTATGAAGCGCTTGCCGACCGTATAGATGATGCCAAGCCCAAGCTCCTCATCTGTGCAGAGGCAGGAAAAAGAAAAGGAAAAGAAGTAAGGCTTAAAGAAATCGTGGATAAATCTTTAGAGGTAGCAGAAGCCAAGCCTGAGAAGGTTTTGGTTTTTGAGCGTGGCATTGTTCCTTGGAACAAGGTTGATGGCAGGGATTTGGTCTGGCAGGAAGCGATTAAGGAAGTTCCAGAGGATGCAAAGGTGGAGCCAGTCTGGTTGGAAAGCAATGAAGTGAGTTATATTCTTTATACTTCAGGCACAACCGGTAAGCCCAAAGGTGTGGTAAGGGATACGGGTGGCTATTTGGTTGCGCTTAGCGATTCAATGGAAAAAATTTACGGAACGGGTCCAGGCGATGTTTATTGGTCAACTTCAGATATCGGCTGGGTGGTTGGGCACAGCTATATTGTTTATGCGCCATTGATTGTTGGCGCTACAACTATTGTTTACGAAGGCACGCCTGATACTCCCAATCCGGGAATATGGTGGGAAGTGGTGGAACGCAACAAAGTGAATGTTATGTTCAGCGCTCCCACTGCTTTAAGAATACTAAGAAAATTCCCAGATAAATGGATTAAAGAGCACGACCTTTCATCTCTCCGCTATCTCTTCCTTGCTGGAGAGCCTTTGGACGAGTTCACTTGGAAATGGGCAACAGAAACTTTGGGAAAAACCGTGATTGACCACTACTGGCAGACAGAAAGCGGTTGGCCAATTTTATCCAATTTTGCTGGCTTGGAGCTTTTGCCCATTAAACCAGGTAGTCCAACCAAGCCTTGTATGGGATGGAAGCTAGAGGTGGTTAATGAAAAAGGTGAGCCTCTGCCAAAGGGCACCAAGGGATTTTTGGTTGCTCATCCACCCATTCCGCCGGGAACTCTTCAGACCATCTGGGGAGAAGACGAGAAATTTTTAGAAACTTATTGGAAGCAATATCCGGATAAGCTCCTTTATCATACAGGTGATTATGCTATTGAGGATAAGGATGGATATTTCTTTGTTCTGGGCAGGGCTGATGAGGTAATTAATGTTGCTGGGCACAGACTTGGAACCAGAGAGGTTGAAGAGGTAATCAGCGGACATCCTGCTGTGGCAGAAGCAAGCGCTATAGGTGTAAAAGATGAGGTAAAAGGGCAGGCAATTGTTGCTTTTGTAGTTGTTAAAGAAGGAGTGGAAGCAAATGAGGAGTTGAGAAAGGAAATAATCAATCTGGTCAGGGAGAAGATTGGTCCTGTAGCTGCGCCGAGGGAGCTGGAGTTTGTCCGTATGCTTCCCAAGACCCGCTCGGGCAAGGTGATGAGAAGGGTGCTTAAAGCGATTTGCGAGGGCGCAAAACTTGGCGACCTTTCCACCATAGAAGACGGTGCCAGCTTGGACGAAATCAAGCGTGCAGTAGAAGCAAGCGGGCTTAAAATTCGTGAGGAATAGTATGAAGGCAGAAAAGAATTCGGGCACCGCACACTCTTTTTCTAGTTGGTTTTGGATATTAGCGGGCTGTATGTTTGGAGTATGGCTTTTGGGCTTGACTGATTATGGAATGGGCATACTCATCTCTCCCACGCTTTATACCCGCAGGGAAATTTACGATGCCTTTCAGGCTATGTTTTTTGCACAGGGTATTTTTACTATTTTGGGAATAGGATTATTTTTATTTTTGGTGGTTCTTTCAGCGATTGGTTTTATTAGTAAAGATAAAGCTCCTTCAATTGCTTGTGGAATATGTGTGGGAACTCTTTTTTTCTTTATCCTTCCCTGCCTGTTTTATTTCCCCAATGACTGGATGACAGGGTTGGGGCTAGCTGGACTTCTTTTGGGTTCAGTTTTAATTGGACTTTCTATTTACTGGCTTTGGGAAAGAATTGGAGGGGATTTAAAAGAGAAAAGCTTTTTAAACATTTTTATTTGGGCAGGGTTAATTTCAGGATTGAATTTTATCCTGCTAATTTTTGTAAGTATTGCTCCCAGTCTTAAAATCAGGCTTATTTTCTTACCACTGGCAGGTGTTATTTTTCTTGCAATTTTTGGGCTGGGGCTGTTCTTTCTTAAGAAGAATATCAGGTGGCTAAGAATTGTCTGGCTGATTTTTGTGGGTGTTTTTTTGATTATGCCTTTGTTTTTTCAATCTTCAGAAAAAAGCGATAAAAATAAGGGAAGCGCTCGCAATCCCAAAAATATTATTTTAATTTTGGCAGATGCCTGCCGTGCAGATGCGTTGGGGATTTATGGCGGAGAAAATCAGACGCCTAATTTAGATAAACTGGCGCAGGAAGGCATCTGGTTTAAAAAAACTTATTCACAGGCTTCTTGGACAGCACCATCTGTTGCCAGTATATTTAGTTCCCAATATCCAGGAGTTTTTAGGCACAGCCCTAGTGTTTTTATAATTCCGTCTTTTTTTTATCTTCTGGCAGAGCGGTTTCGTAATTATGGTTATTACACTTATGGTCTTATCAGCAACTGGGTTGTGTGTTATAGGAATGGTTATTTACAAGGATTTGATAAAGTCTATCTTCATCATCACAAGGTAAGATTTCATCGGCTTTTTGGTTATCTTCCTGCTTTTCTTTTCTGGCAAAGGTTTGCTTTAATTTATCTACATAAAAGAATTTTTCCTGATACCTGCCGAATTTTGACAGATAAAGCAATTGAATTTTTGCAAAGTAAAAAAGCACAAAAGCCCTTTTTCCTCTACATCCATTATATGGACCCACACGACCCTTATGAGCCACCGAAAAGCTATATTTCGCATTTGAATTACAAAGGCTTTATTCACCCGCCTTATGGGTGGGGCACTGCTGACGATATCTTCCATCAGGAATTGATAAACAAAGTTTTAAGACAAAAGATTGGCAGGGATGATGAAGAAAGCAAAAGGTATGTTAAAGAGCTTTACCTTGCAGAAGTAAGGCACCTTGATGATGAGATAGCAAGGATTATTAGAACATTGCGCAGGCAAAATCTAATTGATGATACGCTGGTAGTATTTACTGCTGACCATGGAGAAGAATTCTGGGAGCATGGAGATAATCAGCACGGAAAAACCCTTTATGAGGAGCTTCTAAAAGTGCCCCTTATCTTCTGGGGAGCTGGTCTTAGTCATAAAGAGGTTGATTTTCCTGTAGAGTTAATTGACCTTACTCCCACCATCTGCGGATTTATTGGCATTCCTACACAGCCTGATGATAAAGGAAGAAATCTCTGGGAGATAATCAATTCTTCTCAGCTTCCACCAACTAAACCTATCTTCACCGAAGGCGGAATTGGTAGATATGTATATTCAGTGCGAAAGCAAAACTACAAGCTCATCTATCAGCCAGAAAGAGAGAAATTTGAGCTTTATGATTTATCTACTGACCCATTGGAAAAGAATAATATTTATGCACCTAACCTGCCTGAGTTTATTTCTCTTAAAGAGATTCTTTTTCAATGGATTGATGAGAACAAAAAGCTTTATCAGAAAGGTATGGAAAAGCAAAAGCTTTCCCCTTTAGAAAGAGAGGCAATAAAACAAAGACTTCGCTCACTGGGTTATATTAAATAACCTACCATAACAGGTGAATGTTTCCGATGCGTATTTCTTTTAATCCTGCTTTTGAGGCTTGCTGGGCGCATTCCTCAGCTTGAGCTCGGCTGGTAGTAGGAAGGTCAGTTAGATAGCAATCTGGGTGAAAGGCGAGAAGGGCATAAGGGATATCTGGGTCAAGCTGGGCAATGAATTTGGCGAGCTCGCCCACCTCTTTGGCATCAATATATCCTGGCACCAAAAGCGTGCTTGCTACCAGCACAGGATAGCCTCTTTTTCTTGCATATTCCTTTGATTTTTTTGCCAGCCAGGAAAAATTGGAAAGGGTCTGGCGGTTGGTGGTGCCTGTTAAAGCGAGATGCACAGACTCTGACCAAGCTTTCAAGTCAAACTTAATAATACCACCGCTTTCAATAGCGAGCTGAAGCATTGGCTTTAAAAAGCGCTGGTTCATAGCACCATTGGTCTCCCAGCAGATTCGCAAGATTTTATTAGGGTTTTTCTTACGGGCAGTTTTACCTGTAAGGATAGAATGAACAAGATAAGGAGTTGGGTCTCCGCCAAAATAACAGATGCAAGCGGTTTTTTCATTAACTTTTTCTGCCAGCTCTTCAAAGCTAAAGGATTTTTCAAGAGGATTCATTCTCCGAAAATGCCAGTTCTGGCAATAAAGGCAGTGGAAGGTACAGGCATGATAAAATACCGCAAGGTTATAATAGCCATATTCTGGTCCCTGTGAGTAGGAAAATTCAGGATACCCTGCGCTGGAGCCTGCAGGACATACCCAATCTGCAACGCAATTGGTGGGAAGAGGGTCAAAATAATAGCTGAGCGATGCGTATCTTACTCCACCATAAATTTTTCCCTTTTGCATTTGGCGAGCGCCGCAAAAGCCAACCCCACCTTCTGGTATCTGACAATTATTCACACACCAAGAGCATTTTCTTCCTTGTGGTTCTTTTGGTGGTGTGGGAACAAGACCCATCTGAGCCCGTAGCTGAGCGTGTTTTTTCAAAATTTCAGGAAGGAACTGGTCAGGATTTTTCCGAAGACAATCAGCACATACGCCAATAGCTTTTGGAAATATTTTTTCTTTTTTGCAAGAAGGGCAGAGCATTGGCGCAGATAATTATGCCTTTCCTCCCCGAATCACCTGATACTGCTTTTTCTTTTCCTCAATCATTCGCTGGATAGCAGAAGGAAGTTTTTGAGCAAGAATTAAAAGCTCGCCGATTTCAAAAGGAACATTTTTGCCATCGCCATTATCACCATAAAGTATATAAACAACCTTTTCTTCCCAAATAAGAGGGATTAAAAACACACTGGCTGGCTTAAGCCCGCCCAGAGCAGAAAGGAATTTTTCATTTTCTGGTTGAGAAATTACCGGTCCAAGATAATGGCAAGATGTTTCAACAACTGTTTTGAAAAGACTGGGCTCGTCAAGAGAAATGGATAATTTTTGCACCTGAGATTGATTGATTTTTTCGCCAAACCCCTGCCAGCCAAACACCTTCTTATCACGGACAGTAAAAAGCACAGCTCTTTTGAAAAATTTTTTGGCAAATCCTAAAACCGCTCGTGCCAGGTCATCACGATTTTGAGTTTCTTCAAGAAGTTTATGAGAAGCTTGCTCAAAACTGAGCTCTGGGATTTCTGGCTCCGGGATTATTTCTTCTGGCTCAGGCAGGTATTCAATCTTAAGTTCCTCTGCTTTTTCTGCTTCCGCTTCCACCACCTCTTCCAGCTCAACCACTTCTTCTGGCGCTTCTTCTTCCAAAGCTACTTCTTCTTCAGGCTTGACCATAATTATTCCCAAACGCTCCTCAAGACCAACAAGACCATCAATAATAGCTCTGATTTTGTCCTCAGAAAAATTTACCTCCTGAGAGAGGAAATTATAAAGAGGTTTTAAGGAAAGAATATAATCCTTAAGTTCATTTTTTACATAGGTTTTTAAAAAGCTCTGAAGCCTTGTTAGGGGTATCTCTTCTCCTATCCCTGCCTTAAGCAAATGCCGATATATGGCAAGAACAATCGCTTTATAAGAAGCTGGAGAAGGCTGCCTTGCCTTTTGAACAAATGGAGATGCAAGACTTTGCTCAGATGCCTCTGGCTCAACCGCCTCATTTTTTATTTCTTTTTTAGAAAAATATTCAGTTGTCAGCTGTTGGAATTCTTCCTCGCTAATTAGTTCTTCTACTGGCTCCAGTTTAATTTTTTCCTTTGGTTCTTCCTTACGAATAGGTTTTTTCTTTGGCTTGATTTTAGCAATCGGCTTTACTTTCTTTTTTCTTCGCTCAGCTTCCAGCATAGCGATATTTATATATCTTAGCTCTCTTCCAATACCATAATAGCGATTGAGAAGCTCAAAAATTCTCACCTCAGGAAGGACAAGAGGAATAATGGTTTTACCAGTGACAAAGCTGAGTTCGCTCAGCGCTCCCATTTCACTCGGATTTGTCATTACTACATAAAGCTTTTTCCCTTCCAGTCTCACAGGCACTACCTGATATTTTTCAGCCAGCTTACGGGGAATAAGTTTTATTACCGCTGGGCTGATTCTGCTTAGGTCTTGAAGCCGAATGGTTTTAACTTTATGCTGGCGGGCAAGATATCGGGCAAGGGTTTCTTCGTCAATGTATCCCAGCTCAAGCAGGTTTGTTCCCAGCCTTCCGCCAAAAATTACCTGATTGTAAACCGCTTCTTTGAGTTGCTCAGGTGTGATTAGCCCATCTTTGATGAGCATCTGTCCAAGCTCTGGTCTTTTTGCCATTTAATTTGGTTTTTAGCACAAATATATTTGTCAGACAAATTCACTTTAGATTTGAAACTGAAAGTCATTGAGATTAAAATAATGCAAAAATTTTTTAATGAGAGGAAAAAATGCCTAAACTAAGTGTTGTAATTCCTGTTTACAATGAGGAGCGATACATAAAAGAGGTGATAGAAAGAGTGAAAAATGTTCCTATTGACAAAGAGATTATCATTGTAGATGATGCCAGCACAGATGGCACCAGAGAAATTCTCAAAGAGCTGGAGGGAGAAGGAATAAAAGTTTTTTATCATAAGAAGAATCAAGGCAAAGGCGCTGCTATTAGAACAGGATTTAAGCACTGTCAGGGTGATATAGTCATTATTCAAGACGCAGACCTTGAGTATTTTCCAGAAGAATATCCGGAGCTGATTGAGCCCATTGAAAAAGGCTGGGCAGATGTGGTTTATGGCTCAAGGTTTCTGGGCAAAAAGCACAGAGTGCTTTATTTTCACCACTATCTTGCTAATCGTTTTATCACCTTTGTTAGCAATCTCTTCAGCAACCTTAATCTCACTGATATAGAGGTATGCTACAAGGTTTTTAAAAGAGAGGTGATTCAATCAATTCCATTAAAGCAAAACCGTTTTGGCATAGAGCCAGAGATAACAATGAAAATCGCAAGAAGAAAGTTAAGGATTTTTGAGGTGCCCATTTCTTATAATGGAAGAAGCTATGCTGAGGGCAAAAAGATTAAATGGAGAGACGGGATAACCGCTATCTGGTGCATTATTCGCTATGCGTTTTTTGATTAAAGCTCAACCAGCTCTGCTTTTAATTCCTCAAGGTCGCAGATAGCAATTGTTGCCCTTCCAGAAAGGTACCCACAGCACTCCCCGGGATTGATAGTGAGAACAGGCTCAGACCGAAGCTCTGATTGATGAGTATGACCATAAACAATAAGGTCAAAGTAGGTGCTTTTTTTGAGCGCTTCTATAAAAACAGGCTCATGCATAAGAGCAATTTTTCTTCCTGAAAGCTCAATTTCAATTGGTCCTTTTTTAATCTCACCCACTCCTTCTGCCATTTTTAAAAGATAAATCCACTCACCATCATTATTGCCAAACACACCTATCAAAGGGATATTAAATTCCTTGATTACTCGGAAAACAAAGGGTGAGACAAAATCTCCTGCGTGTAGGATTTTTTCACAGCCTTTTTGTTTAAAGATTTCCAGAGCTTTTCTTAAATTATCAAGATGGTCATGGGTATCGGAAATAATCCCGACCTTCACTTTTATTCCCCCGACTTAAGAAGGATTATTAAAATAGATATTTGCGTGGGTTAACAGGAACTCCGTTTACACGGACCTCATAATGAAGATGCGGACCAGTTGCTCTCCCAGTGGCACCAACCGTGCCAATTACCTGACCTCTTTTTACCCTTTGCCCCTTTTTAACTAAAATATCTGCGCAATGACCATATCTGGTAGAAAGACCATAACCATGATTGATGATAATCAAATTTCCATAACCACGCTCCCAGCCAGCAAAAGTGACAATTCCATCAGCAGGAGCATGAATTAAAGTGCCTGTGGGTGCAGCGATGTCAATCCCCTCGTGAAATTTAATTCCCTCATGAAAGGGACTTACCCTGCTTCCAAATTCGCTAGTTACCCATCCCCGAACTGGCCAAATGCTAGGAGTGGCACGAATAATAGATTCATTATCTTCAATGTATGAATTAAGTTCTTCCAGACTGAGCTCTTCGGTATCCATTGCAAGGTCAAGCTGAGCCATTTTTTGAGCAATTTTCCTCACACGATTAGCTTCCTCTGGTGGAAGAAGAAGGTTCATTGCGCTTGTTTCAGGCTCAGGACCACCAACTCCCATAATCTCACGGTTAGCTCTCTCCAGACCAGTAGCTAATCTGATTTTATGGTCCAACTCATTAATTCTGTTCAGCTGATTTTGAAGAGCAGTTAACTGATGGCTCAAAGTGCGAAATTGAACCTTTAGGTTCTGATTTTCTAATTTAATCTGTTCAAGAGACTTGCGAGCACTAAAATTTAAAAAGAAATAACATCCAAAAAACACCAGCAAACAGAAAATTATGCTTCCTCCTGCAATCAGACCAATTATTTTTTTAGGACTTAAACGAAAACGCTTAACCTGAGAAGTATGGTCAGGGACAATTAAAACTGTATAATTTTTAAGCTTCATTGCTCCGATTAAAAACTGCTTAAAATTATTACATTATTTTCAATTAATTGTCAAGCCCCTAGATTAGATGTAAAAATTTCACAAGCTTTATTTCAAAATCTAAAACTTTTTCTTACCAATTTCTTTTAAGGAATTGGTTTAAATCCTGTCTTACGATATAGTCTTGCTATATTGATGGAAAGCTTAATGAAATCTTTAGTTAAGACCCTTGTGCGGTTTTTTAATTTTTCAATAACACTGGGTCGCTTTACTGTCAGCTTCTTTTCAGAGACAGCTACTCCAACTCCACTACTTACGCCTAAAAGCTCAGAAATTGCTTTTAATTTTTCCTTCAGACTGCTCTTAGATAACACCAAAGATATATTGGCAAATGAAATAGGGTATGGACTTAAAAATACCTGCCAGAGTAGCTCAGAGGTTTTTTGAACAATATTTTTAATTTTTATCTGGTGGGAGATTTTTTGCCAGAGTTCTTCTCCAAGTCCAAGTTTTTGCCAAAGAATATAAAAAATAATTGCCAGCTGTTCGGAAAGGCTATGTTTTTTTGCCACCTCAATAATAAAATCATAATCAAGTTTTTCTTTTGCCAAGATTACTGATAAATCAAGCAGAGTGCTCCAAAAATAAGCGGAATCAAAAGGATGATAGGCGCATCCGTGAATAGCTGATTGATAAAACTGAAGCTCTGAGCTGGGAACACGATATTTATTTCCTTTAAAATCCACCCAATCCCAGTTTGCTTTAAAAAGCTCTTTTAAATCTTG
The DNA here is from genome assembly GCA_964592965.1 of uncultured bacterium. Classification (GTDB taxonomy): domain Bacteria; phylum RBG-13-61-14; class RBG-13-61-14; order RBG-13-61-14; family DRUE01; genus CAZKMM01. The sequence continues at coordinate 12,340 of CAZQJX010000050.1, forward strand.
GTTGAATTTTTGATTCAGGGGCTTGAAGTCCCAGTGAAATTCCAAAGAAACCATAAAAACATCTCTAACCCCACCTTCGCCCAGAACATAATGGTCTTCGCTCCACCAGCTATGGTCAGAGTGATATACAGGAAAGTAGCGGAGCGGTTTTAATATCTGCCTGATTTTCTCTCTATCCCCATCAGCAACAAAGAAATCTATATCTATCTGGTATCTTTCTCCTAGTTGGTAAAATTTCTTGAGCAAAAGAGATGTGCCTTTTAGAACAAGCAAAAATATTTTTTCTTGTTCAAGCGCCTTCCAGACCTTTTCTAGTTCATTAAGATAAAGTTGATTTTTTATGGCAAAAAAATGATATATTTGTTCTAATTTCTCCTCAATAAAGGAAGGGATTTGGCTAAGATAAGAGGTTTGTTTTAGCTGACGGTAAAACCTACCTGCCAGTTTTCTGCTATATAAAAAATCTATTACATAGTTCCAGTTTTTTATTTGAGCAATTAGCTCAGTATTGGCAAAGGGGCTGAGAGTAAAGAGCACTGCTTTTTCAATATCTTTTTTTATTTCTTCCATAGCAGATTTTAATATTTTAACAAAAATTCGCTTTTTGGACTATGCTGGGCAAATCTTTTTTGCACAATTTTAGGATGACTGTTCGCATAACAATACCAGCAAAGATGCGGGCAGGTATCATAAGCACCTATATCCAAAGAATAATAGCACCCGCAGAATTTTCTGCTCGGTGAGAGCGGAGCAGAAAAGGTTTTACCAGTGAGTTTAGAAATCAATCCTGCATCAATGCAGTGAGCCTGTTCTATTCCAAATCCGACCAGCTCTGGCTCACAGCAGGCAAAAAGTGAAATTTTATGCCTGTGCGCAAGCTTTTTGAGCCTATGGCTGATTTTAAGTTTAAGTTCTAAATTCGGCTCCAGCACCTTATCGCCAGTAGATTTTTCATAATGTTTAATTCGTCTTTTTACCCGTGCATACATTTGAACAAAGCTGAAATATACCCTGCGGGTGTAGCCTTTAAGCTCTTTTAAAATTGCTTCAAATCTTTTTATGGTTTCTTGCTCTCCAATTCTATTGGTGATGATTATTGGGTCAAAGCGCCAGAAGATTCTTTCAGAACCAATCCGCTCACTCAACCTGATAAATGTTTCAATCGCCTCTTCAACCTCAGGAACTCTTGGCTCAAACTCCCTGCCAAGACCAGTAATTGTGTAATGAACCAGGTAAAAATAATTTTTTTCTTCAAGCTCATTTAGATATTTAAACATTGGCTTAAAGTTTTTGGTCCAAAAAACGATGCAAATAACATCTTTTGGCTTAAGGGAAATGGTCAGCTCTTTACGAGAATAAGGATGAATAACTTTCAGAAAGCCTGCCCGAATTCGGTTAATAAACCACTCATTATAAAAGGCAGGTATATCGGTTCGGCGAGAGGCAGAGATAATGTAAGGCGGGTTCATTGTTTTTCATCTAGATGAGCGATCAATTCAATTAAAACATCTAGATGGTCGTCAAGATTTTGCGAAATCAATTTTTCAACAGAGTCTTTTGGTGTGTGAACATATCTGCTTAAACAGCCAATGCTTATCGTTTGATAACCCTTTTTCAAAAAGTGATAGGCATCGGTGCTAAAGCCTATGCTGGCGCGTATCATTTTAAATCTTAAAGCCCTTCGCTCAGATATCTGATAAAGAAGATGATTAAGCTGAGACGAGGTCTTTTTGCCCGGAAAGCCAAGCCGTGATAGGGCGCAGATTTTATAACCGCTTCCCAGACCATCAAGATTGATAACAAAAGTTTTTTGGGGGTCAAGCTCAGCCTGATGCTTTTCAACAAATTCTCTTGCACCAATAAGCCCCAACTCCTCTGCTCCAGTTAAGACCAGCCAAAGCCGGGTATGTTTTAAAGGCTTTTCTTTGAAAATTCTTGCCAGCTCAAAAACTACTCCCAGTGCACCTGCATTATCAACAGCACCAGGGGAATGGTTTGCTGTTCGGTTAAAAAGCGGAAGAAAATCTACCAGGCCAGTAAATATGGTTGCTTCCAGACCTAAACGGTGGAATATCTGATTCTTCCACAAATCAAAACAAAGATATATACCTAAAAGAGAAATTGCTAAAGAGAAAAATCCGCCCAAATAATAAACCAAAACTCTGAGCCAGCCGGGAAAAATCTGGCTTTTAGAATCATAATGGGCAACAACTAAAACATTCTGTTTTGCGTTTTCGCTTCCTATACAGGCAAAGATATTTTTTGTCCAGTGCTTTTTTCTCCAGCCCAAAAACTTGGGAGAGCTCTGGCAATAAAGAGCAAAGCCAAGACCAAAGCTCAAGCCAAGCAGAAAAAAGCTTAAAGAAAGAAACGGGTTTCTATGTTGATAAAAAATCCCTGCTAAAAGCAAAAAAAGACCAAAAGGAAAAAGGGCAATGCGGGCAAAAAGGTTAATCATCAAATAGCTTGCCTGAAATTCATCTTCAATAGGTTTTAAGCCGATATTTTCAAAAAGGCGCTTGGCAATCTTTTGCGCCTCAACTTCTCCCTGAGTGCCACTTAGGCGTGGAAAGCAAAATTTACTTGCAATCTGAAAGGCTTTGCCAGACTCTAACTCACTCATTTCCTTTTAGCAAGAGTCTTAATTTGCTCACACACTGCCTTTCCAAATTCACTACATTTAACTTTATGAGCATTTTTAATTTGACGGGCAAGGTCATAGGTGACTATTTTTGCTTTAATGGTTTTTTCCAGCGCCTTTCTGATAAACTGTGCCACTTCCTTCCAGCCCAGCCAATCAAACATCATTGCTCCTGAAAGAATTAACGAGCTGGGATTAACCATATCTTTACCTGCATATTTGGGAGCAGTGCCGTGTGTGGCTTCAAAAACTGCTATTTTATCTCCAAAGTTTGCTCCCGGAGCCATTCCCAAACCGCCCACCTGAGCAGCAAGCGCATCAGAAAGATAATCACCATTAAGATTAGGCGTGGCAATAACATCATATTCCTCAGGTCGGAGCAGAACCTGCTGAAACATTGCATCTGCAATTCGGTCTTTAATAACTATTTTCCCTTGAGGAAGCTCGCCTTTATATTTCTCTTGAAGCTCTTTTTCAGTGATTACATACTCGGAAAATTCTTCTTCTGCCAGCTCATATCCCCAGCGGACAAAAGCCCCTTCCGTGTATTTCATTATATTACCTTTATGCACCAATGTAATGCTTTTTCGCTTGTTTTCAATTGCATATTGAATTGCCTTTCTGACCAGTCTTTTGGTGGAAAATTCGCTTATGGGCTTTATTCCAATTCCACAGTTTTCTGGCAGGGTAATTTTAAATCTTTTTTGTAGGTAATTGCTGATGAGCTTTGCTGATTCAGAATTTGCCTCCCATTCAATTCCCGCATAAACATCTTCCATATTTTCCCGAAAGATGACCATATCAACTTTTTCTGGATGACGCATAGGGCTGGGAGTTCCTTTAATATATTTAACTGGTCTTACACAGGCATAGAGCTCAAGCGATTGGCGAATCTGCACATTTAAGGAACGAATGCCTCCACCAACAGGAGTAGTAAGCGGTCCTTTAATAGCAAGGTGAAACTCTCTTATCGCCTCAATGGTTTCTTCAGGAAGCCATTTCCCAGTTTTTTTAAAAGCCTTCTCTCCAGCAAGAATTTCCATCCAATGGATTTTTCTTGTGCCATTGTAGGCGCACTCAACCGCAGTATCAAAAACAGGTTTTGCCGAGCGCCATATATCAGGACCTGTTCCATCACCAATAATATAAGGGATAATCAATTGGTCAGGAACAATCAGCTTGTTATGATGCCACTCAATTTTTTCACCTTTTTTAGGTATTTTGAGCCAGCTCTTTTTCAATCCTCCACAACCTCCTCTTCTTCCAGCTTTTCTTTTTCAACCATCTCATCATATTTGACCAGTTCCTCAAACATAATATCAGCACCAAGAATTCCAACAATCTCGTCCTGCTCATTGCGGATAGGTCCTGAAACAGTCACGCAGAGCCTGTTGGTGATGCGTGATGTATAAAGGTCGCTAACAAAAACTTTTCCAGTTTTAATCGGATTTTGAAACCAAGAACGGTCTGAATAATCAAAATCCATTCCTGCTTTACCATAAAGAGCACGGTCTTCAATATGAGTGATATTAGGTGTAATTTTCTTGCCATCCATATTCACCACATAAATGAATTGAATGAAAGGATTTTCCTCTATCACATTGCGTAAAATAGGCACGATTTTTTCCGGATTCATAGACTTAATTTCTTCTCGCTCACAAAGCTCCTCAACCAAATGAGCAGCAAGAGAATGAGCGTGCTGTTTAAGTCTGTCAAAGTGGGAGATAAATAGTTCAGGCAGAAATTTGCTTGCCATTTCAAACATCTCTTTGTTGCTGATGGCAGTGACCCTGCCTTTTTCATATTCGCTCTGAACCCATTTAGCAAGCTTAATTACTCCCGGATGACGCTTATCCACCTGACGCTCGCCAGTTAGCTTGAGGTGCTTATTAATCCAGTAAGCAATGCCAGCAGTGCCTGATTTGTCATTGATGAGAATATCAATCGGTCGGTTGAGGATTTTGGCAGTATCAAAAATATTATAAACCTCTTCATTTTTGATAATCCCGTCTGCGTGAATTCCAGCTCTGGTGACATTAAATTCTTCACCCACAAATGGATAGTTATGTGGAATATGGTCGCCGATTTCTTCCCGATAGTAATCAGCAATTTCGGTTATTACTGTGGTGTCAATTCCATTAGTATTTCCACGAAGAGAGATATACTCAATAATTAATCCTTCAATAGGCGGATTGCCTGTTCGCTCACCCCATCCTAGCAAGGTGCCATTGGCTGCTGCACATCCATATAGCCAAGCGGTGGTAGCATTGATGAGAACTTTGTGGAAGTCGTTATGACCGTGCCATTCCAGCCACTCGCCAGGAACACCCGCATCATCAATCATTGCCCGCACCCATTTGTCCACTGCCCTGGGAAGCGCTGCTCCCGGATAAGGAAC
>CAZQJX010000051.1:0-11115 GCA_964592965.1 uncultured bacterium
GCCAGAGCAAAAACCACTCCAATCCATCCAAGAGGAATGGTGAACATTACCACAAAAGGAAGCAAAAATGATTCAAACTGAGCGGTCATCACAATGAACACCAGCGCTACAGCAAGAGAAATGCTGAGAAGAAGGTCGTAAAGCATATCCAAAAGCTCTTGATACTCCTCGCCCATCACCCAAGTGTATCCTTTTGGAAGTTTATAGTCTTTAAGGGCAAAAAGTATATCATTACGAACTTTTCCTAAATCTTTCACAGCTGGGAAAATAGGAATACGCACGACAAACCGGCGATTTTCTCTTTTTACTATTTCAGGAATGCCTTTTATTTTAAAGCGAGCGACATTTTTTAATGGAATGGGCTTGCCTTCTTTGTTAAGAATGGTTATTTGCTTGAGTTGGGTTAAGGTTCTGCGGTCTGCCTCACGAAGCTGTAGATAAAGATTGAGCTGGCGGTCTTCAGTAGTAAACTTTCCTACATCTGCACCACGAATTAAATAAGCGATGGTAAAAGCTATCTGGGTGGGGTCTAGACCATATTTTTGAGCAAGCTCTCGGTCTATTTCAATATGAACCTCTCTTTCGCCCTCTTTTTCCAGCTCTCCCACCCGCTTGATGGTCTCCAGTCCAACCAATCGCTTTCTTATTTCTCTGGCAAAATAATAGACTTGGTCAGGATTATCTCCTTTAACTTTTATGGTAGTGGGACTCATCCCTTCAGCAGGATTTCCCTGACTAGATGTCTCAAAAGAAATATGAACCCCACTCCATTTAATATGCTTCTTTACCAGCCTCTGAGCATCCTCTCGCAGGCTTTCCACAGTGTATCCGGGCTTTCGCTTATCACTTAAAACCAATGAAATTCGGGCAATGCGGGGAGTAATAATAGATGCAACAGTAAAAAGCTGAAGCTCTTCTTTGTGGGCAAGAAACAGTCTTTCCAGCTCTTTTATCCTCTGCTCCACCTCCTTCTGAGTAGGTTTCTGGTCAAACACCAATTGCAATCTAAGAATGTGCCTCATTGTTTTTGGGATAGATTCTTTTTCAACCACCTTGTAAAAAATCCCGATAGAAAGGTTGAAAATTAAAAACACGCTTAATAGCAAAAGCCATCTTCTTTGCAAAGAGCTTTTCAGCCAGCCGAGCATAAAACGATGAAAAGCATCAAACCATCTTGTTGAGCGGGCTTCTTCCCGCTTTAAAATCAAGCTGGCAAGAAGCGGAATTAAAGTAAGGCTTACCACCAAGCTGGTTCCAATGGCAACCACCAAAACCACTCCCAGTTGACCCATTATAACTGATACCTCTTTATGGGTGGTGAAAATCAGAGGGAGAAAAACTATCATTGTGGTGGTTGTGCTCACGCTTATTGCCAGCCCCACCTCATCAGCGCCTGATGTCGCTGCTATCTTTGGAGCCTCTCCTTTCTGTAGCCTTGCATAAATCGCCTCTAGAACAACAATGGAATTATCCACCAGCATACCTATAGCAACCACCAGACCGCTCAGGGTAATCATATTAAAGCTCAAACCCAAAAAATACATAAGACTTATGGTAATAAAAAGACTTACTGGAATCGCCAGAGAAACAATACTTGTTGCCCGAAAATCTTTAAGAAAAAACCAAATTACAAAAAAAGCAAAAAACGCACCCATAATCCCTGTGTAGGTAAGGTTTTTTAAAGAAGCAGTTATTTCCTTTCCCTGGTCAAACCAAACTTTGGCTTCCACATCTTCCAGCTGAGGATTTTTAAGAAGCTCTTTTAGCTTTCTGTTCACTGCTCGGCAGACTTCCACTGTATTTGCACCTGCTTCTTTCTGAACGAACATCATATATGCAGGTCTGCCATTTACCCTTCCCTGAAAAGCAGGCTTGACATATTCATAATCCACATTGGCAATATCACCCAAATATATTCCTCTCCTCAGTCTAAGCCTTCTGATTTCATCAAGGCTTTTGAACTGCCCTATTAACCGAACTGAGTAGTTCCTTTCCAGATGCTTTAAACTGCCCACACTCAAATTTAAATTGTTGGCAACTAAAGCCTGATACACCTCTAAAACACTAAGATGATGGGCACGAAGCCTATCTTCATTTATCTCAACCTTTACCCGCTTCTCCTCTAATCCAAAAAACTGAACATCAGCTACTCCGTCTATGGTTTTAAGCGGACGGACAAGGAGCTGGTCAAAAAGGTCGCTGTAATGAATATCTTTTTCTGGAACATCTAGGCTGATAAAAATCACTGGCCACTGTTCGCTGGAAAATTTCATAATTAAAAGCGGAGGAAGGTCTTCAGGAAGCTCATCTCTTATCTGCTCTATTCTCTCCCGAACCTCTAAAACCTGATAGTCGGTCTTAACATTACTGCTTAAAACTATGCCTATCTCCGCCTGACCGCTCCTACAGCGGGTGTCTATCTTTTTAATTCCATGCATCGTGCTGATGGTCTCTTCAATCGGCTTGGCAATGGTCTCGCAAATCTCTATGGGGCTGGCTCCAGGATAAGTAGCTATAATGTTGATAAATGGCATATCCATCTGAGGCATAAACTCCAATGGTATCTTTTTAACCGCCACCAGTCCGAGAACAAACAAGGATAGGTAAATCATAAATACTGCGATTCTATAACGAACAGATAATTCGCTTATCTTCATACCCTGCCTCGAATTCTTGCCCAGAAACGCTCTCCCATCTGGTCAAGAACAAGATACACTGCTGGAATTACACACATTGTAAAGAAGGTGGAGCTGAGCAATCCACCTATCACCGCAATAGCCATAGGCGAGCGAAGCTCATACCCTTCACCAAAAGGCAGTGCCATTGGAAGCATTCCCAGAACCGTGGTGAGAGTGGTGATTAAAATTGGTCTTAGCCTCGCACTGGCAGCAGATTTAATCGCATCCACTCTCTCTAAGCCTGCCTGACGCCTGAGGTTAATAGTGGTGATAAGAACAATGGCATCATTTACCGAAATGCCCAGCATCATCATTGTTCCAATTAAGCTGAAAACATTTATGGTCGTGCGGGTAAGAAGAAGCATAATGCAAAGTCCTACCAATGAGTAAAACACTCCAAACATAATGACAAAAGGATGAAGCAGGCTCTCAAACTGGCTGGCAAGAACAATGTAAACAAGAAAAATAGCCAGAAACACTGCCAGATAAAGGCTGGAAAGGCTCCTTCTCATCTCCTCGTTTTGACCAGCAATTCTCCAGAAACATCCTTTGGGAAGATTTAAAGTTTTTAGTGCCTGCTGTATCTCTTTAACTGCAGTTCCTAAAGTTATTCCGCTTAAATTAGCTGTGATAAGAGCAACTCTTGAGCCACTAACTCTGGTAATGGTTCCAGGACCCTTGCTTGCCTTAATCTCTGCCACTGCTTTAAGAGGAATTGATTTTCCACCACCGATAGGTATCTGGATATTTTCAAGGTCAGTAAGGTTTTTACGCTGGCTTTCTTCCACCTGAACAATTATATCCAACTGCCTTTCCGCTTCACGAAAGTGAGTGGCAAGAGCTCCTTTGATTTTCTTTTCTAAGACCTCAGCAATCTGGCTGGCATTTAATCCAAAATAACTGGCACGCTCCCTGTCCACCCTGATGGCAATTTCCGGATTGGCTTCTTTAATGGTGCTTTCTAGGTCTGCGAGCCCATTAATGGTCTTTAGCTTTCCAAGCACCAATTCACTTGCCCGCCTTAAATCTTTCAAATTATAACCAACAATCTCAATTACAATCGGCTGTTTATAGCTGAAAAGCTGGGGCTTGGAAAAGCTGAATTTAAGGCTTGGCTCTCTTTCAAGCAGTTTTCTTAATTTTTGGATTAGCTCATTATCTGAAAATTTTCTTTCCTGACGAGGAGTGAGAATCACTGCGGTTTCAGCTAAATTCTCGCTCTTTTCGCTCTCCAACTCTCCACCAGCAACACTTGCGCCGATGGTGGAAAAAATGTTTTTTATTTGGAATTTTTCCGAAAGGGTGGAAATTTTCTCTTCAACCTTTCTTATCTTGCGGTCAGTCTCTGTAATTGGAGTTCCCACTGGCAAGCGGAAATGAATGCGGAACTCTCCCTGGTCAACATCAGGAAGTAGCTCCCAGCCAGTAAGATACAGCCCCAGAAAAGCCAGCAGAACCAAAAGCATACTTGTGGCAAAAACTGTCTTTGGTTTTTGCAAAACCTTGTCTATTAACTTGGGATAGCGTGTTTTGAGAAAGATAAACCCGCGGTCAAACCATTTAAGAGGAAAGTAGAGCACCCATTTAAATACCCGAGCAAAGAAATCAAAAATCTTCTGAAAGGCTTCTGCCACCAGCCAAACAAGAAAGGCAAAAGGATAATCAAACCAGGCACGCCAGCCAAGCCTGCTTTTGAACTCAGAAAACCGCGGTCTCCTTCTGGGAGCGGGTTTTTCTATAGGAGCACTTTCAGTAGGAAGCTCGGAATCAAGGTCAGCAAGCTCTTTGGGAAGCCTGACTCTTCTGCCCATATAAACGCTTAACATAGGAACAATAATCAAGGCGACAAGCTCGCTGGCAATTAAGCTAAAAGTAACTGTCCAGGCAAGGTCACCGAAAATCTGGCGGAACATACCTTCAACATAAAGAATTGGGAAGAAAACAATTATATTGGTTAAGGTGCTGGCAGTAATGGCACCGCTAACTTCCCTGCTGGCATTGATGGCGCTTGACTTTAAATCAGGATTTTTCACCCGATGCCGAAGTATGTTCTCCAGCACAACAATGGAATTATCAACCAGAATTCCAACACCTAAGGCAAGCCCGCCCAAGCTCATTGTGTTGAAACTAATTCCGGTAAAAAACATAAGGTTAAAAGTGGTGATGATGGAAATGGGAATTGCCATCCCAATGATAGCGGTGCTGGGGAAATTACGCAGAAAGAAATAAAGAACCAATACCGCAATCAGCGCGCCCCAAAGAGCGCTCTGCACCACAGAATATATTGCCTGCTTGATAAATCTGCTCTGGTCAGAGATGATTTCTATTTCAAGCTCATTAATTAATTTGGGCTTGGGCTGATAGAGTTTAAAAGGCTGAACATTAAGAAAAAGACGAAAAACTCCATTAAAAGCTTTTTTAATTTTTTGCCCGGGTGAGCGCAACTTTTTGAGCTCTTCTCTGGTCGCTGGCTGAGCACGAAGATTATTCTTTACCTGCTTGAGCGTCTCTTTTACCGCATTTGCCACCTGCACTATATTGGCATCGCCTTCTTTGTAGATGCTGAGCTTGATACACTCCTTTCCATTTAACCTGACAATCTCTTTTCTTTGCTTATGCCTTCTTTTTACTCTGGCAATATCACCCAATCGGACAGGAACAGTTATCTTTACTGCCTGAGAGCTTGGTGCGGTTGAGGGAAGAAGTGCGGGCATACCTGCCAGAGCAGAAATCCCGCCCATAAACATTCCTGCCAGTCCGCTGGAAATAGTAGGAATACCACTGATAGCAGTTGGCATTCTTGTGCTAATCTCACCAGTGGTAATAATGATATTTCTTATCTCCTCAAGGGTTTCAAATTCATTTAAGGTTCTTACCGCCAGCTCCTCGCCTGCTTCAGTTAAAGTTCCGCCAGCAAGATTGATATTCTCTCGCCGAAGTCGGTCAATTACCTGCTCGGGCGTGATGCCGAATTGAGCCAGCTTGGTATCATCAAGCTCAATGATTATCTCGTCCTCAAATCCGCCCTCAAGTTTTACCGCTGCCACTCCATCAATTCTCTCCAGCTCCCTTTCCACCTCTTGCTCCACCAGATAGCGAAGGTCGCTCAAATCCATCTTTCCTGCAACACCAATGGTTAAGATGGGGTCCTGAGTGGGGTCATAGCGAAGAATAATAGGCTTTTTAGCCTCTTCAGGCAAAAAACCTTCTAAAAGCTGAAGCCTTTCTCTAATATCCATCACCGCAACATCCATATCCACTCCCCAACGAAACTCCACCACCACCTCGCTCATACCCGGTTTGGAAATTGAACTTACCTTAACAACATTGTTGATTATTCCCACTGCCTGCTCTATTGGCTTGGTAATAAGGCTTTCCACTTCTTCAGGAGCAGCGTGAGGATATTCGGTGCGAATGGTGACTTTGGGATAGGTTATCTCTGGCAAAAGATTAAAAGGAATTCTACTTGATGAGACAAAACCAATAAGAATAATCCCCAAGAGAATCATCAAAGTGGTAACAGGACGCCGGATAGAAAAGCCAGCTAAATTCATTTCTCTTTTGCTGGTGAGGTGGAATCATTAAGTTCTGCTGGCGGTGCTGGCTTGGTGGGTATGTTAATTACTCGCACTCTGCTCTGCTCGGTCAGAGCCTCCTGACCGCCAACAACTACCAGCTCATCAGGTCCGAGACCAGATTTTACCTCAATATAAATCTCATCTTCTAAACCAGTCTGAATATCTCTTAACTCTACTCTATCCCCCTTTACAACCCATACCTGTGCAGGTTCCTCTCGCACCAGCGCCCGCTTGGGTATGCAAAGCACATTGTCCTTTTGAGCAACCACTATTTTTAGCCGGGCAAACATTCCCGGCTTAGCAGAGGCAGGAGGGTGGGGAATTAAAATCTCAACCTTTGCTGTTCCTGTTGCCGGGTCAACCCTTGCTCCTATTTCTGAAACCACTCCTTGATGAGGGTATCCTTCTGTGGAGCCATCAATAGCATCAATATGAATCCTTACCAGCTGACCGGTTTTGAGCTTGCTTAAATCCTCTTCTGTAACATAAACAACAATTTTAAACTGGTCCAGCTTAGCCACTGTGAAAGCCTTTTCCATTGCACCTAAAAATTGATGCTCCTCGCAGAGCTTTTCAATAACCACACCAGAAATCGGGCTTCTTAGCTCTGTGTTTTCTAATTTGAGCTTGTAAAGTTCATAGTTGCTTAAAGCATCTTTGTATGCACGCTCAATTTCTTTAAAATCCTGCTCTGAAATCATCTTTTGCTTATAAAGCTCTAGGTAGCGTTTATACTTATCACGGGCGAGCTCATAACTGTTTTTTGCCTGTAGATAGCTCAGCCTTATCTCATCATCTTCTATCTTTGCTAAAAGCTGTGCTTTTTCCACCTTGTCTCCTTCATCAACATAAACCTTTTTTACTATGCCACTTTGTTTGGCATAAATCTCTGCCTTCTCAACTGGTTCAAGGTTTCCACTAACTTCTATGACCTCTTCCATCTTGCGGAATTGAGGATAGCTTACCTCAACACTGATCAGTTGTTCCTGACTTGTCTTTGACTTATTCTTCTCAGCTCGCTTGGACAATCTTGCTCGGCAGGAAAAAAATAAACCGATGATAATAAACAAAACTGTTAGCCATCTGCACAAAAATCTATCCATCATCTTCTCCTTGTTTTCTCCATTATAATCTAAAAAACCCGCGGTTTAAACCTTTACTGCTCGCTTGATAAAGAAAAAACTTGTCTCCTTTCACTCGCAAACCCCTGCAAAATCTGGGTGGAAAGCAAATCATTTAAAGACAGATTATTTAAAATCTTTTCTATGGTTTTTGAATCGCCCCTTTTTGTTAAGCCACTCCCTGCTTTTTTAATCCTAACCAGATCACATCTAGCTACAATAAAATCGGCTGAATCTCCTTTTTTAAAGAGAATATTTTTTTCAGGCTCTGCTCCCAGCTCTATTCCCAAAAAATCTAACCAAAAAATAAACCTTCCTAAATTATAGAGCTGGTTTTTGCTTAAAACTGATTCTTTTAAAGCTGTTTCAATGTCTGGAGCCTGCTCGCTCAAAATTCCTATCCAGCCCTTATTTCTGTCTTTGAAATCTATAGCTAAAGCCACAAGCTGACAAGCAATACCCAAAGCCTTTAAAAAGAAATACTTTTCCATCTCCTTCTTGGCAGAGCTTACAGGAAAAAAATAAATGCTTTTGCCATTTATAACCAGCTCTTTTTGCTTATCTGGCTCTGCTTTTTTCAGCCAGCTTCTAATTTCCTGCTTGTTGATTGTTCGGTAAAGCCTGACTTCTTTATCATCTACTATAAACCTCTCAATCAGTTCATTTGTATCTTTTGCCCAATTTTTTGCCCGCTCTCCGCTTTTTAAAAGCTCTCTTCTTCCTGCCTTTATCACCCGCTGATAAAATCTCTCTGCATCTTTTATACCTGCATAGGCAATATATTCCTTTAAAAATCCATATAGCTCTTTGCTGGGTCTGAGCTTGAAAAAGCTATCAAAAATTTTGCCGAGATTTTTTATCCGTTGATAGGAAAAAAGCGAATGAGAATAAATCTTTATCCGCTCAAGGTCAGAAAGAATCAGCTCGACCTTTTCTCCAGCTTTTTTTACCAGCATAGAATCTGGCTTAAAATCCCGCTGAAGCACACCCTTTGAATGAAGATTAAAAACCAGCTCCGCCAGCTTTTTAAAAAGCTCTTCTTTCTGCCTGTCTTCGCTTTTCTTCCATACCTCTTCAAATGAATCCAGCTCACAAAAAAGCTCAAGCACAAGCTCGCTACTAGGAAGAAATCCCGCCTGCCTCTGATAGCCAAAAAACATAGCAGGAACCACACCAAAGCCCATCTCCGAAAGCTTCTGCGAAACCAGATACTCCTGCTTACAGCGAGACGCACGGACAAGGTATTTCATCTTTTTCCATAATTTGGGCGGAAAATACGCCTTGATGATATATTTTTCTTCCTTGCCTTTGGGCTGGAACAGATAAATACGCCTTCTGCCTGTGGTGGTTTTGTAAAGAGTAAAAAATTCCCAAAAGCCAGCTTCAACTGCTTTCTTAAATGCCTTAAACACTTCCTCTGCCTGTTCATCTTTAAGAAAAAACTTCCATCGCTTTAAATCTCCTATTAATTTCTTTATATCTAGGCTTTTGTTCATCTTTTTATTTTCTTTTATTTCTCTTTTGAGTTCAAAAACATTTTTACATTTAAAATGATTGGCATTATTGACCTTTGGCAAAGTTCAAGGTTAGAATGAACAAAAAATCCAGCTTTAAAGGAGCAAAAGATGACCAAAAAACCTTGGCAGGGAAGGTTTAAAAAAGAGATAGATAAAGCTTTTGAGCAATTCAGCGAGAGCATAAGCTTTGACCAAAGGCTTGCCATTTATGATGTGCAAGCAGGAAAGGCTCATATTGAAGGGCTTTTGAAAATCGGCGTGCTTACAAAAGAAGAAGCTAAAAAACTTTTAGATGGTTTAAAACAGATAGAACAAGAAATTGAAAGCAAAAAATTCAAGCCCAAGCCGGAGCTTGAGGACATTCATATGAACATAGAGCAGAGGCTTTTTGAGCTGTGCGGAGAGCTTGCAGGAAAGCTTCATATCGGGCGCTCAAGAAACGATTTGGTTGTGGCAGATATAAAGCTCTGGCTTAAAGATGAAATTAAAAATATCCTTAAGAAGCTCAAAGCTCTGGTTAAGGCAATTGTGATTCAGGCGGAAAATAACCTGAATATCATTATGCCTGGCTACACCCACACCCGCCCTGCTCAGCCTGTTCTTTTCTCGCACTGGCTTTTAGCTTATGCTTGGATGTTCACTCGTGATAGAGAAAGGCTTATAAATGTCCGGGAGATTTCTGATTACTGCCCGCTTGGAAGCGGAGCGCTGGCAGGAAGTAATTTCCCCCTGGATAGAAAGTTTTTAGCTGAGAAGCTGGGATTTTCTAAAATCACCCTGAACAGTATGGATGCGGTTTCTGACCGAGACTTTCTTATTGACTTTCTCTCTGCCTGCGCCCTTATAATGCTTCATCTTTCCAGACTGGCTGAGGAGCTTATCTGGATGAGCGGAGAGGAATTCGCCTTCTTTGACCTTCCTGAGGAGTTATGCACCGGCTCAAGTATGATGCCTAACAAAAAAAATCCAGATTCTCTTGAGCTTATTCGTGGCAAAGCAGGAAGAGTTTTTGGGAATCTGATAGCGCTTTTTACGCTGATGAAATCAACTCCACTCGCCTACAACCGAGATTTTCAGGAAGATAAGGAAAGGGTGTTTGATAGCGCAGATACTGTGGAAAGTTCACTGGAAATAATGAAGCTGGTGATAAAGGGATTAAAGCCAAATTCAAAACAGCTTAAAAAAGCGTGCGAAAAGGGATTTATTTTGGCAACTGACCTTGCTGATTATTTAGTTAAAAAAGGCTCTGGCTTCAGGCAGGCTCATTTTATTGTTGGCGAATTAGTCAAATATTGTGAAGAAAAGGGGGAAAGATTAGAGGAGCTGAATTTAGATGAATTCAAGAGCAAAAGCGAGCTTTTTGAAGAAGATGTATTTAATATTTTATCTTTGGAAAAATCTGTTCAATCTAAAAACCTTGTCGGCGGAACCGCTCCCAAGCGTGTAAAAGAGCAGATTAGAAAAATAAAGAGCATTTTGGAAAAATGGAGCTAAAGAGAAAAGCTTTTGAAAATCTCGTCTTTCTTTTGTTTATACTTATTTTCACAAGATGCGGTGTTAAAGGGACTCCAAGCCCCCCGCAAAGCATATATCCACACAAAGTAGAAGATTTAAAGGCATTTGTGCGGGCAGGATGCACTGAGCTTAGCTGGAGCTATTCTTGGGAGCCTGCTCCTGAAAAATTCCTCATTTTTAGAATGGAAGAAAAAGACCTTTCTGAAAAATATCTTGTTGGTGATGTTTCAGGGAAGGCGAATAGGTTTAGAGATTGTCAGATAAATGCTGGGCATAAATACGCATATCAAATTATTGGAATTTCTCATATTGGCACTCAGGGCGAGCCGAGCAAAATAATCTGGATAAATTTTTCTAAAGAGCCCTCTCCGCCCAAAAATCTTCAAGTAAAAGCAGGTGATGAATTTATTGACTTGAGCTGGCAGGCAGAACAAGGGCTATTTTACAATATTTATCGCTCTTTGAACGGAAAAGAATTTCCCAGCAAACCTGTTAACATCAAGCCTATTAAAGCTGGCTTTTATTCAGACATTGGCTTGAAAAATGGTCAGAGATATTATTACTGTGTTCGGTCAGTGATTATTAAGGAAGGATTTGGAGCGGTTGAAAGCAGATGCGCTTTTGCCAGCGCGGTTCCTATTGACCTTGTTGCTCCTCTTGCTCCTCGGGGATTAATAGCTGTGCTAAGGAAAAATGGTGTGGAATT
>CAZQJX010000051.1:11215-17190 GCA_964592965.1 uncultured bacterium
TTTTCAGCCCCGCATTCTGTGCAACGCCAAAACCGAACCCGATAGGTAAAGTAAAAAATAAAGCTAAAAATACTCAATCCCGCACTTATGAACAAAAGCGGAATAAAAAATCCCAAAACCAATAAAATTATTCCCAGCCCAAGCAGAGGGTAAATAAACTTTACTGGATAAATAAGCTCAGCCCTCCGCTCCATTTTCCCACCGCACTCCATACAATAAACAATTTGCTTTTCAAAAGAGCTTTTTTCTGCCTTTTTGGCAGGGGCAGGTAAAATGGCTTCTTGAAGCCGAGCCAGCCAAGCCAGAGGTTTTTGGAAAATTCCCGCAAGGTCTAAAGACAGGCTGGTGCTGGCTTTAGGAGCACTGAGAGCAACAGGCTCTCCAGTTTGCAAATCAACCCTGCACCTTCTGCATATCTCATCAGAATCTGGGTGAACCAATCCGCATTTGGGACAGCGCTTCATTTTTATTCATCTTTGACTTTTTCTGCCTCTTCTTCCCAAAGGGAGTTAATTAGCTCTATATCTCTTTCAGTAAGTCGCTGAAATTCTATACCCATTCCAGAGGGATAGCCTCTTGGGTCATCAGGCTTGACCACCCGCACCACTTTTCCTTTGGTCTCTATCACCTCTTTTTTTCCGGGAATGGAAAATCTTAAATTAATTTCTGTTCCAACAGGAAGGGGACGAGCGGTTTTAATGAACATTCCACCCCTGCTTAAGTTAATGGCATAATCGTAAAAGAAGTCATCAAGATGTTGATAGTAAATTTCCAGCCAGACCTCTTTGCGAGGATAACGCCTTCGCTCTTTTCCTTTCCAAGCAGACCCTTTCTTGCTCATATTAAAATTATATCTTAGAACAAGGATTTAAAAAATTGACAAAGGCAAAAACCTTTCTTAAAATGCTATCGTCCTTAATTCAGTTCGTTCAAGGAGGTTAAGTAAATGAGGGAATCAGTTATTGTCAGTGCGGTTCGTACACCTGTAGGGTCATATCTTGGTAGTTTAAGCGCTCTTAGCGCTCCCCAGCTAGGAGCAATTGTTATCAAAGAGGCGCTTAAGCGTGCAGGAGTCAAGCCCGAGCAGGTAGATGAGGTTATTATGGGCTGTGTGCTCAGCGGTGGACTGGGGCAGGCACCTGCCCGACAAGCAGGAATTTATGCAGGACTGCCCTGGACCGTCGGCGCCACCACTATCAATAAAGTCTGCGGAAGCGGTCTTAAAGCGGTTATGCTGGCAGATGCTATGATTAAAGTAGGAGATGCTGAAATCATTGTTGCAGGTGGAATGGAAAGTATGAGCAATGCGCCCTTTGCCCTACCCCGTGTCCGACAGGGATGGAGAATGGGCAATCAAACCGCTATTGACCTGATGATTAATGATGGTCTTTGGGATATTTACAGAAACTGCCATATGGGAGAATGCGCTGACCTATTAGGAAAAGAATGGAATATCACCCGTGAAGAGCAGGACGCTTTTGCCATTCGCTCATATAAAAGAGCACTTCAGGCAATGGCAGAAGGAAGATTCAAAGAGGAGATTGTTCCTGTTGAAGTTCCCCAGAAAAAGGGCGAGCCAATAATCGTTGATGAAGACGAAGAGCCCAAGCGACTTAAAGAAGACAAAGTCCCCACCTTAAAGCCAGCATTTACCAAAGATGGAACTGTTACCGCAGCCAATGCTTCCAGCCTGAACGATGGCGCTGCCTGCGTTGTGGTAATGAGCAGGGAAAAGGCAGAGGAGATGGGAATCAAGCCTTTGGTGAGGATTATCGGTCATGACCAAGCTGCCAAAGAATCGCACTGGTTTACCATTGCTCCTGTAGATGCTATTCGCAAGGTTCTGAAAAAAACCGGATACAGCTTGGATAAAATTGACCTGATTGAACTCAATGAGGCTTTTAGCGTGCAGGTAATTGCTGCCGAGAGAGAGCTTGGCTTGGATATGAATAAAGTCAACATCAAGGGCGGTGCGGTTGCCATTGGTCATCCTATTGGTTGCTCAGGAGCAAGAATTCTTGTCACCCTTATCTACGCAATGAAAGAACAAAACGCCAAAACAGGTCTTGCCTGCCTGTGCATTGGTGGTGGAGAAGCAGTGGCAATGATTGTGGAAGCGCTTTAAAAATCACTCAAATTTATTAGAACCTGAAAAAAGGAGGATTGATAATGACTGAAGAATTGGTGCTTTTTCAGCAAGAAGATGGTATTGCCACAATCACCATCAACCGTCCCAAGCAAATGAATGCACTTAATCCTGAGGTTTTAAATCAACTGGAACAAGCGCTGGATAGGGCAGAGAAAGATAAAGATGCAAAGGTAATCCTTATAACAGGTGCGGGTGAAAAAGCCTTTGTCGCAGGAGCTGATATTGCTGAAATGAGCAAGATGACCCCACTGGAGGCAAAGGAATTCTCCAAGCTCGGTCAAAAGGTTTTTAGAAAAATTGAGCAGATTAAAAAGCCAGTAATTGCAGTAGTTAACGGCTACGCGCTTGGTGGTGGCTTGGAGCTAGCTATTTCCTGCGATTACATTCTTGCCAGTGAGAACGCTCAGCTCGGTCAGCCAGAGGTGGGTTTAGGCATCTTTCCCGGCTTTGGCGGAACACAAAGGCTGGTGAGAATCCTCGGCAAGCTCCGTGCAAAGGAGCTGGTATTTTTTGGCGAGAGAATCACCGCTCAAAAAGCTTATGAAATGGGACTGGTTAATGAGATTGTCCCTCAGGATAAACTTATGGAAAGAGCAAAAGAGCTGGCTAAAAAATTAATGGAAAAAGGGCTGGTTGCCATTGGACTTGTCAAAACCGCAATTGAGCGAGGCGCAGACCTTGACCTAGATTCTGCCCTCTTAATTGAGCAAACCCTGTTCGGATTATGCTTTGATACCCACGACCAAAAAGAAGGTATGAGCGCATTTTTGGAAAAAAGAAAGCCTCAATTTAAAGGCGAATAAAATAATTTTTTCAGGAGGAGAAAAATGGATTTTCAATTAACTGAGGAGCAAAAGCTTCTTCAAGATATGGTGAGAGATTTTGCCAAAAACGAGATTGAGCCCAAAGCAGAAGAAATAGACCGCACAGGCGAATTCCCAAGAGAGATTATCAATAAACTTTCTGAGCTGGGCTTGATGGGAATAGAAGTTCCAACAGAATGGGATGGAGCAGGAATGGATACTATTTCTTATGTCATTGCTATTGAGGAACTGAGCGCTGCTTGTGCAGCTGTAGGGGTGATTGTCTCGGTTCAGAACTCTTTGGTGGAAGCTCCTCTCATTAAGTTTGCCACTGATGAGCAGAAGGAAAAATTCTTAAAGCCACTTGCTCGTGGAGAGATGCTCGGCTGTTTTGCCCTTACTGAGCCGGGCGCTGGTTCTGACGCGGCATCAGTCAAAACCCGTGCTGAGCTAAAAGGTGATAAATGGATACTTAATGGAACAAAGCTTTTTATAACCAACGGTAAAGAAGCAGATATAGCCATAGTCTTTGCCCGCAGTGAAGATGACCCAACTTACAGAGGAATAAGCGCCTTTATTGTTCCCAAAGATGCGCCCGGGTTCTCTCTGGGAAAAGAAGAAGATAAGCTGGGAATTCGTGGCTCAAGCACAATGGAGCTTATTTTTGAAAACTGCGAAATTCCTAAAGAAAACCTTTTGGGCGAGAGAGGCAAGGGATTTCGGGTGGCTATGTACACGCTTGACTGCGGCAGGATTGGAATTGCTGCTCAGGCACTGGGAATTGCTCGTGCTGCTTATGAGGCATCTGTGACTTTTGCCAGAGAAAGAGAGCAGTTTGGTCAGCCAATTGCCAAATTTCAGGCAATCCAGTGGATGATTGCAGATATGGCAACAGAAATAGATGCAGCCAGACTTCTTACCTACCGCGCCGCCTGGCTCAAGCAGGCTGGTCTTCCTTACAATCAGGAATCCGCTATGGCAAAGCTTTATAGTGCTGAGGTGGCTCAACGAGTGGTGGTTAATGCAGTGCAGATTCACGGCGGATACGGATATACCCGTGACTACCCTGTTGAAAGATACTATCGTGATGCCAAGATAACCTCTATTTATGAAGGAACAAATGAAGTGCAGAGAATAGTCATTGCCAACAACATTTTCAGGGATATTCTCAAAAAGAAAAAATCTTAAAATGCCTCAGGAAATTGCAGAAAACATCTTTTTTCTTGAAGGAAGAAGGGGCGGAAGATATCCTTACTGCAATTCGCTTTATATCTCTGATGAGCGCTCTGTTCTTATTGACCCTGCTTCAGACCCCAAAGAATTAAAGGCGCTTGAGAGAGTTGACCTAATTCTGCTCAGCCATTTTCATTCCGACCATATTCGGGAACTGCGTCTTTTTCCCAAAGCAGAAATCGCCATCCATGAAAAAGAGGCAAAAGCACTCAAAGATGTCAAAGAACTTATCAATTTGATTTTTTTTGATGATGAGGAAGATGAAGAAAAAAAACACTGGATTGAGCGAAAAAAAAGGGAACTTCACAGCGAGAGCTGGAAGTTTGAAATCACGCACGAATTAAAAGACCGCCAGATTATCAATCTCGGCACATACAAAATTGAAATAATACACACCCCAGGTCATACCATTGGGCATTGCTGTTTCTGGATAGAGCAGGAAAAAACTCTTTTCTCCGCAGATATTGACTTTACCGATTTCGGTCCCTGGTATGGAAATGCCTGCTCAAGCGCAGAGGACTTTTTTCATTCCCTTGAGAAAATTAAGTCGCTCAAACCCAAACTGGTCATTACTGCTCATGAAAAAGGCATTATTTCGGGAGAGGAATTCCAAACCCAGATAAAAGTCTTTGAAAAAATCCTTTTTGAGCGTGAGGAAAAAATCCTTGAATTCCTCGCTCAACCCAGAACCTTAGAAGAGATTGTTGACCAGGCTTTTATCTACGGTGAATTCCTTCATAAATCACCATCACTCCGTCCACCTGAAAAAAGAATGGTTATACATCATTTAAACTGGCTTGAGAAAAAGGGCTTGGTCAAAAAAGTAAACAACCGCTGGCAAAAAATTTAAGCGCCCCAAAAACTCTTTTTTAAACCTTTTGCTTTTCTAATCGGCAAAATAATCATTTGATGTTCAGCTTCACACCACTTAAATTAAATAGTGGGCAATTTAAATAGTGGGCAATAAATTTTTAAATATCGGTTTTTTAATTCTCAATGGAATAAAGCTAAACTCATAAAATTATTTATTGAAAACTAAATCACAAATAAGCCACAAAAATCAAAAGTTAAAAAGCCTTATCCTCGCAGGAGTGAGATGGTTTTTTTGTAATCTTTGCTCTTAAAAATCGCACTTCCTGCAACCAGCACATCCACGCCCGCAGAGATAAGCTCAGATGCGTTTTCAGGATTGACCCCGCCATCAACTTCAATCAGCACATCTAAATTTTTCTCTTCAATGATTTTCTTCAGTCGCCTGATTTTTTCCAGCGAGCTGGGAATAAACTTCTGCCCGCCAAAGCCCGGATTAACACTCATAATCAAGACCAGGTCAACAAAAGGAAGAATCTCATCAAGCAGATTTAAGGAGGTAGCAGGATTCAGGCTTACCCCCACGAGTATTTTTCTGCCCAGCTTCTTTGCACACTGCCTGATTTGCTCAACGGTGCGATGTAAATGCACGCAGGCTTCAAGATGCACTGTGAGCCAGTCCGCACCTGCCCGCGCAAAATCATCAATATACCGCTCGGGATTTTCTATCATAAGGTGAACATCTAAAGGAAGCGAGGTACTGCGACGGCAGGCTTCAACAATCAGCGGACCAAAGGTTATGTTGGGAACAAAATGACCGTCCATAACATCAATGTGAATTAAATCCGCACCAGCTTCTTCTACTGCCCGAAGCTCATCTGCCAGCCGAGAAAAATCCGCAGATAAAATGCTAGGCGCAATTCTTACTCTACCTGCCATTCCTGCCAATTTATCCTGAAACTTGATTGATGTCAAAATTA
>CAZQJX010000052.1:0-3940 GCA_964592965.1 uncultured bacterium
TCAAAGAAAAAGAGGCAAAGATGCGAATAATTGCAGGAGAGAAAGAGGAGAGAAAGGATGGCTGAACAGATTTTCATCTTTGATACCACTCTGCGTGACGGCGAGCAAGCTCCTGGCTTTAGTATGAATATTGAGGAGAAGCTCATTGTTGCCCGTCAGCTGGAGAGGCTAGGAGTGGATGTAATTGAAGCAGGCTTTCCTGCTGCCAGCCCCGGAGATTTTGAGGCAGTAAAGAGAATCAGTGAAGAGGTGCAGACCTCAGAGGTTTGCGCACTTGCTCGCACGAGAAAGGAAGATATTGAGCAAGCTTTGCGTGCACTTGAATCTGCAGTAAATCCCCGCCTGCATATCTTTATCGCAACTTCAGATATTCATCTTGAATATAAATTGAAGATGACCAGAGACCAGGTGATAGAGGCTACCATATCAGCATTAGAATTTGCCAAAAATTATATAGATAACATTGAATTTTCCTGCGAGGATGCAAGCAGGAGCGACCCTGATTATCTGGTGCAGGTGATTGGCGAGGCGATTAAGGCAGGAGCAAAGATAATAAACATTCCTGACACGGTTGGCTATGCTTTGCCTTTTGAATTTGAGAAGCTGGTAAGCTATATCAAGGAGAAAACTCCTGAGATTGAAAAGGTAATTTTAAGCGTGCACTGCCATGATGACCTCGGACTTGCAGTTGCCAACAGCTTGGCTGGAATTCGGGCAGGAGCAAGGCAGGTGGAATGCACAATTAATGGAATAGGTGAGCGGGCTGGAAATGCAGCTTTGGAAGAAATTGTAATGGCGATTCACACAAGAAAAGACCTGCTTAACTACACTACCTGCATTAACACTGAGCAAATTTATCCCACCAGCCGATTGATTAAAAAAATAACTGGAATGCCCATTCCGCCCAACAAAGCTATTGTGGGAGTTAATGCTTTTAGCCATGAGAGCGGAATTCATCAAGACGGTGTGCTCAAGCATCGCCTTACCTATGAGATTATGACTCCAGAAAAAGTGGGCATACCTTCCAGCAGGCTGGTTTTGGGCAAGCATTCAGGAAGGCACGCCTTTCGCAAGCGCCTTGAGGAGCTTGGGTTTGAGCTCAGCGATGAGGAGCTGGACCAGGCATTTAAGCGCTTCAAAGAGCTAGCAGACAAAAAGAAAGAGGTGTTTGATGAAGACCTTGAAGCACTGGTGATGGATGAGATTTTAAAAATTCCCCGCAAATACAAGCTCAAATATATCAATGTTACTTCTGGAACTGAGGTAATGCCCACGGCAAGTGTTCAGCTTGAGATTGATGGTGTTCTGGTTAGAGATGCTGAGTTCGGAGATGGTCCTGTGGATGCTGCTTTTAAAACCATTGCCAAGCTCACCGGCACAAAGAGCAAGCTTCTTCTTTATAGCGTTAATGCTATTACCGGCGGAACCGATGCTCAGGGAGAGGTGCGGGTGAGAATAGAGGAGAACGGAATTGAGGTAACAGGTTTTGGCGCGCATACAGATATAATTGTGGCATCTGCTCTTGCATACATAGATGCACTCAACCGCTTGGAATATCGCAAGCAGAATTTATCTCAGCTCAGGCGTCAGGCGCCATAAGTTATTGTAAATTTTTGGAGCTGTTTAAAATGGGTATGACCATAACTGAGAAGATTCTTGCCCGAGCTTGTGGCAAAAGTAAGGTAAAGCCCGGAGAAATTATTGAGGCAAAGCTGGATTTCCTTCTTGCCAATGATATTACCGCTCCGCTGGCAATTGAGCGCTTTAGAGAGATTGGCGCCGAAAAGGTGTTTGACCCAGAAAGGGTGGCTTTGGTCTTAGACCATTTTGTTCCTGCCCGAGATATTCAATCTGCAAAGCAGTCAAAGCTGGTGCGGGATTTTGCCCGCGAGCAGAAGATTAAATATTTTTTTGAGGTGGGATGCGGAATAGAGCATGCCCTTCTTCCTCAAGAAGGGCTTATCAGCCCTGGCGAGGTTATCATTGGCGCAGATAGTCATACCTGCACTTATGGTGCTTTGGGAGCGTTTGCCACCGGCGTGGGTTCTACTGACCTTTGCGCAGGAATGATTACAGGAAGGCTCTGGTTTCGTGTGCCTGCTACCATTCGGGTGGATTTCGTGGGCGAGCCAAAAAAATGGGTTTTTGGCAAAGATTTTATCCTTGCTTTAATTGGAAAGATTGGCGTAGATGGTGCGACTTATCGGGCGCTGGAGTTTGGTGGAGAGGCGCTCAAAAAAATCAGCATTTATGGAAGGTTTACTATTTGCAATATGGCAATAGAAGCTGGTGCAAAAAATGGAATTATTGAGCCAGATGAGCTTGCTCAAGAGTTTTTGAAAAACCGAGCCAAGAGAAAAGGAGAAATTTTCAAAAGCGACCCTGATGCTGAATATGAAAAGAAGATAGAAATTAATGTATCTGAATTAGAGCCATTAGTTGCCTTGCCCCATCTTCCCCAGAACATAAAGCCAGCAAGCCAGCTTAATGATATTGAGCTGGACCAAGTAGTAATTGGCTCCTGCACCAATGGCTGGCTTGAGGATTTGAAAATAGCAAGCGAGGTTTTAAAGGGAAGAAAGGTTCATTCTCGGGTAAGGCTAATAGTTCTTCCTGCTACTCGCAGGATATATCAGGAGGCTCTCAGGCAGGGGATTATTCAGATTTTAAGTGAGGCAGGAGCAATAATTGGTCCGCCAACCTGCGGACCTTGCTTGGGCGGTCATATGGGAGTTTTGGCAGAAGGAGAGAGGGCGCTGGCAACAACTAATCGGAACTTTATTGGAAGAATGGGCAGTCCAAAGAGCGAGGTTTATCTTGCCAATCCTGCAGTAGCAGGAGCCAGTGCGGTTTTGGGAAGAATCGCCTCGCCTGATGAATTATAGGAGGATAAGGAAATTGAAGCTGGAAAGAAAGCACTGGGTAATTCTCATCATCACTCCTTTGGTTTTAATTTTAGACCAAGCAAGCAAGCTGATTATTCACAAGGTCTTAGCACCTTTTCGGGTGATTTCGCTCATTCCCGGATATGTTGAGTTTGTTTTTGTTACCAATCGGGGATTGGTTTTTGGGATGTTTTCAGACCAGCTCGGCTCTGCCAGCACCTGGATATTTTTAGGATTTACTGTGATTGCTTTTGTTATAATTGTTCATCTTTTCTTCCGCACTGACCGCTCAGCTGTTCTTTTACCACTGGCATTGAGCTTGGTTTTAGCAGGTGCACTCGGAAATTTAATTGACCGCTTTCGGTGGGGATATGTTGTGGATTTTATCCATATTCATATCGGTCGCTATGCTTGGCCAACCTTTAATATTGCTGATGTTGCCATCACTTTAGGAATTATATTTCTTCTTATAGATTCTTTTCGTCCTGAGCCAAAG
The DNA here is from genome assembly GCA_964592965.1 of uncultured bacterium. Taxonomy (GTDB): domain Bacteria; phylum RBG-13-61-14; class RBG-13-61-14; order RBG-13-61-14; family DRUE01; genus CAZKMM01. The sequence goes on from CAZQJX010000052.1 coordinate 3,382, forward strand.
CCCCAAAAGGATATTAACTCAGAAACAGGCGAACAAAAAGATTCAGAGGACAAAGAGTGCATCCAATAATCTTTCAATTTGGAAAGTTCAAGATTTATTCATACAGCCTGATGGTGGTAATTGCTTTTTTCTGTGCATTTTTTTACGCTTGGTTTGAAGCAAAAAGACTGGGAGAGGATAGAGAGCGGGTAATAGATTTTGGTCTTTTAATTTTTATTTCTGCTTTTGTTGGCGCAAGGCTTTTGCATATTTTAGTTAATTGGAGGATTTACTTTCGCGACCCGATTCGGATTTTTAAGTTCTGGGAAGGGGGGTTGGTTTTTTACGGTGGATTGATTCTTGCGGTGCTTGTTTGTGTTGCTTACATAAAAATTTTTAAACTCAATCTTGCCCGCTGGGCAGATATTCTTGCTCCTTGTGCAATGATAGCTCTTTCTATTGGAAGAATCGGATGCTTTCTTAATGGTTGTTGTTATGGCTCTCCAGCGCCGAGCTGGCTTCCTTGGAAAGTGGTTTATCCTACTAATGTTATGCCTTTGCATCTTGCAGGTGTTCCTTT
>CAZQJX010000052.1:4040-16593 GCA_964592965.1 uncultured bacterium
TTGGAGAGTGAAAATTGAAAGTGGTATTGATTCGCCCGCCCAAAATTCAAGGAGCAATAGAGAGGAGTATGGTTCAGCATCCAATTAATCTACTTTATCTGGCGGGTGTGCTTCGTGAATATGGAGAAGGCTTTGAACCAGAGGTCTGGGACTTTGAGGTAGAGAGATTTTCAGAAAGGATTGTCAGGGAAAGGCTCAGGCGCTCCGCTCCGAGAGTGGTAGGCATAACCTCAATGACCTGCAATATAAAGGTTGCTCATCAGATAGTCAGCTGGATTAAAGATGAGGATTCTGAAATCCTCACTGTTTTAGGAGGAGCGCACGGCTCTGCCATTCCTGAGCGCACTTTAAATGAGTTTAAAAACTTTGATGTGGTGGTGGTGGGAGAGGGCGAGCAGACTTTTCTTGAACTGTGTGAGCGGATAAAAAAGGGCGAGAGCATAAAGGGAGTTGCAGGAACAGTGAGAAGAGAGGCGGATGAAATTATCCGCGAGCCTGCCAGAGCCTTAATTGAAAATCTAGACTGGCTTCCCAACCCTGCCCGCGACTTGATTGACCACAGCCTTTACAAAGGAGCAAGCACGCCCGGATTAGATGCCACCCTTCATCGTAGCACCGAGCTTTTTACTTCTCGGGGCTGTCCGGAGAGGTGTATTTTTTGTGCCTCGCATCTAATTTTTGGAAGGAAGGTGAGATTTCGCAGTCCAGAGCATATTTTCCGTGAGGTAGATGAGTGTATGGAGCGGTGGGGATACCATCATTTTACTATTGATGATGATACTTTTACATTTAACCATTCACGGCTGGAGAGGATTTGTCAGGGATTTAAGGAGCGGGGAATTACTTGGGATTGTGATACAAGGGTTGATGCTGTTAATCGGGATATAATCAAGATGATGGCAGAAGCAGGCTGTCAGAAAATAGCTTTTGGCGTGGAGTCAGGAAGCCAGCGGGTGCTTGACCTGATTAAAAAAGGCATAACCATAGAGCAGGCAAAAAATGCTTTCCGCTGGGCGCATGAGTTCGGAATAATCACCACTGCCTTTTTTATGATTGGTTCTCACCCGAGCGAGACGCCTGAGGAGCTGGAAGAAAGCTTTAAGCTTATGTGCGAAATAGATACTGAGCTGATGGCTCTGGCAATTGCGGTTCCCTACCCTGGAACCGAGCTTTACGAGATTATGAAAGAAAAGGGATACATCTTTGAAGAAAAATGGGAAAAATTCACCCATCTTCATTCTATTCCCTGCTGGCGCACCGAGCATTTCACGCCCGAGGAGCTGGCAAAGCTTCAAATCAGGATTTTTCGGCGATTCTTTTTAAGACCAAGATTTATTCTGAAGACCCTCAAAAAAGCAATGAGCTGGCACGGAATAAAATACTACACGCGCTCGCTTTGGCAGATTTTATGCTATTTGTTCTGGGAAAGGAGAAATTGAAAAAATAGGTAATCACAGAGCTAAACAATATAAAAACCATAGCAAAGGAGAAGGAAAGATGAAATCAGCAGTATGGAAAGGTTATAAGGAAGGATTTGTTATTGAGGAGGTTCCTGAGCCCGAGCCAGGAGAAAATGAGGTAAAGATTAAAGTTCGCTATTGCGGAATTTGCGGAACAGACCTCCATCTTTTAGAAGCAGGTTTAGTTCCTCAAGGGGCTATTTTAGGGCACGAGGTCACAGGAATGATTGTTGAGGTAGGCAAAGGGGCAGAGGAGTTTAAGGAAGGAGATTCAGTTGCTATTCGTCCTTATTCTCCCTGCGGGCAATGTCCTGCCTGCAAAATGGGCAAGCCCAATATCTGTCCGCAGGGATTAGAAAATGCGGTTGGATTTGGCAAAAAGCAGGGCGGATTTGCTGAATATGTGGTAGTGAAAAAAGACCAGGTATGGAAGTTGAAAAGAGGCGTGAGTTTGAGAGAGGGAACTTTAGCGGAGCCTCTGGCAAGCGCAGTTCATGCAGTAAGGCGGGCGGGAGTAAAAATAGGAGATTATGCTTTGGTTGTGGGTGGCGGACCTATGGGCACATTGGTAGCGGTAGCGCTGAAATGGGCAGGTGCGCATAGGGTGGTGATTTCTGAGCCATCGGTTCGCAGAAGAAACATAATTAAAACCCTAGGATTTGATATGGTGGCTGACCCAGAGCGCTCCAATCCACTCACTTATTTTGATGACCTTGAATGGAAAAGCCCACCTTTTGTTTTTGATTGTGCGGGCAAAAAAGCATCACTTGTTCAGGCAATTGAATATTGTGCTCCTGGCGGAAAAGTAATAATAACCGGGCTTGCTTGGGAGCCTGTTCTTATCAACTCATTGCTTTGTCTTGGAAAGGAGCTTGAGCTATTTGCCAGCTTTAGCTATTTTCAAGAATTTGAGGTTGCCCTTGATATTATCTCAAGCGATGTTTTTGATTTCCTTTCTTTAATTACCAGAATCATCTCGCTTGAAGAGCTAAATCAGGCACTGGAGGGGCTTAAATTCCCTAGCAAAGAGATGAAAATATTGGTGGAGATTTAATTGTTGACAAAGGTAGAGAATTTTTGCTAATAATTAGTGTAAGAATATAATTTCAAGGAGGAGTAAAATGGTTTCTTTTGAGCCGAGTGAAGAGCAAAAGATGATTCAGGATATGGCAAGAGATTTTGCCAACGAACAGCTCCGTCCTCGCGCCAGAGACTGTGATGAGAATAATGAAATTCCAGATGAAATTCTGCAGGCAGGCTGGGAGCTGGGTATGGTTAATGCGGTTATTCCTGAAAAATATGGTGGAGCGGGTATGGAGAGAAGTGCGGTTACCGGTGCGCTTATGTGTGAGGAGCTTGCTTGGGGCGATTTGAGTATGGCAATAGCCCTTCTCACTCCTGCGCTGGTTGCTTATCCGATTATGGAATTCGGAACCGATGGGCAAAAAGAAAAATATCTTCCAAAATTTTGCGAGCCAAAATATTATCCTGCTACCTCTGCTTTGGTTGAGCCATATTTTGATTTTGACCTTTCCGCTTTAAAGACAAAAGCGGAAAAGAAAGGCGATGTTTATGTGATTAATGGTGAGAAATGTCTTGTGCCAATGGGTGCACGGGCAGAGCTTTATCTTATTTGGGCAAGCTTAGAAGGCAAGCCCGGCTATGAGAATGTTGCGGGATTTATTGTTGAGAAAGGTGCAAAAGGGCTTGTGGTTGGAGAGCGTGAAAAGAATATGGGGTTAAAGGCGCTGGAGACTGTGGAGCTTAAGCTAGAGAATCTTGAAGTGCCAGCTGAAAACAGACTTGGTGGAGATAATGGATGCGATTTTGCCCGAATTGCCAGCCAGATGAGAGTGGCTCTTACTGCTATGGCTGTTGGCGTTGCTCGTGCCAGTTATGAATATTCTCGTGAGTATGCCAAAGAGCGGGTGGCTTTTGGTGAGCCAATAGCTCATCGTCAGGCAATAGCTTTTATGCTGGCAGAGATGGCTTGGGAGGTGGACGCCACTCGCCTTTTAGCCTGGGAGGCTGGCTGGGAGCTGGATGCAGGAAAAGATACTGCCTTTAAAGATGCCTATCTTGCCAAAATGTATGCAGACCAGATGGCTGTTTGGGTGACAGACTGTGGGGTGCAGATTCTTGGCGGACATGGATATATTCGTGAGCATCCTGTGGAGATGTGGCTTAGGAACGGAAGGGGCTTTGCCTGCTTTGAAGGACTAGCAATTGTTTAAAATAAGGGAGGGAAGAAAATGATTTCATTTGAACTGCCAGAAGGAATCAGAAATGTAAAGAAAATGGTTAATGGTCTTGCCACTGGCATTATGCGCAAATGGGCACGATGGGCGGATGAGCACGAGCATGAAAAGGTTGATGAATGGGTCAATCTTATGTGGAATGTCACCAAAGGGATGGGTGCCAGCATTTTTGGTGGCGGAAAGAAAAAAGAGAAAAAAGAAAGCGAAGTGCCCAAGGAGAAAAAGCCCAGCACCCGCAATCTTCAGCTAGCAGTGGTGGTGGAAGAGCTCAGCTATGGAGATGCAGGATTATATCTTCAAATGCCCACCCCAGGACTTGGCGGTGCTGCTATTGCTGCTGTGGGCACTCCTGACCAACAGGAGAGATTTTTAAAGCGCTTTAGTGGGGGTAAGCCCAAATGGGGAGCTATGGCAATAACCGAGCCAAATGCTGGTTCTGATACCGCTGCTATAACCACAACTGCGGTTCGTGATGGTGATTACTGGATTCTCAATGGGGAGAAGATTTTTGTCACGCAGGGAAAAAGTGCGGTGGAAGATTCTGATGGATTTGTAGTTGTTTGGGCAACAGTTGATAAAAGTGCAGGCAGAGCTGGTATTAAATCATTCGTGGTTGACCATCACACTCCGGGAATGAAAGTGACCAAGGTTGAGAAAAAGCTGGGAATAAGAGCTTCAGATACCGCAGCGATTGTTTTTGAAGACTGCAAAATTCCTTTTGATAATATCCTCGGCGACCCTGAGGTAAAAACCGGCTTTAAAGGCGCGATGGCGACTTTTGATGCTACCCGTCCGATGGTTGCTGCCAGTGCTATTGGAATTGCTCGGGCTGCTATAGAGGAAGTTCAAAAGCATTTTAAAGAAGCAGGGATTGAAATCCGCTATGGAGTTGCGCCCAATAACCTCACTGCTCGTGAGCGTGACCTGATGATGATGGAAGCCCAGCTTAAAGCCTCTCGGCTTCTTACTTGGCGCGCTGCTTGGATGGCAGATGTTGGTAAGTTCAACAATCTTGAAGCAAGTATGTGCAAAGCCAAGACAGGAAGAGCGGTCACTTGGGTTTGCCAGAAAGCAGTTGAGCTTCTCGGACCGCTCGGTTATTCCTGCAAGCTTCTGGTAGAAAAATGGATGCGTGACGCTAAAATCAATGACATCTTTGAAGGAACTGGTCAGATTAACACCCTGATTGTCGCAAGGAGAATTTTAGGCTATACTAGAAAAGAGCTGAAGTAAAAATTTTTTAGGAAGAAAAGAGATTTTTACAACGCCGGAAGCATCAACTAAAGCTTCCGGCTTTTTTTCAAATAGGGGTTTGACCCAAAGCAGTTGTGCTAATAAGATTTAGCTAGGAGTAAGAGAATGGATACCAAAAGTAATAGCAGGGAGTTTGAGCTCGGTTTAATCAGTGAGGAGCTGGCTCGGGTTGAAGAGATACTTTATGAAGAATCCCGCAGTGAGGCTCAGCTGATTTTTCAGGTTTCAGATTATATCTTAAAAAGCGGTGGCAAGCGGTTTCGTCCTGCTTTGCTTCTCCTTTCCAGCAAACTCTGCGGATATGAAGGAAAAGATGCAGTCTATTATGGAGCTTCTATTGAATATGCTCACACTGCCAGCCTTCTTCACGATGATGTTGTTGACGAAGCCAAGCTACGAAGGGGCAAGCCGAGCGCCAATTCTCTCTGGGGAAATAGAGAGAGCGTTTTGGTAGGAGATTATCTTTTGTTCAAATCCTTTCAGATTATCCTTCATCTCGGCAATCTCCAGATATTAAATTTGCTTAATGAGATTGCCCTGCAGATGGCGGAAGGAGAAGCGTATCAGCTTACTCGTAAGGGAAACATTGAGGTGAGCGAGGCAGAATATTTTTCTGCCATTATTGATAAAACCGCAAGCCTGATCAGCGCTTCTTGCCAAATCGGCGCCATTTTGGGTGAGGCGAGCAGAAGGGAGGAAGAGGCGCTGGCTGATTTCGGGCTTAATGTGGGAATTGCTTTTCAGCTAGTTGATGATGCTCTTGATTATAAAAATCCTGGTCCTGTCTGGGGAAAGGAGCAGGGCAAAGACTTTAAAGAAGGAAAAGCAACCCTACCTTTAATAAGAGCCTACCGAGTCGCGGATATTAAAACCAAGCAAAGGCTCAAAGAGCTTTTTACTTTTCCCACTCAAGATAATTTTTTAGAAGCCCTTGCCATTATTGAGGAGCTGGGTGGGCTAACCTATACAATGGATAAAGCCCGCCAGTATATTGAGACCGCCAAATCCCATCTGGATATCTTCCCTGATTCTCCCTATAAACTTGCCCTTGACGCTATGGCTGATTTCGTGATAAAAAGAAGCTACTGACTTGCTCCATTTTACCTGAATAAAGGAGGAAAGGAGAAGAAAATGTCAAGAAGAGTAATCAAACTTCTATGCATAGCTTTGGCTTTTTGGGCAGAGATTGGTTTTTCCCTGACTATAGGAATAGACTGGCTGAAAAGTCTCTCACCAAAGGTTGTGCTCAGAGATGAGCAGGGAGAGCTTAGAGCCTATAAAGTTATTAAGTGGACAAGAACTAAAAAGGTAAAAACTAAAGCAGGGTGGGGAGAGGAATTTTTAGCAGAGCTGGAAAAAAGAAAAGATGTAAAATTAAAAGCAGTAAGCCTTTCCAGCCAGCCTGCGCTGATTGTCTGGCTTGAGCTTAAAGATGGATTTAAAAATTATCTTCCTCAATCCAGCGAGCAGGTGTGCGTTGGGCTAGAGATTAATCTACCTCAAAATCTTCCCAAAAAGCTCAGCTTTAAGATTTCTGCTTTTGCTCCACCTGTAAATGAGATTGTTCCTACCAACGGACCTGTAGTTTTTTATAACCGGAATTTTCAAACCCTGATTATCTCCCCGCTTGACCATTTTCTTTATAGCTTAATTAGGGAGGAAAAAAGCAGGCTTCAAATAGGATTAGAAGCAGAGCTAGACGCTCTTCCTAAAGGATTTTCTCATCCTGTAATTTTTTATTCAGGCAGGGGCATTCGCCAGAGCTTTGAAGAGTGGGGAAGGCTTTTAAGAAGATGGTATGGAACAACTCCACCTGACCTATACGCTGATGTAGGCTTGAAATATCTTGGATACTGGACCGATAATGGCTCCTTTTACTACTACAACACTGAAAAAGGTATGAATTATGAAGAGACCCTCCTTGCACTTAAGAAATATGCTGATGAGCTGGGCGTGCCTTTTGGTTATTTTCAGATTGATTCTTGGTGGTATTTGAAAAGCACAGATAAACGCACTGGTTTTGGTCCGTTGGATTGGATCAAAAACCTTACTGGCGGGGGAGTGATTCGCTGGGAAGCTCGCAAAGATGTTTTTCCGCAGGGGGTAAAGGCATTTCAGCAAAAGCTTGGTCTTCCTTTAATTGCTCATAACCGCTGGTATGATAAAAGCACAGATTACCGAAAGGAATATAAGTTTGTGGATGGGGTGGGTAATCGCAATCCTGCTTTTCCTATTGAAGAGCGCTTCTGGGATATGATTCTTAAAAGCGCAAAGGAGCGTGGAATTGTTGTTTATGAGCAGGACTGGTTGGACACTCAATGGAAGATAATTCCTTATATCAGACAGCATATAGATGTGGGAGAGAACTGGCTCAGCTGGATGAGCAAATATGCACAAAAGTATAACTTGACCATTCAATACTGTATGGCAAATCCTGGGATATTTTTGCAGGCAGTAAAATACCCGAACATAACCCAGATTCGCTGTAGCGGAGATTATCTAGCAGGAGCACCTAAGGAATATTGGTGGAAGCATTTTTTCATAACCTCTATGCTTGCTTGGTCGTGCGGAATTTACCCTTGGAAAGATACTTATCTTTCCTCTTCAGGTCAGCGCCTGATTAGGGATGAGAAAAGAAGCTTTGAAGAAACGCTAATTAGCGTGCTGAGCGCAGGTCCTGTTGGTCCTGGGGACCGCATCGGCTATATCAACAAGCCCCTTCTTATGCGCACCTGCAGAAAAGACGGTGTTTTACTTAAGCCAGATAAGCCAGCAATGCCCATAGATAAGGTGTTCATCAGCAAAAAAGGTCCTTTTACTGTTATCACCGAGACAGCCACTCAAATAGGAAAATATTATTATGTTGCGGGATTCAATCTTTATCCATACATTCTCAGCAAAAAGATAACCTTTGCTGACCTAAGCATTAAAAATAAAAATTATCTTGTTTGGGACTGGAAGAATAAAAGGTTTCAGAAAAATCCGCAGGAGATTCTTTTGCCTAAAAGACTGGGTATATACAAAGCTGTATATTACATCTTGGTGCCCGAGCTTGAAAAAGGTGTTGCTTTTATTGGCGAATTTGAAAAATTTATTACCACCAGCAAAGGGAGATTTCAAAGCATTGAATATAATAATGGGGTTTTGAAATTAACCCTTAAAGGTGTGCAGGGAGAGCAAATTAAGCTGGGCTTAAAAACAAGCTCTACTCCTAAAATACAAAAGATAAAAGGAGCGAAAACTTCTTCACTTAGATTTTCAGAACCTATGGACATTTATGTTTTGAGCCTGCAATTTAATCTGGAGCAGGCAGAGGTTGAAATTAAGCTTTAACCTTTCGTTTAAGTAGGCTTATGCTTTCAATATGAAATGTTTGTGGAAACATATCTAAAAGAATAATCTTTTTAAGCTCATAAAAATCAGCTAGTATTTTTAAATCCCTTGCTAAAGTAGTTGGCTCGCAGGAAATGTAAATGATATGTTGAGGCAGTAGCTGGGTTAAAAGTGCAGATTCTTTTCTGGCACCGCTTCTCGGTGGGTCTAAAATCACAAGGTCAAATTCTTTTTGCCTTTTAATCACACTTTCTAGGTATTTTTCACACGGACTTTGAATAAACCTGATATTGCTCGCTTTAAGCTCCTTCTGATAAATTCTCGCCAGCTCAACCGCATAAGGATTCAACTCAACACAAACTAGATTTTCAACCAGCTCAGCCAGCTCAAAGCTAAAATTTCCCCAGCCAGCAAAAAGTTCAAGGCAATTTTTAGCTTTGGTCTCTTTAACCAGAGATTTTAAAGTTTGTTTTAATTTTTGATTCTGCTCTGGATTGGGTTGAACAAAGCTTAATAACCTGAGCCACTCTTTTTTGGTAGGTGAGCTGGTGATAAAATCCCCATTGTGGTAGGCAAAAATCATTTTTGCAGATAAAACCGCATTGATTTTTCCAGTATGAGTTTCAATGTCTAGTTCAATGGCTTTTTCTTTCTCCCATTTAAGCGAGCGAATAAGACTGGGAAGAGATTTTATAGCAGAACCTAGCTCCTCTTTTGCCAAAAGGCAATCGTCAATTACCACCAGACCTGCTCCTAAAGGAGCTTGAAATCCTACTCCTTTTTGAGGAGAGCAATGCAGGCGGATGCGGATTCTGTATCTCCAAGGCTCGGGAGCAGGTATAATCTTTTTAATTTTTTGGCTGATTTCAATGTTTGAGATTCTAGCAAAGGTTTCTATCAATGCCTGCTGTTTAACTTCTAATTGATGAGAATATTCAATATGAGCAAACTGGCATCCACCGCATTGAGGATAATATTTGCAAGCTGGTTCAATGCGAAATGGGCTTTTTTCAATGATTTTCACTGGACGGGCATAAGCCCAAGAGCCCCTCTCTTGCTCTATTTGGCAAACTACCCTCTCCCCGGGAAGAACATTAGGGACAAAAATAACCTTACCCTCTTTTCTCGCCAGCCCAAAACCGCGATGAACTATTCGCTCAATTTTAAGCTCAAACAAGCTAGAAGACCCAGTTAGCCTGCACGAACCATCCACCAGGAATATCATCGCTAAAGGCGTATTCAAAGGTAGCAATTACGCCGGGCGGAAGATGACCGCGCAAACTGCCACCATATCCGATGTGCCATTTAGAATCCCAAGAATCCGCATCAGTTATATCGTTCATAACCATTCCTGCATCAACAAAGAGGGCAAAGTCAAAAAATCTCCAGTACTGCCAGCGATATTCAAATGTGAGCATAAAAAGGTCATTGTCTAAAAAGCGGTTGGAGTAATAACCGCGATTGGTTCTTCCACCGCCCATCTTGTTCAGCTCATAAAACGGCACATCCAAAACCTTCTGACCGTACCAGTCAATTTCTTTTGAAAAAGTATGACTGGCAAGAACTCGGAAGCTGAAGTTGCGCTTTTTATTTGGTCCAAAGAACTTGGTGTAAAAAGTCCGCTTGGGACCAAACCAGTGGTCCATAGGGAGGTCTTGAATCCAACTCGGCTCAAAATATTTGCGCAGGTCAATAGTAACCCGAGTATAGTTATAATCGCTGGCAAATTCAGGACCCACTCTTTGAATAGTAATCGCCTCATAATCTCCACGATGAGGCACCTGCCAGTCATCTCTCATATCTCTATAAAATGTTAAAGTGATGCCGTTGGTCAATCCACCTTCACGACCATAAAGCGGACCCCCCCATCGCTCACCATCTTCTAGCTCCCAATCCCAACCAAAATGCTCTTCAAAGCTGGGACAGTCTTTCATCGGACCTTCTATTGGTTGCTGACCCTCTTTGATGTCAACATTACGATAATAAATCTGGGCATCAACTCCGTAGTGGTCAGCAAAGTGTTTGCGGAAGGTCACAAATGCCTCGGTTTTTATCCACCAGTAAAGGCTTCGGTGGTCTAGGTCTGATTCATTTCCTATTCCCCAAAAACTCTCACTGGGAAATTGCTGATACTCAAAATAAATGCGAAAGTCCTCTACAAATGGAATAAACCTTAGCTTCTGGAAATCTATCATATAATCCTGCCAATTACGAGTGGTCGCCATAAAGAAAAAGCCCATATAAATGCCTGTGCCAAATAAATCCGCATCTCCATAAGAAATCCCAGCTCCATAGCCTGTATTATACGGGTCAAGCATAAAGGAAGGAGAAATGAACCTCACCGCCTGCTTCTTCTCTTTCTTAGGCGCCATTGTTGCTCTTGGCTTTTCTTCAGGCTTGCGGGTGTCTTTGGGAACAGGCAGAGAATTTATCATTGCGGTGGAAATGTTATGGTCAGTTAAAACCTCAAGCGGGCTTATGTAAATTTTAATAAAATCTTTTTCTGAGCCCTTTATATAAGGAGCTGGCGAGAAGAAATACATTAACCTAAACACCACAGGTCTGCGTCCTGTTTTTTGCAGGTGCCTAATGGTATAGCCGAATTTACCCATCATTCCAAAGTAATCTTCAGGCTCGTCTTGTTTTTGGTCCATATCAACATAGTAGAGGTCAGGATATAATTCTTTTGCTTTTAAAGGAAGAGTAAGGTGATTATAAATAGTTCCCCATTTGGTGCTCACTGCTTCCCAAAGCTGTGGTCCATAATCCATATTGAGCTCTTCTTCATCAAGAACACCATCAATCACCACCGGCACAGGGTTTTTTTCTGAAAGAAAAATCGAGCCTTCCACATTGGGGCTTAAGTCAAGAGAGAGTGAATAGGTGTAATCATTGAGCGGTCCCCAATTAATAGGAGCTCGGGTCTCCATATCCCATTCAATGTGATAGGGATAGTAATAGATATGATGAAGAAGGCGGTTCTGAACATGAGGCCAAGACTCAGTGACACTAACCACCTCTTTGATTATTCTAACAGGACCGATTTTAATTCCTCTTAAAAAGCCGTTAATATCGCTGTTGCTCAAAGTGTAAACAATCGCACCGTAAACACCATAAACATCATAATTTATCTTGAACCTATCTGCCACATCAGGACCGAATTTGGGGAATTTTCCCAGCTGAAGCTGGTCAAAAAATAACTGGTGCTGGTTATAACCGATTTTATAAGTCTGTCCAATAAAAATATTATTCTCGCCACCTAGAAAAACATATTGAGTATCAACCACAGGCGGTGGGTTTTTGAAACTGCAAAGATAGGCAAAGCCGGCATTTTCTTTTAGCGAGTCCTTAACCATAATCTCTTGGCAGACTTCCGCTCCCCGAGGAAGCACTCCCTCGGGAGCTTTTTCTCCAAGGTCTTTTGCCATAAAAGCCAGCTCATCATTGGCATCAAAATAAGGATTTGGGTCTGGCTTGACCTTATCTCCAAAGCTTAGAGCATAAACCATTTCTCTTCTTCTGCGTGTCCATTGCCAGTAGAGCATTTCTTCAAAACGCTCATCAATCTGAAAAGGCACCTGCTTGAATTCCCCATCTTTCCAGACAAAAAGCCTTAAATTGTGAGGTATAGTGCCCAGCGCTTTGGGTAAGTATTTGCCCTCTATTACAACAGGGTCATATTTTCGGCTCAACTGAGCGGAAACAGCACCAGAAAGTAAAAAGACCAAAACGCCCAAAAGCAAAAGCCCGCTTTTTGCTCCCCTCATTTTGCTCTCCTTTAAAAATTTCTCTATGTTTTAATTGAAATTTTTCTAAAAAGCAAATGCTATTTTATAGGTGGGGGAATATAACCTTTTTTAAGCTCAGGCACATTGTCTAAATCTCCCTTATGAGCTTCCCAGCTGGAATAAAAACTATAGCTCTGACCAGGCTGAAGCTTGATTCGTGGGGAGAGTATCTCCATCTCCACAAACCGAACATCAGGGTCATCTTCCGCATACATCAGCTTGTGTTTGTGGATAAAATATCCTTTTCCTGCAACCCAGATGGTGAAGCTGGTATTATCTGGATATTCTGCACCAGGAAAGGTCTCAAAACGCTGGACAAAGCAAAAACCGCTCCGCTCATCAACCAGTCCTGCCCAGCCTTCGTAAGTATCCATTCCTATTTTTCCCACAATGTTCATATACCTCGCCCGCATAACCATATTTTTATAATCTGGCTTCCAGTTGAAGCTCTGCGCCAAGC
>CAZQJX010000053.1:0-16358 GCA_964592965.1 uncultured bacterium
CCCAGACAAGGTCTGCATTTCCTTCCCTTGCCAGCCTAAGCGCCTTACCAGTTCCAACCGCTACCCATTGGAGCTTTATGCCTGTGTCCTTATAAAAGCGCTCGGCAAGGTAATCTAAAAGCCCTGTGTTATCCACACTGGTTGTGGTTGCAAGGCGAATGACTTTTTCTCCGCTGGCGGCAAAAAGAAAAGGCAAAAGCACAACCGCTAAAAATAAAACCTTCAAAACTCCCTTACATTTTTTCATTTGCCCGCCTCCATTGAACCTTTTAGATAACAAAAAAGCCGACCTCCCGAGTATGGAAAGGTCGGCTTAAATTAACCTGCTCGGTCCCCTTTCCAAACACGGGAGGCTTAGCCGTTTCCAGCTAAACCCTATCGGTCCAGTGCCATAGGCTCCCTAGCCCGTAGGCAACAGGACTCGGAGACCTTTGATTAAATTTTTGTTTTTAAAAGAGCTTAACCTTTTATCAAAATATCACGATTTTTTCAAAAAGCAACCTAATTACCAGATGGCTTTTTACCCTCTTCTTCCCTCCAAAGTTCAATCCACTTCTGGCTTTCCTCACGAGTAATTTTACGGTCTAAAATCATCTCCTGATAAAAAGCAAAACTCTTATGATGCTTTCTGCCAAACTCCTCCATCTTAGTGGCACGAATCTCAGAAAGCATCTGGTCATATACTTGAGAAAATTCTCTGCGCTCCTTTAAATTATGGTCTGGACTTAATAAGCTCATAATCTCTGGCTTTGCCCGCTCAAGCGACCAGGCAAGAATTGTTCCTGAATGCTTCTGAAAAACCCACGACCCAACAAGAAAAATAACAATCAAAAGCGCCACCACCGCTCCTGCACCAATCAAGCACCCCTTCATTACTGGCGAAAGACCGCCTTTTGGCTCAACCGGCTCTGAGCCAGGCGCTTGATGGCTCTGAGGAAAATCTGGCTTTGGAAATTGTTCGCTCATTTCTGCTTTTTAAAAAGTCCAGCCCGCAGTAATGTAAAAATCGCTTTCTTCTTTGCTAAATGCCTGGTCAATTCTGATAACCACGCTCGGGCTGATTATAAACCTAAAGCTCACTCCATAGGTATAATGATACCCACCAAACTCGCTGGTTATATCATCAATCTCCTCAAACACTCTGCCATAATCATAGAACAAAACCACCATTGGCGCAGTAATTTTGTATGACTTTAAAATCCAATAAGGAATAGGATAAAAGGAGTAATCAAAAGCCTGACGGAGCTCAAAATTAAAAAGCACAGAGTTGTGGTCGCGGAATCTCCCATCGTGGTATCCGCGAATGGAATTTCCACTGCCAAAAGAGCTCAGCTCCCAGAAAGGCATATCACCGTCTTTGATGGTGACATTCATTCTGGCACTGAAAACCGTCCATTCCCAGCCTATTGGAATATGATAAGTAAGATTTACCGATGCAAGCGTATAGCTCCAATCAGAACCCAGCGCCTTATCATAGCGGGCTAGATAAAGCTCCTGCCTGCCACCAGCATAGGGAAAAACAACCTCATCCCTTCCGCCACCGATTGGAAATTTATCTTTGCGGTCGTCATAAACCAAAAGCACACCCAGCCCAGAAATAATCCCGCCGTCCTGGAACTCATCGCTGTTATAGACATCTGGAAAAACCTCACTAATTGGTGGTTCGTCAAGGTCATCAGGACCGTCTTTGGGCTTGAACCAGCTGAACCTGTAATCAACCTTTATTCCCAGCCTTCGTTTACCAGTTAAAAACCAATAGTCATATCTAGGATTGACCTCTACTTCCTGGTCACCAAAATAGCAGGCATTATCCCGCAGAGAATCATTGCCAATTCCATAATAAAGCCTTGAGGGCTTGTTAGCATAGCGGACATAAATTCTAAACCAAGCTTTATCAGAAAATACTTTTGGCTCCTTCCATTCAATTGAGTAATATTCATATTGCTTCTCTGTATAGCTCACTGAAAAAACCATATCCCTTCCTTCTTTTCCAAACAGGTCACGGAAAAGTCCGCTTGCACCAACGCCAAAGCCTGTATCCGGTCCAGTATAAATATAAGGAGTGGCGCCGAATTTGGCTTCTTTTTGCTCTTTTTGTGCCTTTTGCTCCTTTTGCGCCTTTGGCTTGGCTTTCTTTTGCTTTTTCTTCTTTGCCACAGCCTGCTGAAAAGAAAAAAGAGCAAAAGTTAAAGCTAGAAAAACCAAAATTGCTCTCCTCATCTATTCCTCTCCTTTTTGATTTTTGGTTTTAATATTTTTGACAAACTTTATGAGCTTGTCAACAAAAAAGACGCTAATCTCTGACAACCCGAAAACTTGCCTTCAGCCGAATATCTCTTGAGCTCGCTCCAATATAAACCAAATACTCTATCTCCTCAATCTCCCAGCGATTCTCTTTGGTGTTGAAATAAGCCAGCTGGCTGGGAGAAAGCTCAAAGCATACTGTTTTTACCTCGCCTGGCTCAAGCTCTATTTTCTTAAATCCTTTTAGCTCTTTTTCAGGTCGGTCAACTTTTGAGCCCTTATATCCCACATAAAGCTGAACCACTTCTTTTCCCTTTCGCTTGCCGATGTTTTTTACATCAGCAAAGATTTTTATCTTTTCGCTCTTTTTAATGCGGGTTTTGCTCAACCTGAGATTTTTATATTCAAACTCTGTGTAGCTCAGACCGAATCCAAAAGGAAAAGCAGGCTCATAGCCTTTTTTATCAAAAAGCCTGTAGCCATGATAGTAGCCATATTTAACTTCTCGGGCTTTGGTCTTAAACTCAGGAAGCTGAGCCTCTGATTTGGGAAATGTCACCGGAAGCTTTCCGCTCGGGTTGACATCACCAAAGATTATGCTGGCAACCGCATTACCGCCCTCCATTCCCGGATACCACGCCATTAAAATACAAGGGACCAAATCCTTCCAAGATTCAATAACAATTGCGCTACCGCCCTCAAGCACAACAATGCACTTGGAATTTGCTTTTGCCACTTTTTTGATCAGCTCTTCATCTTCCTTATGAAGAGTGATTATCTTTCGGTCAAATCCTTCTCCTTCATCTTTCCAAGTGTATCCTGCAACCACAATCACCGCATCTGCTTTTTTAGCTATCCGCTCTGCCTGCTCCAGCGAGCTTCCTGATGAGTAAAGCAGTTTGATTTTATCACCCAGCCGATTTTTCAGCCCTTCAAAAATCGTGACAACATAGGGCGGATTAACCCGACTGCTTCCACGGTCGCCGATATTCGGATATTTTGCCAGCTTGCCAATCACTGCCAAAGTTTTGATTTGCCCTTCATCAAGCGGAAGTAGCCCACCTTTGTTTTTCAAAAGCACAATCCCTTCTTCTGCTACCTCTTTTGCCAGCTTTGTATGCTCTGAAGAAGCAATTTTCTGCAGGTCAAAACCGCCTTCGCTATCAAAAAGCCCGAAGCGGAATTTTTCTCTTAAAACCCTTCGCACCGCATCGTCAATCAGCTCCTCGGGCACTTTTCCGCTTTCAACTGCTTTTTTCAATTTCTTTCCATAATGGACACCAGCAGGCATCTCAACATCCAGCCCAGCGTTAATTGCCTGAAGCGTATCTTCAACTGCCTTAACCCAATCAGACACGACAAACCCCTTAAATCCCCAATCTTCTTTAAGAATATCTCGCAGAAGATGTTTATTATGTGCGCAAAGATAGCCGTTAAGGTCATTGTAGGCGCTCATTATGCTAGCCACTCCTGCATCCACACACATTTTGAAATGAGGGAGATATACCTCTCGCAGGGTGCGCTCGTCCATTACCACATTGACATAAAAGCGCGAATCCTCAATGCTGTTTCCTGCAAAATGCTTGGCGCAAGCCATTGCATATTTTTGCACGCCTTTGACAAAAGCCGAGCCCATTGTGCCAAGAAGATACGGGTCTTCGCCGTAGGTCTCCTGCGCCCTTCCCCAGCGAGGATGCCGAAGAAGATTAATGCAGGGAGCAAGCAGAACATTGGCGCCAATGGCTCTTGTTTCATATCCCATTACTTCTCCCACTTTCTCTTCAAGTGCAGGATTCCAGGTGCTTGCCCGAAGCATAGCAACAGGAAAACAGGTGCAATGCCCAGAGCCTACTCCTCTCGGTCCGTCCGTGCAAATAAGAGGCGGTATTCCTAAACGATGATTTACTGGGCAAGGCCAAGGATATCTTATCCGTGCCCCGCTGAGCATAGAAATGACCTCTTTTAATGCTCGCCCAGGACCCACCTTTCCATGCATTTGGTCAATTTTTTCATCTAGCGTCATTCTCTTGAGTAAGTCATTAACACGAACCTCTATGGGCTGGCTTGGGTCTTTGTAAAGCGGTTGTGTAGCTGATAGGCTATAAGCAGAGGCAAAACCCAAAAGCAAAATAAAAAGAATAACAAGCTTTAGCCCAAAATGTTTTGCCAAATGAGCAGATTGCCTTTTCATCATTCCCCTCCTTAACTTTTAATCTTAAAAGTTTTAGTTAAATGAATATGCCTGCTTGAGGAGCCGACCATTAATTCATAATCTCCCTGCTCAATTTTCCATTCTCCGGATTCTGTATCAAAATATGCGAGGCTAGTGGCTGGAATTTCAAAGCTGATTTCTTTTTTCTCCGCCTTTTTTAGCAAAATCTTTTTAAATGCCTTTAATTCCTTTGGTGCTCGCTCCAGCTTTGAATTTTTAACAGATATGTAAACCTGAACAACCTCTTCGCCATCTCTATCCCCGCAGTTTTCCAGCTCAACCAAGAATCGTAGAGATTCGTCCCAAGCAATCTCTTCTGAAGCAAGCTCAACCCGATTATATCTAAAGTTGGTGTAGCTCAATCCAAAGCCAAAAGGATATGCAGGACTGAAACCTTTTTTATCCATCAATCTGTATCCGTGAAAATAATCATATTTTACTTTTCGCGCCCGATTATCAAATGCTGGGAGCTGGTCGTAGGAGCTGGGAAAGGTTATGGGAAGCCGACCTGAAGGATTAACATCGCCAAAGATTATCTCTGCCAAAGCCCTTCCGCCTTCCATACCAGGATACCAGGCAAAAATAATCGCTTTTGCTCGCTCCTGCCAATCGCCCATAATAACCGCACTTCCCGCCTCAATAACAACAACACAATTCTGATTCGCATCTAAAACCGCACGAATAAGCTCCTCTTGCTCTTTGGGCAAATTAAGCTCAGTTCGGTCTCCGCCAGATTTTAAAAACGGAATATATTCGCCCTCTTCACGCCAGCTAAAACCAACAACAACCACTGCTAAATCTGCTTTTTTCGCAACCTTTTTCGCCTGGTCAAGATTTTTGCCAGAGTCATAAAATACCTGAACAGATTTTCCTGCCTGCTGGCGAATTCCCTCAAAAGGAGTAATCACATAAGGCGGATAAACCCGACTGCTTCCCCGGTCGCCCAGATTGGGTATATCCGCAAACTTGCCTATAACTGCTATTTTGCTTATTGAATCTCTATTAACTGGCAAAAATGAATTTTCATTTTTCAAAAGCACCATACTTTTTCTTGCTACCTCAAGAGCAAGCTGAGTGTGTTCATTGCAGGCAACTTTTTCTTTTTGATAAAATCGGGGCTCGCCAACTCTGGCAAATCTGAAAATCTGGCGGAAAATTCTCATAACCGCATCATCAATAAGCTCAATCGGCACCTCGCCGTTTTTCACAAGGTTTTTTAACTTTGCTCCATAGTATTTGGTTCTTGGCATCTCCACATCCAAGCCAGCAAGAATAGCAGAACGAGTATCGTGAATTGCCCAGAGAAAATCAGAAATAACAAATCCTTCAAATCCCCATTCTTCCTTAAGGATTTCACGGAGCAAGTGGCGATTCTGACAGCAAAACTCGCCATTGACACGATTGTATGCACCCATCAGCGATGCAATTCCCTCATCCACACATTTTTTGAAATGAGGAAGATATAGCTCACGCAAAGTGCGCTCGTCAATCTCCACATCAACATAAAAGCGAGAATTTTCTATGCTGTTGCAGGCATAATGCTTGGCACAAGCCATAATGTGGCGTTGCAAGCCTCTTGCCAGGGCACTCCCCATCTCTGCGAGATGATATGGGTCTTCACCATAGGTCTCTTGCGCCCTTCCCCAGCTAGGATGACGCAAAAGATTGATGCAAACCGCGCCTGAAAAATTTGCTCCCTGCGCCCTTGCTTCAATGCCCATAACCGAGCCGACCTGCTCCTCAAGCTCTGGGTCCCAAGTTGCACCTCGTGCCATAGAAACAGGAAAACAGGTGGAGCGATTTAATGCCACGCCTCTGGGACCATCTGTGAATTTAATCGCGGGAATATTTAATCTGCGCACTCCGCCAGCATAAAAAGGTCGCCGGTTATAACGAATTGCCATCTCCGCCAAACCAAGTGGTCCAAGATTGCCAGAAAGCTGATATATCTTCTCATCAAGACTGAGCGATGCGACAAGCTTTTTTATTGCTTCTTCCCGCTCATCCTTGCTGGTCGCATTAATTGCCTGCTTGACCAAAGGTTTTAAATCCACCATCGCCCCTCCTTGCTTTTTACAAGCCTAACAGAGCATTGTAATTAAATCAACTTTTTCCAAAGTCATAAGATGACTCCAAAATGTCATTAAATCCAAAAAGCTATCACTAATATATAATTAAATTTTTTATAATTTATGCCAATATGAAAACATAAAATCAAAATTTATACTTTCATATTTATGTAAGTCGGATAGATTTCCATTTCAGCAAAAATTTCTGTCAGTCTGCAAAATATCTGCCAGCTGAATTTATCAATTATTGAGCTTTTCATTAAGAGATATTAACTAATCAGGTGGGAATTCTTTTTGCCAGACTTGTTTAGGCTCTGGCCAGGGAGGTTGTTCTTTTTTATCTAAAAGAAAAGGACCAATGGCAAGATAGTCCATTTCTGTGCGCATAAAGCATTTGTAGGCATCTTCAGGAGTGCAAACAATTGGCTCTCCACGAACATTGAAAGAAGTATTAATAATAACAGAACAGCCGGTCAGGCGCTTGAATTCCTCAATCAATCGGTAATAAAGCGGATTATCTTCTCGCCGAACAGTCTGAAGCCTTGAGGAATAATCTATGTGCGTGACCGCTGGTATCTCTGAGCGGATGGGCTTGAGTTTGTCCAAACCTTGATACTGCTCTTCCTCTGGACTGAGCTTTCTGCGCTTTTCCCTGCGAACAGGCGCAGTTAAAAGCATATATGGGCTCTCTCGGTCAATCTCAAAATAATCTGGAGCATCTTCCAAAAGCACGCTGGGAGCAAAAGGACGAAAGGACTCGCGAAATTTTATCTTGATGTTAAGAATTCTTTGCATCTCGGCTTTTCTTGCATCAGCAAGGATACTGCGGGAGCCAAGCGCTCTGGGACCAAATTCCAGTCTTCCCTGAAACCAGCCCACCACCTTTCCCTTTGCAATCAATTCCGCCACAGTTTTAACCAGCTCTTCTTCGCTCAACTTTTTATACCGAGCTGAATACTTTTTCAACACCTCTTCTATTTCTTTTTCTGAAAAGCTCGGACCCAAAAGTGTAGCTTTTTGCCGGTCGCGCTCCTCTATCGGCTCTCTGGGCTGATTGAGATAGCGATGCCAAGCATAAAGAGCGCATCCGAGCGCTCCGCCTGCATCTCCGGCTGCTGGCTGAATCCAGATGTCATCAAAAGGTCCTTCTCGCAAAATCCTTCCATTGCCCACGCAATTGAGCGCAACTCCACCTGCCAGACAAAGATTTTTCATACCTGTCTTTTTGTAAGCAGTCCAAGCAAGTTTAAGCATAATCTCTTCGGTTATCTCTTGGATGGAACGAGCTAGGTCCATCTCACGCTGGGTAATCGGAGCCTCTGGCTTTCGTGGCGGACCGCCAAAAAGCTTGGCAAACTTGCGGTTGGTCATTGTCAAGCCAACCATATAATTAAAATACTTCAAATTGAGCCGAAAAGAGCCATCTTCCTTAATGTCAATCAGCTCGCTTTTAATTAAGTCAACATATCTTGGCTCGCCATAGGGCGCCAATCCCATCAGCTTGTATTCACCGGAATTAACCCGAAATCCGCAAAAATAAGTAAAAGCAGAGTAAAGAAGACCGAGCGAATGGGGGAATTTTATCTCAGCCAGAATTTTCAACTCCCTTCCTTGACCAATGCCGTAGCTAGTTGTTGTCCACTCACCCACGCCGTCCATAGTTAAAAAAACCGCTTCCTCAAAAGGCGAAGGATAAAAACAGCTGGCTGCGTGGGAATAGTGATGTTCAGGAAAGATAATCTTGCCTTTATATCCAGCAAGCTCTTCTTCTATCAAATGCTTTATCCAGAGTTTGCGCTTGAGCCAGAGAGGCATTGCTTGAAGAAAAGAGCGAATTCCACGAGGCGCATAAGTAAGATAGGTGAACAAAAGACGCTCAAACTTGATAAAAGGCTTGTCATAAAAAGCCACAAGGTCAAGGTCTTTGGGAGAAAGACCAGCAGAAGAAAGGCAATATCTTATGGCATTGGCAGGAAACTCAGGGTCGTGCTTTTTCCTTGTAAAGCGCTCTTCTTGAACCGCTGAATGAATCTCTCCATCAATGACTAGGCAGGAAGCACTATCATGATAAAAAGCACTGATGCCTAAAATTACCGTCATTTTTCAATTTGAAATTAACACCATCCTCAGCCAGATTCAAGCGGAATTACTATTAACCTATTCACTGCTGAGATAAGATTTATGCTTTAAGTTGGTTTAAATTGTATCCAGAAAAACAATTTTTTTAGCAAAATCTATTTAAAAAATAATTATTCATAAATGAAACTCGCTCAGCTATTCCTAAATCCCCTTTTGCTTGGGAAAAACTTTTTCATTGGCTAAAATTTCCTGATGAAAAATTTTGAATACTGCCAGAAAGAAGCCTGCTCCTGTTCTGCCTGTTGCGGGATTTACAACTGGGTGGGATACAATCGGGAGCTGGTTCAAGAAGTTCTGGAGAGACAGACCGAGCTGTTTTTAAAATCCGACCGAACTTCAAAAGACCTCGCCAAAATCAAAAAAGAGCTTTTGGGCACTCGCCCAAAAGTTCTTTTTCCAAAAATTTATAATTGCGAGTTTGTTGGATTTATAGATGACGAAAAAAAGCGGGTTGGATGCCTGCTCCACCCTGATTTAAATGATGGAAAAAATTTAAGAGATGCTTCTTTTTATGGAAGAGAAACCTGCGATGAGCTTTATTGCACCGCTTATATTTATCTCAAACCTGAAGAAGCAAGATTAATAGCAAAGGCTAGCCAAGACTGGTATCTTTATGGTCTTTGCCTTACTGATATTGACTTGGTCAAAGAGTTTTTCAGACTGGCAAGTGAGAAATTAGGAGAAGAGGTTAAAATTGAAAAAGTGCTTGCCAATGATAGTGCCTTGAGCGTCTTTTCAGAGTATCTTCATTTAAAAGAAAGCTGGGAGTATGCCCGCAATCCTTTAAGATTCGGAAAGTATTTTTTTAAGGGAGATAAATACTTTGTCGCTAGCATAGATTATGCGTATTTAAAAATTAGCCAAAACAAGCTGGATAAAATCTTGATGTCGCTTGGCTCGGAGTTTAAAAGCAAAGAAGAGATAATCAGAGCACGAGATAAAATTAACTCCCTTCTCCGGCAGTTTTTAAACAGCCTCTAAAACCAGCCGTCAGTCAAGGAGTCTTTTTTCACCTTCTATCTTTTTTATCTCTGTTATATCCTGAGTGACTTCCAGACAGCCGAGATAACTTCCTCCTTTGTCGCGCACTGCAAAATATCTTATATAAATCTGCCTTTCTCCCAGTTTAATCCAGAATTCAGCAACATCTCTTTTACCAGCTTTAAAATCCTCAAGTATCTGGTTGACTTTATCAATGCTCTTTTTGGGATGGCAGTTTTGAACCTTTTTCCCGATTACAGCTTTGGCACGAGCAAAAATTCTGCTCGGGTTCTGATTAAAATATTTCACTGTGTCATCTTTATCAATAAAAGTGATATCAACAGGTAAGGTGTTTAATATGGCTTCTAGCTCTTTCTGAGTTAGGTTGCCAGTTTCCAGCTCTATCATTTCCGACCTCCTGAAAGATTTTTATGATATTAACTGAGAACAAAAACCAAGTCAAAAACTCTGATTACAAGAAGCTTGGCTAAAGCCCTTATTCCCAGTAAAATCAACAAAGATGAAAGAAAAATCTAAAACAGCTTTACGGGTGGGAGCTTTTCTTTTAGGGTTTTTTATCTGCTATTTGTGGGTTTTTCCGGGAAAGTTCCATTATGATGACTATCATTCTATTCGTGAGAACAGTTGGGTTGTTAGTTTAAAAAATGTCCCCCGCTTTTTTTATGACCCAGGATGTTTTTCCCGCTCTCCTAGTGCGAGAATGTATCGTCCCTTACTTCTTTTGAGCTATGCAATTGATTATCAGATTTACGGCTGGAGAAGGTGGGGTTGGCATTTAACCAATCTTCTGCTTCATCTCTTTAATTCTTGGCTGGTCTGGATTTTGCTTTATAGAACCTTTGGCAAAAAAAGGTTTGCTTGGCTTTCCATTGTTATTTTTGCCCTTCATCCTGTTTCAGGAGAAAACATCAATTATATAAATTGCAGGTCTTCAATTCTCTTGCTGAGTTTTATTCTTCTCAGTATGCTAGCGGTGAAAGACTGGCAGGAGAAAAAAAGTCCGGGCTGGCTCGGGTGGGCGCTTTTATTTTATGTTTTGGCGCTTTTGGTTAAATCCAGCGCAGTGGTTCTTCCGGGGATATGTTTTCTTTACTTCTGGATTTTTTCAAGAGGCGGGTTAAAAGCCAAGCTTAAAAAAGCTCTGCTTTTGCTTGTTCCACAAATAATCATACTTTTAGGATACCTACTATTGCGAAAGGCTTTGTTTGGAAGTTTTATCTTCAGCTCACATTTGCCCCGCTCGCCTTTTGTTAACCTGATTACAGAATTTAAAGCATACTTTTGGTATGTGGGTTTGTTTTTGTATCCATCAAAGGTAAGTATTGAGCACAGCTTGAAAGTAGCAGAGAGCTTTTTTGAACCTCTGGTGATTATCAGCGGAGTTGGGCTTTTGCTACTTGCTTTTTTTGTGGGGCTAAGCTTGGTAAAGCCAGAGGGTAAATTTTCTGCTCTAGGATTTTGGACAGGATTTTATCTTCTTATGCTTCTTCCTACAACCAGCATTGTACCTTTAAATGTTCTTGTGAGCGAAAGGGCGCTTTATCCTGCTCTTTTGGGGCTGGTGGTGATTTTCGCCTTTTTGTGGGATTGGCTTTTGGAAAGGAAAAAATTGGCTGGGTCTATTCTTTTAGGAGCTATTCTTCTCTGTTATGGTGGGATAGATATTTGGCGGGGTAGAGTTTGGCAGGACGAGTGGAGAGTTTGGTCAAATGCTCTTGAGAATGCGCCTAGCAATCCGAGAGTCTTGGGAGAGATGGGCAACCGCTTTGCTGAACGGGGTGAAAAGCAAAAGGCACTGAGATATTTTCTTCGCTCCAAAGAGCTTTTATCTGGCAATCCTGCCACTCTTTTTAATCTTGCCAATATATATCTGGATTTGGGCGAGCTGGTCAAGGCAAAGATTTATCTTGAAAAAGCCATTCGCACCAATCCAAATGATGCTGAGGCAAGGGTGGATTTGGCAGGAGTGTATCAGGCGCTGGGCAAGCTGGAGCTGGCAAGGTATCAGCTACTAGAAGCAATCAAGAGAGACCCAAATTGTTCTCTAGCTTACAATAATCTCGGAGACCTGTATTACAAGCTCGGGGATTTAAAAACCGCTGAGGAGCTATTCAAAAAGGCTTTAAAAATAAAGCCTGACCTTGAAATGGCACATTACAATCTCGGGTTAATCTATGAAAGATGGGGTGAGAATGAGAAAGCTCTAAAGGAATTTATGAGAGCTTATGAGCTCAATCCCGGCTTTCCTGATTATCCTTTGCACATTGCCATAATTTATCTTAAAAAGAACAATCTGAAAAAAGCAGAGGAATGGGTAAAAAAATCTCTAGCGCTGGATTCAGAATATGGTATTGCTTGGTATTATTTGGGGATGGTGAAATATAAGCAGAACAAGCGAGATGATGCGCTTAAAGCTTTTATCAAGGCGAAGCGATATGTTTCAGGCGCAGACCCCCGCCTTGTTTCAGAAATACAATCATTTATTGACCGCTTGTTAGTCCAGCGCTGATTTGCTCCTTTTAAAGATTATGTTAGTCTTTGCTGATGAGGTATGGTTTAATCTACAGCCATCAATTTAGCCAGTTTAGCTATGGTGGAGGTCATCCATTTAAGCTGGAGCGTGGTGAGAGGTTTTATCAGATTTTGGAACGGCATAGTCTTTTATCAGACCCGGATATTTTGCTGATTCGTCCTCGCGAAATTCCTGAGGAACTGCTTTTAATTGCTCACAGCCCCGCTTATTTGAAAATGCTAAAAGAGGCAGATTCCGGCACTTTTAAACCGCAAATGCTTGAATATGGTCTGGGAAGTGAGGACTGTCCTGTGTTTGCAGGTGTGTATAAGTTCTCCCGGCTGTGTGCAGGAGCAACCTTTGATGCGGTCTTTCGGGTGCTGGAGGGAGAGGCGAATTTTGTTTTCAGCCCTGTGGGCGGGTTTCATCATGCTCGTCGAGCATATGCTGAGGGATTTTGTTATGTAAATGACATTAATCTGGTAGCCAGACTTCTTTTGCTTCAGGGGCTTAAGGTCGCCTATCTTGATTTTGATGCTCATCATGGAAATGGGGTTCAGGACGAGTTTTATTCAGAGCGGGATTTTCTTTTTATCTCTTTTCATGAAAACGGCAAGTATCTTTATCCGGGAAGCGGGTTTGAAAATGAGATCGGCGCTGATGAGGGAGAGGGCTTTAATGTTAATGTTCCGCTTGAGCCCCACAGTGATGATGAGATTTTTCTGGAGTTATACTACGAGCTGGTTCCGCCTTTAATTGATGCTTTTTCTCCGGATTTTGCCATTGTTCTTTTTGGCGCAGATACCAACATATCTGACCCACTCACTCACCTGAGGCTAACCAACAATGCCCTTGCCGAAGTGGCGCAGGATTTAAAAAATCGCTTTCACAGATGGATAGCACTTGGAGCTGGCGGATATAACTTAGAAGAAACAGCCAGAACTTGGGCAGTGGTCTGGGCGGTAATAACAGGGCAGGAGCAGGAGGCGGATTTAAGCACGGTTGGCGGAACATTTCTCGGTGGAGGGGAGCTGGGAGTGAGCAGTCTTCGTGACCCAAGCGCTCTTTCCAGCGGTCCTGAAAAGGAGCGGGCACGAGCAGAAGCAAAAAGGGTGCTAAAATATTTAAAACGAGAGGTTTTCCCCCGTCTAGGAGCAAAACAATGAGCTGGAAAGAAGAATATCAAGCCAAACTTACCAGTGCGGAAAAAGCGATTTCTAAAATTAAACCTGGCTCGCACATATTTATCAGCACTGCTTGTGGAGAGCCTCAGGCGCTTGTTCGGGCACTGGTGGAAAAAGGAGATGAACTTGAAGACCTTGAGCTTTTCCATCTCCTTACTTTAAGTCAAGCGCCCTATGTTCAGGAGAGATTTTCCTACCGGTTCCGACCCAACACTTTTTTTATTGGTCCTGGAACAAGAGAGGCGGTTGCAGAGGGCAGAGCAGATTACATTCCAATTATGCTGAGTGAGATTCCCAAGCTCATCCGCTCGGGAAGAATAGATATTGATGTCGCACTGGTTCAGCTCTCTCCGCCTGACCGACACGGATACTGCTCGTTGGGAGTTAGTGTGGATATTACCAAGTCTGCTATAGAAAGCGCTCAATTGGTTATTGCTCAAGTTAATCCTCAAATGCCCCGCACTCTTGGCGATAGCTTTGTTCATATAAGCGAGCTTGACCTGATTGTGGAATGTGATGAGCCGATTCTTGAATACAGCTATCCTGAGCCGAACGAGGTTCAGCTTAAAGTAGCGGAGAATGTGGCAAAGCTGGTGGAAAATGAATCAACATTGGAGATGGGCATAGGTGTTATTCCCAATACTGTTTTAAAATTTCTTTCTGACCGAAAAGACCTGGGCATTCACACTGAGGTCTTTTCCGATGGCATCATTGACCTGATTGAAAAAGGCGTAATTACAGGCAAGAAAAAAACCATTCACCAAGGTAAGATTATTGCCAGCTTTGCAATGGGTTCAAAAAGGCTTTATGAGCTGATTGATAATAACCCGATGTTTGAATTCCGTCCTGCTGATTATGTTAATAATCCTTTTATCATTGCCCAGAACCACAAGATGGTGGCTATAAATGTTGCGCTAGAAGTTGACCTCACTGGTCAGGTGAATGCGGATAGCATAGGTGCAAGGTTTTATAGCGGGATTGGTGGGCAGGCGGATTTTATTCGTGGAGCTTCGCTCTGCCCTTATGGCAAACCGATTATAGCTCTTCCCAGCACTGCCCACAATGGCACGGTATCAAGGATAGTGCCTCGTTTAACTGAAGGCTCGGGAGTAGTTACCACTCGTGGAGATGTTCATTATGTTGTAACAGAATACGGCATTGCCTATCTTCACGGAAAGAATATTCGTGAGCGGGCAATGGCACTTATCAGCATTGCGCATCCGAAATTTCGTCCTTGGCTTTTGGAATGCGCCAAAGAAATGAAATATGTTTATCCTGACCAAAAACTTCCGCCACCGGGTGCTATTTATCCAGAAGAATACGAAACATTTTTTACTACCAAAAATGGGATAAAACTTTTTGTCCGACCGCTTAAAATAGATGATGAAGAAAAGCTCAGGGATATGTTTTACGACCTTTCTGATGAATCCCGCTATCTTCGCTTTTTCACTCCTTTGCGCACCCTTCCCCATCCCAAAGCTCAGCCACAGGTGCTTTTGGATTATGAGGAGCGAATGGCTATTGGAGCTTTTCTGGGCGACCCGCCAGGAGATAGGCTGGTAGGAGTTGCCAGATATATTCTTGACCGAAGAACAAACTTTGCTGAAGTAGCAGTTGAGGTAGCAGACCCCTGGCAAGACCAAGGCATTGGTACTTTTCTGCTTAACCATTTAATCAGGATAGCACGCAAGCAGGGTATTGTTGGTTTTACTGCCACGGTTTTAGCAAACAACCACAAGATGCTTAAAATTCTAGAAAGCAGCGGGTATCGGCTGAAAACAAAATTTCAGGAAGGAGCTTATGAGATAGAATTTCGCTTTGATGAATTCAGCAAATAACAGAGGGAGGGGCGAAGAATGACAGTAAAGGTAAGAAAGGTGGAGAGCAAATCAGATTTAAAAAAATTCATTCGTCTGCCTTGGAAGATATATCAGGGGGATAAAAACTGGGTTGCGCCCCTGCTCTTTGATATGAAGCGAAGACTGGACCCAAAAGAAAATCCCTATTTTGAACATGCCCGTGCTCAATATTTTCTAGCTGAAAAAAACGGTGAAGTGGTGGGAAGAATAACCGCTCAGGTAGATGACCATTATTACAAGCACTGGGGAGAGAAGGTTGGTCAATTTGGATTTTTTGAATGCATAGATGACCAAGAAGTAGCTAATGCGCTCTTTGATTCTGCTAGGATGTGGCTGAAGGAGCAGGGACAGGTAAAAATGCAGGGTCCGTTTAATTTCACCATCAATGATGAGTGCGGGCTTTTGGTTGATGGATTTGATTCTCCGCCAATGATTTTAATGACCTACAATCCATCTTATTATCAGGGGCTTTTTGAAGGCTATGGATTGAAAAAGGCAATGGATTTGCTCGCTTATAAAACAACCGCAGATACTGAGCCAGACCCTGCTATTGTTAATTTCGCCAATCTTTTAAAGCAAAAGCACGAGATAAAAATCAGAAATATGGACTGGAGAAATTTTGACCGTGATATGGACTGGTTTGTTGAGGTTTACAATTCTGCTTGGGAGAAAAACTGGGGAATGGTTCCGCTTACAGAAAAGGAGCTTCGCTATCATTCTGTAGAGCTGAGGCTTTTGGCTTGGAAATGGCCAGAGCTGAACTTCTTTGCTGAGGTTGGTGGCAAGCCCATTGGTATGAGCATAACTATTCCTAATCTCAATGAGGTTCTGATTAAGTTTAACGGAAGGATTTTCACTCCCAGGCTTATCCAGCTCCTTACCCATAAATATGAATCCTGCCGAGTATTTGCTCTTGGTGTTAAAGAAGAATATCGCCGGCTAGGAGTGGGCGCAGTTTTTTATACAGAAACGCTCTATTCAGCAAGAAGGCTGGGATTTAAATGGGGAGAGATGAGCTGGATTTTAGAGACCAATGCTCCTATGCGCAGGGCAATTGAACGAATGGGCGGATATGTTTATAAGACCTATAGGATTTATGAGATAGAGCTTTAAAGATAAGCAAAATCATTTTAAAAT
>CAZQJX010000054.1:0-15697 GCA_964592965.1 uncultured bacterium
GCCTCTTCAAGATACTGGGCAGAAGCCACAAAAGAAAGCTCATCTTCTCTGGCACGAGATAATGAAGCTATGCCTTTAATCTCAACCTCTCCATCTCCCTCCAGCTTTAAGCCGAGCTTTTCTGAAAGCTCTTTAAGCTTCATCTTTTCCTCCTTAATTTCCCAGCTCCTTATCAATAAGAAAAACCTGAATTTTGGTCAGAGAGGGCGCCCTATAAAGAACAAGCTCTGCTCGGCAAATACGGAGCGGTGAGTTGCAATCTGTGCATTCGCCTTTTTTCACGCAGGGAAGGTCAAGCCCAAGCTCCTTTGCTCTTTTAGGCGCTGCAATTTTGCGCAACCTTTCTCTTGCTTGTTCTAGATTTTTTACCAGCTTGTTTGTGCCCGCAACGATTATCACCTGCGAAGGACCAAAAATCATTGGCGCAATGCGGTTGCCAATCCCGTCCACATTGTAAATCTCTCCACTTTCAGTAATGGCATTGGCAGAAGTTAGGAGAATATCGCAGGTAAGTTGTGCCTTCCGCATCTCAAGCACCTCCTGAGCGCTGAGACCTTTCTGCCAATGGTCGTAGGTTATCTGCCCGCGTTCTCTTAAGGCTCGGTCCAAGCCGAGCTGACGAATTGTTTTACTGCCGGGTATGCCTACTTTTGCATCTTTTGGTATTTGCTCAAGAATTGCTTTCACTGCTTGCTCAGGAGCAGGGAAAAATTCAGCTTCAAAGTTATGAGAATTTAAGTTTTTTATCACCTGTTCAATTCTCTCATTCATCTTTCTCCCCCGCTTTGAAAATAAAGCTAAAAAATCTGTATCTTGATTTTAAGCACGATCGGCAATTTGTTCAAAGCCATCTTTAAAGATTCGGAAGCAAAAAACAAGGGGCGGATTTTGTCCGCCCCTTGTTCTGCAATTCAAGCTTAATTCTTCAATTAAAAAGCGTGCTCGGGAATTTCAAGCACATCCCGGTTATTGCTCTTGATGTATTCCAGCCCGGCAAAAACTTCCGGAAGCAGACAATCAATGTAAAACCTTCCGGTATGAATCTTGCCTGCATAAAATGCTGCTTCATTGTAGCTATCAATTATCTCTTTTTTCTTGGCATCATCGCTGGCACCTTTTTCTTCAAAGATTTTATCCAGCTTTTCATCCGCAACCACCATCTGCTCCAGCCAGATCCAGCCTAAAATCATATCGCCGAAGACCTTAAGATAAGGAGTTGCAACCAGCACCGGATAGCTCATATCTCCGCTCAGTCCAGCTTTGACCAAAACCTGAGTGCACTCATCAAGCGCATCAACTGCTTTGGCAACTTTTTCCGCATATTTTCCGAATTTGGGATGAGCCTTCTGCTTGTTGACATAATCACGAATCATAGCAATGAAATCATTATATGGTTTCATCTGCTTTTTGACATTAAGAACCTTTCTTCCCACCAAATCCAGCGCCTGAATTCCATTAGTGCCCTCATAAATAGAGGCAATTTTTACATCGCGCACATACTGCTCAACTGGATATTCTCTTGTATATCCATATCCACCATAGACCTGAAGAGCTTCTTTTGCTATCAGAAATCCCATATCTGAACAATAAGCTTTGATGATAGGAGTAAGCAGAGCAAGGAAATCTGCATATTTCTCCCGCTCTTCAGCGTTCGGCTCATACTCTGAAAGCGTCCAGTAGTAAACTCCGCGATAAATCATCGCACGCATTCCTTCAACATAAGCCTTCATCCAAAGGAGCATCCTGCGCACATCTGGATGCTTGATTATCTCTACCTGGGGAGCGGTAGGGTCTTTCATCTTTTCAATGGGTGGGCTCTGGAGCCTTTCTTTAGCATACTGAAGAGCGCTAAGATAAGCTGCACTGGCAACCGCCTCTCCTTGCACACCCACTCCAATACGAGCCTCATTCATCATCAGGAACATATACTTAATTCCCTGATTAATCTCACCCACCAGCTCACCAATGCAATTGCCATTATCACCAAAGTTAAGCAAGCAGGTGGGAGAAGCATGAATACCCATTTTCTCCTCAATTCTCCCCAAAGTTATATCATTGAATTCTCCAAGAGAACCATCATCATTCACCCGATACTTGGGCACGATAAACAGGCTTAATCCTTTGGTTCCGGGAGGAGAGCCTTCTGCACGGGCAAGAACCAGATGAATAATATTCTCAACCATATCATGGTCGCCACAGCTTATGAAAATTTTATTCCCGGTAATATACCACTTACCATCTTTTTGTTTAGCAGTGGTTTTGATATACCCGACCGCACTTCCTGCTTGAGGCTCGGTTAGGTCCATTGTCCCCTGCCACTTTCCGGAAATGAGCTTAGGAAGATATTTCTTTTTCTGCTCTTCAGTGCCATAGGTCTCAATCAAACGAGCTGCGGCCTCGGTCAAGCCCGGATACATACTAAATGCAACGCTAGCAGCAACAAAAGCCTCAGTAGCAGCAATGCTCATCAAGGCAGGAAGATTCTGACCGCCCCACTCTTCAGGAGCTGCCATTGCAATCCAGCCTGCCTCGCAAAAAGCATCATAAGCCTGCTTGTAGCAGTCAGGAACTTTGACCTGTCCTTCTTCAACTTTGAGTCCGAGCTCATCTCCCTCTTTGTTAATGGGCATAATTACTTCTTCTGCAAATTTTCGTGCCTCGCTGATTATCATATTGAAGTCTTCTTCGCTGTAGCCTTGAAAGCGGTCAAACTCCAGAATTTTCTGCGCTCCAAGATGCTCCCAAAGCACGAATTTTACATCTCTTTCGTCAACCAATACTTTCGGCATTTTTTACCTCCCTCCTTTTAAAGATTTTTTTACTCTGCCTGACAAAAATCACCTATATATCTACAACTGCTTGACTCTTTTGAACAACATTCGCAACAAAAGTTGAAAGCTGATAGGTGAATGAACCATCATTCACCGGCTGGTTTTAATTTTTATCATAACTTGGAGTAAAAAGCAAGAGTAAAATTTCCGGTTGAAAATCTTGACAGCAAAACCTAGCTGGTTTATAAATATAAAGTGAAGGCGGGAGTAATTCAGTGGTAGAATGCCAGCTTCCCAAGCTGGACGTCGCGGGTTCGAATCCCGTCTCCCGCTCCAAAATTGAAGCTCAAACCCATTCCCAGTTGGGAATGGGTTTTTATTTGGGATAAGATAAATTAAAAGACACGAGCTAATTTATCTTAAGCCTATTTAGGTTTTAGTTTGGAGGTGGAATGAACCAAAAGCTTTACGGAAAGGTTGAGGGATTAAGTTCAAAGGAACAAAAAGAGCTGGAAAGGCTCTACCGCAGGCGTGTGCCTTCTGACCAGATAACCACCCATCAGCTCAACCGTGAGCTTTGCGGATTAACCCACAGGTTGGGCAGAAAAATCGGACTGCTGATTGACCGAAGAGGAGCTGTTCAGTTTGTAATTATTGGAGATGAGAGGCTAATTTTTATTCCTGAGCTTAAAAAACGCCTAGTCCCACCAACTGAGCTCCGACAGCTCAGATTAGTCCAAACCCATCTCCGCGGCGAGCCAATTACCAAAAATGATTTAGCAGACCTTGCTCTTCTCAGACTAGATTTAATTTTAAAAGTAGAAGTTGATGAGCGCGGGTATCCTGGGTTTTCTCATCTGGTCCATCTCAAGCCCAATAATATTGAGGATAAGGCTTTTGAATTTTATCCGCCTTTTCCGCCCGGAGGTTTGAATCTAAACTTTCAGGAGCTTATTAGCGCCCTAGAAGAAGAATTTGCCCGCACCCGCCCGCAAAAAACCGCTTCTGACCAAGAAGGAGTGATCTTGGTAAAAGTTGTCCTCAGCAAGCGAAAGGGAGCAAGAGCAGAAAAATGGCGCGTGAAAGAGGAGCTGGCTGAGCTTCGTGCTCTTGCTCAAAGTGCTGGGGTTGTGGTTTTAGATGAGGTTATTCAGCACCGCACCAGTTATCATCCTAGGTTTTTAATTGGCGAAGGAAAGCTTGAGGAAATTGCTGTTCGGGCAATGCAGGTGGGTGCGCCAACACTTATTTTTGACCACGAGCTCAGCCCCGCTCAGCTTAGCGCTATTGAGGACTATACGGGCTTGAAGGTAATTGACCGCTCCCAGCTTATTTTGGATATATTTGCCCAGCGGGCGCAAAGCAGAGAAGGAAAGATTCAGGTGGAACTGGCTCAATATAGATATATGCTTCCGCGACTTGTGGGTCGAGGAGTAGAGATGAGCAGGCTGGTGGGTGGAATTGGAACCCGTGGACCTGGAGAGACCAAGCTGGAGATTGACCGAAGGAGAATTAAAGACCGCATCCGGCACCTTGAAAAGGAGCTGGAGCGGGTACGCAAAAGTCGCTCTCAGCGCCGAAGCCTGCGCAAGAGAAGAAAGGTGCCTATTGTAAGCATAGTTGGCTATACCAATGCTGGAAAAAGCACCCTGCTTAATGCCCTTACTGAAAGTCAGGTTCGGGCAGAGAACAGGCTTTTCGCTACCCTTGACCCGTCCAGCCGAAGAATTCGCTTTCCAAGAGAGCGGGAACTGATTATCACCGACACAGTGGGATTTATTCGCAATCTTCCTAAAGAGCTTTTTACTGCCTTCCGAGCCACTCTTGAGGAGCTGGAAGATGCAGACCTACTTCTTCACATAGCAGATGCTTCCAGCCCGGAACTTGATGAGCAGATTAAAACCGTAGATAAAATTCTTGCCCAGCTCGGTCTTGACCAAAAGCCCATATTGTTGGTGCTTAATAAAATTGACCTTTTAAGTGAGGCAGAAATTAAAAGCTTGAAAAAGCGCTATCCAGAAGCGGTGCTTATCTCAGCTCTTGACCGAAGCACCTTTATGCCTCTTCTTTTAGCCATAGAAGAAAAACTCTGGCTCAGCCGAACCGAAGAAGAATACGCCTGGCAGGCGCTTGGTTATTCGGGCAAGATTTTTGCGTAGCCCATAATATCGTTGTAATCAAATTCTATTCCTTCAAAATTTACTTTTCGCCATCTCACTTTATCCTTGTATTTCAAGAACAGCTCAACATTGTGTCTGGGTATTTTGGAGATATCAAGTTTTTCTGGGAAGAATTTAAGAGGATTATCTTGCTTAAGCCCCAGCCCCCAGCAAAGTTGCTGTTGAATGCGTTTAAGTTTTTCTTCTTCCTCTGGAGTGTATTTTCCGCTGGAGAGCTTGCGATTGACTGCGAACAGCGCTGCTTCAAAAAGCCTATCTCTCACCCAATTGAATTCAGTTTCTCTCATCTGTGCCTTATTTAAACCCTCTACCATACATACATCATAAACCACTCCTGCCCAGGCTACTGTTGCCATTGCCTTGGCAAAAGGAATTTTTATCTTTTTGAGATATCTGTTCCGAAACTCTTTAAATGACTGAAAGCAATGATTTACTACCAGCCAGAATCGTTCAATCTGGTCTTCAGAGAGATGTCTGTCAGCAGGCGGTCTGAAGGGTGGAAGTTTGGTCAGATTCTCGCGAAGCTCAAAATACCTCTCCTTTCTCTTTTTAAGCTTCTCTTCATATTCATAGGCGGAAGGGGTGGCAAATTTCTTTAATTCCGCCTCAGAAATCTCTGGCTTTTTCTCAGGTGCTGGATAAAAATAAATCTTGCTAAAAACAAAAAACAAACAGCCCAAACTCAAAAGCGAAAACAGCGTTAATTTTACTTTCTCCATTCTCATACCAGATATTTTAATAAAAACTCTCGCACTAACAAGTCTTAATGTGCCTTCTTCCTTTTACGCATAAGTTCTACCACCCAGCTTTTAACCTCTACATCTACAGGTAAATCTGCATCCAGCGGAACAAGCCGGTTTTCAAAATTAAATTTTAAAGAAAGTTCTATAATACTTTTGCGTAGCTCTTTTTTTTCCTGCACAAGAGCAAGATATTTATCTCTGATTTCTTTGTCCTCAAGCCCTCTTCCTTCTAAAAGTTTTATTTGAACATTTACTCTTTCCAGATGATTGGAAATCGCCTGAATTTTATCTTTACCTGCCTTTTTCCTTTCCGAAAATAAGGTTAGCTTTAGCTCTCCTAAATATTTTCCACCCGGTCCTGCTTGAACTAAAAGACAACCATTTTCAATAACAGGTTCCCAAAGATATTGTGGGTATCCGCTGACAATGACAAGGTCAATTCCGTCAATCTCTCTGCAAATCTCTCTGCTTTTTTTAAGCCCGAGATTAAAAAGCCCAACTATAAGGTCAGCTTTTTCTTTTTTTAAAAGGCTTACCATCTGCTCTGCTGTTTGCTCTGGCTCAGCTACAAAAAGCTCTGAAGTAAGGTGCATTGGCTTTGACATCAAGCCAAAAATACCTATTTTCAAGCCCGCTCGTTTAATGATTTTTACTTGCGGAAAAACAGGCTTTTGGTCAGATTTTTTAAAAAGATTGCTGGAAATTAAATTCAGCTTTCCCCAAGGTTTTGTCCGTTCTTTAAGCTCTTTGAGAAAATCCACACCCGCTGATAAATCATAGGCACCGATATTCACAGCATCCACTCCCAGCTTGGCACAGGTTTTGGCAATAATAAGTGCTGATTGCTTTTCAAAATCTGTTGGCTGGTAATCTCTTGGATGATAGCGGAAAAAACTATTACCAGCCTCTAGCTGAAGCACTCCTCTTTTTAATTTAAAAAAACGCTCAATATATTTGGCTCTCCGAGCCACTCCGCCCATAGGTCTTTTAGGGCAACCGCAAAGGTCAATCTCACCCAGAATATCACCAGTATAAAAAACATAAAGCTCTTTTGCGCCTGTTTTTTGAACCTGCTCCTTTCCCTGCGAGCGGTTCTGGCAAGAAAAGGGAAAAACCAAAAGCATTAAAATGATGCCAAGAAATTTCCTTTTCATCTTTTCTTCTCCCAAGCTTGAAAAAGAATAGGTAGCTTTCTTTCGCAGGTCCTAAATGCAGGAAAAAAGGCTAAGCCTGCTTTGGAGTTAAAAGGCAGATGCTCCAAAACATCTTGAAGCTCTTCCAGAGAAATAGGATTTGCAGTTTCAAAATCTCTTAGCATAAGCTTAATAACAGGCTCTGAGGATGCTGGGGTCATCTGAAAAAAATAACTGGCTGAACGAAAAAGCACCTCTTTAAGCTGAAAAGAATTTAATCCAAGCTCATTTTGCATCTGACGATGATAAAGCATTAAACAATAAAAATCCAAAGGATATTGACCGAGCACCTCTAAATCCTGAGCAAACCAAGCAAGTGCGTTTTTGGGCGCTTGAGCAGTTTCGTAGTAAAGGTTCATTCCCACTTTTATGCGAGGGTTTATCTCTTTGACTGCTTTTTTAAGCTCAAAAGCAAATTGAGCAAGCTTTTCTGCCTTCCACTTGCTCCAGTGCCAAAATTCATCAGAATATTTGACCACCCTTGCCCTTCCGTTGAGCCTTTTAATTTCAAGATAAAACCTTTCTGGCAAAGCATAAGCAGAGCGCTCTGCATAATACAAAGAAATGGCAACAGGATTAAAATCCTCATTGTAGTAAAGCATAAGGTCGTCTTGAATGAGAATGCCATCAATCGGATAGCGAGCCAGCTCCTTGAAAATAGCCTTCAGCCGAACCTGAACCTGAGGATGAAATATGCTCAGGCGAGGAGAAATTTTCAGCGACTGGGATTTAAGGTCATAATAACGGCTGTAGAGCTCGGGCTGGTTTTTGATTCCGTAATCAGCTCTTCTTGTTGTCATCCAGGCGTAAATTTTCAGCCCGCTTTGATGGGCAAGAGCGCAAAGCTGAAAAAGAATGTCGCACACGCAGGGCAAATAGTTGCTTTTAAAATAAACGCCTACATCACAATTAGGTTGACAGATTTTATGATGACCATCATAGGAATTTTTAAATACCCGAATTATAACCGTATCCACGCCCGCAGATTTAAGCCTTGAAAACCAGCTTCTGAGTTCTGACCAGCTTGAGGTGGTAATTACCGAAATCTGCACCGCCCGCATCGGCGCTGAAAGATGCGCCACCGAAAGCTCGCTCTTCCCCGCACCAAAAAGAAAAACAAGCGCCAGAGCAAAAACCACTTGAATAAATCTTTTTGCAAAAGCTCGCATTTTAAATAACCTGAGCAATCAAGTCTATGAGGTCAACAACCTCTACATTCTGCTCTTTTCCAGCTCGCTCTAGCATCCGCTCGCACATAGGGCAGGAAGTTGCTAAAAGGTCTGCTGAAAGCTCTTTAAAATCCTCAATTCTTTTTTTAGCGATTTCTCTTGCAATCTGCGGGTGAGAAAGCGAAAGCGCACCGCCACCACCACAACAAAACCCATCCTCTTTGTTTTCATAAAACTCAACAGCAGGAAATTCTGAGATGCTGGCAATAATCTGCCTGGGCTCATCATAAACGCCAAGATACCTTCCAAGGTGGCAAGGGTCGTGATAGGCAACTTTCTTTAATAGCTTGGATTTAAGCTCAACACCGCTCATCACAGAAGCAAGCCATTCGCTTGTGTGCCTGACCTCTCCTACCTCTATCAATCCCTGCTTTTGATAATGCTCTTTTAAAAACCACACGCAGGTAGGACAGGGAGAAAGGATTAAATCATAACCAGTGATTTTTTCTGATAGCCATTTTTTTTGTTCCTCATAAATTTTCCAGTGCCCACTGGTATAAAGCGGATACCCACAGCAGGTGCGCTCTCCATCAAATATCTGAAAATCTAGCCCGAGTTTTTCAAGAATTTTGACCAGCTTTTCAATTCTTTCCGGGAAAAAATGTGGCATTGTGCATCCAGTAAAAAGAAGAATATTCTTTTTTGCTAGATGATTTGGAGCAAGTTTTTTAATTTTTTCTGCAAGGTCATCGCCATAAGGATTGGCTTTTTTCTGCCAGCGCTCTCCAAATTCCTGCACCCTTTTTGGCGCTATACCCTTATCAACCGCAAAAGCTCTTCCCGCCTCAAATGCTCCGATTACCTCAATCTGATGCTCGCAATAAGTTTTGCTGGCAAGACAGCCTGAGCATTGGTAAATAAGCTCTGCCACCTCCGTATCAAACTCAATGGCACCATCACGAGCCAGTTTGAGAATAGTCATTTTGCCTGTGGGTGTGCTTACTTCTGAACAGGTAATAAGCGCAACCGGACAGGCAAACCTGCACAGCTTGGGGCAATAACTGCAATATTCAATCTCTCGCTCATAAGGCTTAAGCAGAGCCTGCAGGTCAGAATCAGTTGCCATTTTTTCCTCCCAGCTATTTTCCTTTTGAATCTCTGCTCGTCTGAGCAAAACATTTAACTAGCATTTTCTTTGATTTTCTCCTTTACAAATCCAAGTTTGCCTGGATTTAATATTCCTTTTAGGTCAATTTCATTTTTGATTCTGGAGAGTATCTTATGCCCTTCTCCAAGTTCCTTTTTCAGCCATTCTATTCTGTGCAATCCAATCCCGTGATGATGGCTTATGCTTGCGCCCAGCTCAAGGCAGGCGCTCATAACCTGCTCCCAAGTTTTTTTGTGTTTCTCCTTTAATCCCTGCGGTGATGGGTCTGAAAAAAGAAAGCTGAAATAAATGCAAACCCCCTCTCTCCAGCTATGCGAAAAATGCGCCATTGTCAGTGCCAGAGACTTCACCCTATCCATAACCAGCTGATAAAGCTCAAGCGCGCGTGACCAAACAACAGAGACCTCTATGGTATCAATTAAGGTATTTGGCTGAGATAAAATCCTGCTTTGATGATAAGAAACCGAATAGCGATGCTCCAGCCAGCGCTTTGCCGGCTCCTCTGCTAAATCTTCTCCATCCAGCTTTTTAAGCAATCTCCAGCCCAACTCTGCTCCCAGCTGAACAAGCTCCTTATTCTCTCCTTCATATCCTGCGATTAAAAGGCAACCCGCGCTGGGCACACCGAGCTTTTCTGCATTAAACTTTGTATCCAAAGGGTCATAGAGCCGAAGCAGGCTGGGTGCAATGTCCTTTTGAGTAAGCCTTCGCATTGCGTCAAGTCCACTGGCAACATCAGGAAATTTCCAACCTCGATAAAACCGCGCCTTAGGAAGCGGATGAATGGTAAGAACAGCTGAGGTGATAATGGCAAGCGTGCCCTCAGAGCCTATAAGCACTTGGTCAAGGTCTGGTCCTGTGGCAGAGCGGGGTGAAGAGCGGGTGCGAAATATGCTTCCATCTGCAAGCACACCTTCAAGAGCAATTACCATATCTTCTATCTTTCCATAACGGGCAGAAAGCTGACCCGCACTTCTGGTGGCAATCCAACCGCCAAGCGTGGAGCAATACATAGAGGCAGGAAAATGCCCGAGAGTAAAACCTTTTTGATTAAGCTTTCGTTCAAGCACTTCTCCAATAATTCCTGCCTCTGCTTCACAGGTGTGGTTTATAGGATTGACCTTGCGAATTCTGCTCATCCGCTTGAGGTCAACCACCACTCCGCCATCAACAGGAACACAGGCGCCTAAAACCCCTGAGCCGCCACCAAATGGAATAAGCGAAATCTCGTTCTCGCCTGCCCAACGAACAAGCTCCGCAACCTCTTTAACATCTTCAGGATAACAAATAGCAACGGGCAAGTTTTTTATCTCTCCCTGACGAAGCTCAAGATAGCCAAGCGGATAAATATCCCTGCTATAAGATATACGGGTGGGAAAATCCAGCTTGACCTTTTCTTTGCCAATAATCTGCTCAAGCTCTCTTTTGAGCTTTTCTGCGCGCTTTTCCATCGGCTTAAATTCCCAGCTTTCCCGGATTCATAATTCCTTTGGGGTCAATCGCCCTTTTTATAGCACTAAGCAAGGGCGATGCTCCGCCCTGCTCGCTCTGCATCCATTTTGCTTTTAAAAAACCAATACCGTGATGATGGCTGAGGGCTCCGCCTGCTTTCTGACAGGCATCAAGCGCATCTTTCCAGATTTGGTCATAAAGCCTGAGCTTATCCTTATAAGTTTTTGCGGTGCTGGCAATACTGAAATAAATTGAACAGCCCTCACGATAAGCGTGGGAAAAATGTGCCATTACCAGCGCATTCTTACTGATTGCCCTTTGCATTGTGTAATAAAGATTTTCCAGGTTGTCCCAAAGAGTTGCCACCTCAATCGTGTCCACAAAAAATCCGAAGTCAAAAGCAACTGACATTGTATAGCTCACCCTATACCTGTGCTTCCACCAGTTTTTTGCAGGCGCTTCGCCAAGGTCAATACCGCCCTGCTCCTTACAAATCTGGCAGGCAATCTTGTGCTCAAGAGCGGTTGTTTCGCTCTCTCCTTCAAAAACCAAAACCAGCTTGGAATGATGGGCAAAGCGCTGAATTAGACGATTGGCAAACCAAGGATGGTAAATATATGGGATACTCCTGCGAAGAAGATTTATCAGCGCCCTTTTTTCTTTTTTGGACTTTTTAGGTTTTTCCTCTTTTTCTTCCAGAGTTCCTCCAAAACTTGAGAAAAAGGTATCTACCGGGTCATAAAGCCTAACCACTGCTGGTTTGAGCCCTTGTTGAAAAATTAATCTGATGGCAGTAAGCGCCTGATGAAGGTCAGGGAACATAAATCCCTGAAAAATACGCTCCTCTGGATACTTCCAGATGCGAAGAACCGCTTTGGTAATAATTCCCAAAGTTCCCTCAGAGCCGATAAAAATATGGTTGAGCGAAGGTCCTGTGGCGGAGCGGGGAACGGTTCTGGTTCTAAGCAGGCTACCATCAGGAAGCACAACTTCAAGAGAAACCACCATATCCTCAATCTTTCCATATTTGGAAGAAAGCTGACCTGCACCGCGAGTAGCAATCCATCCGCCCAAAGTAGAACAATAAATTGAGCTAGGAAAATGTCCCAAAGTATAGCCTTTTTGGTTGAGTTTTCGCTCAAGCCACTCGCCAATAATCCCTGACTCAACCTCAGCCAAAAGAGAGATTTCATCAATGTTTAAAATTCTGTTCATTCGCTTAAGGTCAATGGTTATTCCGCCACGAAGGGCGATTGTGCCACCGCACACCCCGCTGGCACCGCCGAGAGGAATAATCGGTATCTGGTACTTATCTGCCAGATGAGCCACTGCTCTCACTTCCTCAGTTGAGCCAGGCCAGACCACAAGCTGAGGCGGGGAAGGAAGTTTTCCATATTGAAGAGAGATTATTTCTCTGGGAAGAATATCCCGTGAATATGCCTTAAGCTCAACAGGATTTATAGAGACATTTTCTTTCCCAACAATCTCCTCAATCTCTTTTATCAACTGGGAAGGGAGATTAGTTTGTGACTTCATCTTGATGATTATATCAATCAATCTCCAATCGCCCAAATGATAGGG
This sequence comes from uncultured bacterium, assembly GCA_964592965.1. GTDB lineage: Bacteria > RBG-13-61-14 > RBG-13-61-14 > RBG-13-61-14 > DRUE01 > CAZKMM01. The sequence continues at coordinate 12,258 of CAZQJX010000054.1, forward strand.
TGAAAAAGCCCTCGGTTGCGAGCAAAAAATTTTGAGCCTGAAAAAAATCTGATAAAATGTTGAGAAAATTTTTCCAAAGGAGGAAAAGGTGACCAACTGGATACAGATTGCTTATCAGTATCTCGTGGGGGGAGCTTTTTTTGGGATTACCCTCTGGCTTTGCTTTAAACAAAAAGGAGCGGATATTTCCCATCCTCAAGATAGGAAAATGCTTAAAATCCTTATCGCAGGATATTTGGGCTATTTAACCGCGCATTGTCTTTGGGCGTATCTGGCAAGGTTTTAAGCGAGGAGAAATAAAATGGGAGAACATATAGTTGGCACCCGTTTGGATTATGCGATTATCATTTTTTATTTTCTTTTTGTTTTGGGCTTTGGCAGTGTTTTTGGAAGGTTCACTCGCACGACCAAGGAGTTCTTTTTTGGTGGTCAGCGCTTTAGCTGGTGGCTGATTGGTTTTAGCTGTGTTGCGACCACAGTTGGCTCGTATAGTTTTATCAAGTATTCAGCTGCTGGCTATCGCTATGGAATGAGCTCAACAATGACTTATCTTAATGACTGGTTTATGATGCCACTTTTTATGCTGGGATGGCTACCTATTATTTACTTTTCCCGAGTGAGCTCTATTCCAGAATTTTTTGAAAAACGATTTGACCGCCAAACAAGAGTTGCAGCAGTGGTGGTGCTTATGCTTTATATGATCGGCTACATAGGCATAAATTTCTATACGCTCGGCGTTGCCCTAAATGCGCTTTTGGGCTGGGATGTATTTAAAGCCGCTGTTTTCATCGCGGTTATTACTGGAATTTATGTTACTTTCGGCGGTCAGACTGCGGTAATTATGACTGACCTTTTGCAAGGATTTTTGCTTCTTATTGCAGGCTTTGCCCTTTTCTTTTTGGGGGTGCACTATCTTGGTGGCTGGTCAGAGTTCTGGAATAACCTGCCCATCTCTCATCGCCTTCCTTTTAGCGGTTTTAACACTCCTGAGAAATTTCCAATGGTAGGGATATTCTGGCAGGATGCAATGGCAAACTCACTTGCTTTTTGGTTTATGAATCAGGGGCTGATTATGCGCTTTTTAAGCGTAAAAAGCGTGCGGGAAGGAAGAAAAGCAGCCACCTTTGTCATACTGGTTTTAATGCCTTTAGCTTCTATTGCTGTTGCCAATGCCGGCTGGGTGGGAAAAGCAATGGTTGCTAAAGGAATGCTTGCCAAGGATTTAGACCCCAATAAAATATTTGTGCTGGTATCTGAGCTAATCTGTAAGCCCGGCGTGTTCGGATTCATTATGGCAGCGCTTACTGCTGCTATGATGAGCACTGTTGATACCTTGATCAATGCGGTAAGTGCTGTGGCGGTTAATGACATCTGGATGCCATTTGTTGCTCCCAATCGGTCTGACCGTTATTATCTGGTGGTGGCAAGGATTATCTCGGTAGTGAGCGCAGGGCTTGGTCTTGCGCTTGTTCCGCTTTTTGCCAGTTTTCATTCTATTTATCGGGCACACGGTGCTTTTACAGCAGCGGTCACTCCTCCAATGGTGGTAGCAATAGTGCTGGGAATTTTGTGGAAGCGATACACTCCCAAAGGAGCTTTTGCCACGCTTATTTTCGGCACTGTCTGCGTTTTTCTTTCTATACCGCAAAAAATGCACTTTTTGCTCAAACCCTTCTCTCACGGGGTTGGTCCTGAAGGATTGATTTTTATGCGTGCTCTTTATGGAATAATCGTCTGTATAATTATTGCAGTGGTAGTAAGTATTTTTACCAAGCCGAGAGATGAAGACGAGGTGATTGGTTTTCTAGTGGCAACTATTCGGAGAGCCAAAGCAAAATTTAAGGGCGCAGAGCCTAATGATTATGAATATGCTCCACCCATCCTGCTTGAGCTAAAAGTGGGAGATGAGCCAGAGGCGAAAATTCATCCTTCTGACCTTGCCAAGATAAAGGCGGAGATTGGAGACCTGTTATATGTTGCGGACCGAAGACGCTGGCTGGGTGGACTGAAATCAGTTCACATTAAGGCAGGTTCACCTTCAGAAAAAGCTGGGATAATTTATCTTCCTGAAGATAAAATCAAATCTGCCCAGCTCCGTGCAGGTGAAAAAGTCCGGGTAGAAAAAATTATGTAATTTGACACTAATTTTCCTTTCAGCTTACAATTTAGACAATGAGACCTATGATTACTAAAGAAAGTAGTCCTTTCACTCCTGGTCAGCCTGTCCCGAAAGAATTTTTTGAAGGTAGAAGAAAAGAACTCAATTATGCTCTTCAAATGTTAAAAGCCACTGCTTCTGGCAGGGCAGGAAATATTTTTGTTATTGGTGAACGGGGAATTGGTAAAAGCTCTTTTGCTAATATCATTAAAGCCTATGCTGAAGAAAAAGAAAATTTTTTGACCGCTTATGTTTCTTTGGGAGGAATTTCAGAACTTGACCTTATGGTGGAAAAAATTTTTTCCCGAATTGTTCAGGAAAATCAAGACCGTCCTTTTTTTGCTCGACTTAAAGAATTATTTAAGGAGCATATTCGGGAAGTAGGAATTTTTAAGCTTACTATCCAGTTGGAGTTTTCAGAAAAAGAAAGAAAAAACTTATTAAGAGATTTTCTTCCCCTTCTCGGTCGAATTTTCCAAGAAATTAAAGAGAGAAAAAAGGGAATTCTGATTGTCCTTGACGATGTTAACGGACTTTCTAAAAACCCTAAATTCGCTAACTATATAAAAAGCCTTGTAGATGAAAATTCAATAAGCAGTAATCCTATACCGTTATTTTTAACTATCTGCTTATTACCTGAAAGAAAAGAAGAAATGATATCTCATCAAGAATCAATTGCCCGCATATTTTATCCAATTACCTTGTCGCAAATGAGCTATGAAGAAGTTATTAATTTTTATAAACGAATACTAAGTTCAGTAAACCATAAATGGGAAGATAAAGCCCTTGAGTTAATGGCTAATTTTTCCGGCGGATTACCAATGCTGATGCAAGAAATAGGTGAAGCTACATATTATGAAGACCAAGATTTTAACATTACTGAAGAAGATGCAAAACAAGGTGTGGTAAAAGCTGCTGAAATAGTGGGAGAAAAGTATCTTCAATCAAAAATTTACCAAACCATTCAAAGTCAAAGATATTACTCTATTTTGAAAAAATTAGCCCGTCAGGTTCCTTATGAATTTTCTCGGCAAGAAATAATCTCTCAACTAAGTAGTGAAGAAAAACGCGTTTTTGATAATTTTATAAGAAAAATGAAAAGCCTAGGCGTTATTGAAGAGGGAGAAAAAAGAGGAGAATACAGGTTCGCTAATCTTCTTTATCCACTCTACATTTATCTTCAAGCTAAAATCCGTTCTCCTAAAAAATAAACTGTTAAATAGAAGTAATGAAAACTCGGGTGTTTTTAATCAGGCATGGAGAAACCCTCTGGAATCGTGAA
>CAZQJX010000055.1:0-15655 GCA_964592965.1 uncultured bacterium
TCTATCTCCTTTCCCTCTCGGGCAAGCTCATAAAGCCTTTTTCCTTTGCGCTTATGAGCAGAAAAAGCAGGAATAAGATGGTCAATTTCACCCTGAAATCTTTTTAAAATCTCCTCAAGCTCATCTCGGGAAAGCTCTGGTGGCTCCATTGCGAAAATCACTTCACCTTCTTTGTCCATAGTTGTTGTGCTTGTTCCCAAACGAATAACAGCTTCATATTCCTTTTCATCTGCTTCAAGAAAAGGCACCAAGCGGGTGGCAGAGCCGAGCAGAATAGGAAGCAATCCGCTGGCAATAGGGTCTAAGGTGCCAAGATGACCTGCTTTTTTCTCCTGAAAGATTCTGCTGACAATACTGGTTGCCTTGCGGGAGGTTATCCCTTGAGGCTTATCAATTAGAATAAGACCGCTGGCTGGCATTTTTGCTTTGAGCAATTAATTCATCTACTTTCTGGCGAACCAGTTTTTTAATATCATCTAAGGAGCCTTTTAAGGTGGTTCCTGATGCTTGGAAATGTCCGCCACCGCCCAGCTCCTCAGCGAGTTTGGCAACATTCACTCTACCCTGAGAACGAAAGCTCACCTTGTAGGTGTTTTTATCCAATTCACGAAAAAGCACAGCCACCTCAACCCCGGCAACAGAAGTCAGGTAATTAATAAATCCTTCAGAAAAAGATACATCTGCCTGAGCTTTTTGAAACATCTCTTTGGTAAGGGTCATTTCCGCTCTTTTGCCATCAGGGCTGAAAACCATTGTTTGCAAAGCCATTCCTAGAAGAATAAGCCGAGCTGGAGGATGGCTTTCGTAAACATTCCTTGCAATCCAAGCAGGGTCTGCACCCAAATTAGCCAGTTTTGATGCTATCTCCAGAGAGCGGGGGGTAGTGTTTATGTATCGGAATGAGCCTGTATCCATCATAATGGCAGTGTAAAGACAGGTGGCAGTTTGAGAATTTATCTTTTGAGGAAAACAGCTGAATAATTGAAAAAGTAGCTCACCGGTAGAGCTTGCTTTTGGGTCAATTAAATTTAAATCTCCGAAATATGAGTTGCTCTCGTGGTGGTCAATGTTGATGGTGAATTTTGGTTTGATTTGCTGAAAGAATCGCTCGCACACTCGGTCGGGATTGGCGCAATCAACAATCACCACAAGGTCGTATTCACCGCTTAGCTCATTCATCTGATGCCTAATTTTCTCCACTCCCGGGAGAAATTTAAGAAAATAAGGCACAGGGTCTGCATTAAAAAGCTCCACCTTTTTGTCAGGGAAGGTATGATAAAAAGCCAAGGTTGAACCTATGGCATCGCCTTCAGGATTTTTGTGGCTGGCAACAAGCAGGGAGCCTGCTTTTTGAAGTTCATCACATATTTTCTTCATCGGATTCATTTTCTTGATGAATCTTTCTAATTAACTCCTCAATTCTTTGGGCGTATTCTAGGCTCTGGTCAAAGAAGAATTCAATATCTGGAACAAATTTAAGATAAACCCGCTCTCCAATCAATCTTTTAATCAACCCTTTTGCACGGGCAAAACCTTGTTTTGCTTGTTCCTTTTCCTCACTAGTTCCAATCAGGCTGTAATATACTCTTGCCAGTTTAAGGTCGTCAGTGAGAACAACTCGGGTGATGGTTACCTTTCGCAGGCGAGGGTCTCGGAGCTCCCGCTCCAGCATCTGAGCAATCTCCGCCTGAATCAGGCTGGCTACTCTATCCGCTCTTTTATACGAATGAGGCATTTTCCTTAAAAGTGGATAATCTCCATTTCTTGGTCAATTACTTCGCCCACGCCGAGGTCTTCAACGAAATTTAAAATCTGGTCAAGACAGGAATTAACAAACCCGCCCTCATTTCCAACCAGAGTTATGCCAATGACAGCTTTCTGCCAAAGGTCATTTTCCGCAACCTCTGCCACCGAGACATTGTAGGTTGTTCGCACCCGATTAATCAACCACTTTACCTCACCACGCTTCTCCTTTAAACTATGAACCTCTGGCAATCGGAGCTCTATTCTGAGGACGCCCACCACCATAGCCCCTGCCCCTTTTATAGCTCTGCCCTCTTATTGCTCTTCTTTTACCTCTTCAATGGTGTAAAGCTCAAGAATATCCCCGGGCTTGATGTCATTAAAGTTTTCTATGCCCACTCCGCATTCGTATCCTGCCTGCACCTCTCTGACATCATCTTTAAATCGCTTCAGCGATGCAATTCTACCCTCAAACACCACCGCCCCATCTCTTAAAACCCTGACCAGAGAGTTTCTGGTAATTTGCCCCTCAAGCACATAGCAACCAGCAACCACTCCCACACGAGGAATGTTAAAAGTCTGGCGGACTTCTGCTCTGCCGATGACCTTTTCTTTGCGCTCCGGCTCAAGCGCCCCTTTGAGCATAGCTTCCAGCTCGTCCAAAAGTTCATAAATAATGCGGTGAGTGCGAATTTGAATGCCTTTTTGCTCTGCTAGTCTATTCGCCTTAGACTCTGGTCTTACGCCAAAGCCAATAATCACCGCACCGCTTGCTTCAGCAAGAAGAACATCGTTCTCTGTAATTGCTCCCACCCCGCTGTGAAGGACCTTTACCTCAACCTTATCTGATGAAAGCCTTTCAACAGAATCTTTCACCGCCTCTACCGCACCGTGAGTGTCCGCTTTGATGATGAGATTAAATTCCACACGCTCGCCTTCTTCCATCTTTTTAAGCAGGTCTTCAAGACTCGCCTGAACAGGAGAAGAAAGGCTTTCCTGACGCTTCTTTTCCGCACGATGCTTGGCAATCATTTTGGCGGTGCGCTCATCTTCTACCACAATCAATTCCTCTCCTGCATCTGGCACGCCCTCCAAGCCTATTACCTCAACAGGGGTGCTGGGTGGTGCCTCTTTTATCTGCCTTCCTAAATGGTCAAAAAGTGCCCGCACTTTTCCTGCATAAATACCGCAAACAACAGCATCTTGACGCTTGAGCGTGCCTTCTTTGACAATAACACTGGCAACCGCTCCCCTTCCTTTTTCCAGCTTGGATTCTATCACATAGGCACGGGCAGGAAGAGTGGGGTCGGCTTTTAGCTCAAGCAGTTCTGCCTGCAGGCTGATTGCCTCAAGTAGCTCATCTACTCCCTCTCCTGTTTTAGCAGAGCAAGGAACCATAAGCACATCACCGCCCCATTCTTCAGGAACAAGACCGAGTTCGCTCAGCTTGGTCTTTACCAGCTCCGGGTTAGCATCAGGAAGGTCAATTTTGTTAATAGCAACCACAATCGGCACACCCGCTGCTTTGGCGTGATTAATAGCCTCTACTGTCTGGGGCATAACACCGTCATCAGCAGCTACTACTAGCACAACAATATCTGTCACCTGAGCGCCACGAGCACGCATCTGCGTAAATGCAGAATGACCAGGGGTATCAATAAAAACAATTTTTCCACTCGGACCCTCTGCAACAAAAGCACCGATCTTTTGAGTGATTGCTCCGGGCTCCTTTTCCGCTACTTTGGTATGACAGATATAATCCAAAAGTGTGGTCTTGCCATGGTCAACATGCCCCATTACCGTGACCACAGGTGGTCTGGGAACAAGATTTTTCTCCTCACGCTTTCTCGGGAATTCTATGATTTTGGCTTCATCAAAGACTTCTTGCTGAACCTCATATCCGAATTCGTGGGCAATTAAAGCAGCGGTCTCATAATCTAAAAGCTCATCTACCTCAGCCTGCCTGCCTAGCTCTGCCAGCTTTGCCAAAAGGGTATCAATTTTAATACCCATTCTCTTAGCCAGGTCTATAGCCTCAATATTTTCTCCCATTTTAACTATGCGCTTCTCTGGCTTGGGAGTGGTGATTATGGGCTTTTGGGCAGGACGCTTTTTAGCAGAAGGCTTTTTTTGGGGCATATACATCCGCTCAGTATCTACCAGCTCCACCCCTTCTTCCAGCAAGCCTCGCTCCAATTTAAATGCAATTTTTCTGCGGAGCTTCCTTTTTAACGGTGGCTCTTTTGCCTTCTTGCCCTTTGCAGGCTTTTCTTCTACTGCGGTTAAAAGAGGCTTGCCAGATTTTTTCTTTTTCTCTTTTCTTTTTTCCTTTTTTTCTTCTACACGCTCAACTCGCTCCTGCTGAGTGATAAGCTCTAAACTGGGGATTTCATCAGCAGCACGGGCGGTTCTCCTTATCTCTGGCTTAACCCAGCGAAGCTTGGGCTTGGGCTTTTTGGGAATGAGCTTGCCTGCCTCTTTAAGTATGTCCATACCAGTTGGTCTTTTTTCTTCTTCAAGAGGCTTTTGCTCCAAAGAAACCGGCTGTTCAGAAACCTGAGCAGGTGGCTTTTCTTCCTGCTCTGGTGGTTTAACAACTTCAAGCCTTTTTTCTTTTGCTGGGGTTATCTCTTCTGCCTTTTCAGGTTTTGGTACCTCTTCTTTAGGTTTTGGCTTGGGAGCTTTTTTCTTTTTGACAACTTTTCGTTTTTTCTCCTCTGCTGGCTTTTCTTCAGGCTGAGCCTTTTCCGCTTCGCTAGGAGCAGGCTTGCGAACAACCTTTCTCTTCCTGATTACTCCTTCTCTAACCTGCACCTCAATAACATCACCCTGCTCTTTTTCTTTTTTCTTTTCTTCAATAAATTTTTTTACCTTGTCAATTTCTTGAGGAGAGAGGACATTCATTGGAGTATAATTACTAAATCCTGACTCTCGCAGATATTGTAGGAGCTCCTTGGTCTCTATACCGACCTCTCTGGCAAGCTCATATACTCTGAGTTTTTTCTCCTCCATACTCCCCTCCTGCTGAATCTACCTGCTCAACCTTCAGCGGAACTGGAAGTTTGCTCCTGAGCTTTTTTCTCAGCTTGAGCTTCCTGCTTCTTCTTTTCCACAAACTCCTTTGCTGATTTGATTATTTGCTCGGCTTTTGCCCTTCCAATGCCGGGAAGTTCCATAAGTAGCTCTGGGTCTGCCTCTGCCAGCTCCTCAGGGCTGGTAAACCCTTCTTGATACAGCTTCTGGGCAATGATGTTGCCAATGCCCGGAATCTGTCCCAAAGAACGCTGAGCCTCTTCGCTAAGCTCCTTCATCTCGGTCTCGCTCTTAATATCTATGTTCCAGCCAGTAAGCTGAACTGCGAGCCGAACATTCTGTCCACGCTTACCAATAGCCAAAGAGAGCTGGTCATCAGGCACCACAACCAACACTTCCTTCTGGTCATCGTCAATAATCATCCTGCTTATTTCCGCAGGAGCAAGTGCATTGCAGATATTGGTGGCAATATCTTTGGTCCAAGGGATTATGTCTATTTTCTCTCCACGAAGCTCCTGCACCACTGCCTGCACCCTTGAGCCTTTCATTCCCACGCAGGCGCCCACTGGGTCAACATCAGGGTCTCTTGAGCTAACAGCAATTTTGGTTCTTACCCCAGGCTCTCGGGCTATTGCTTCAATGACCACAATCCCCTCGCTTATCTCAGGCACCTCGGTTTCAAAAAGCTTGCGGACAAATTCAGGAGATTTCCTGCTTAAAACTATCTGCGGACCCTTTGATTCACGATGGACTGCAAGGACATAAGCCCGGATGCGGTCGCCCACCCGATAGGACTCTCTTGGCACCTGCTCGCTGTGAGGCAGAACCGCTTCTGCTCTGCCTAAATCTATAATCATATTCCCTCGCTCAAACCTGCGAACAATTCCATTAATAAGCTCTCCTTCCCTGTCTTTAAATTCCTCATAAATCATCAGGCGCTCAGCATCCCTTACCCGCTCTATAATCACCTGCTTGGCAGCTTGAGCTGCGATTCTTCCAAATTCTTCATAACTCTTAGGGTCTATTTTAAATCCGAGCATATCGCCGAGTTCTGCTTCAGGGTCTATTTTTCTCGCTTCTTTCAGCGATACTTGAGTGTCAGGGTCGGTTACCTCTTCTACCACTTCTTTATACTCATAAAGCTCAATCTCTCCCTGCTTTTCATCAAACCGCACCTCTAGGTCTCGGTGCGGACCCAGCTTTTTGCGAGCAGCTTTTAACACCGCGCTCTTTAAAGCCTCAATCACTGATTCCCTCTTAATCCCCTTTTCCCTGACCACCGAATCTATTACTTCTAAAAGCTCGGAACCCATCTTTCCCTCTCCTTTTTATTCAAATTGATATTCTAAATTCGCTCGCTTGATTTTTTCGTGCGGAATGAAAACCGACTCCCCATCCACCACCAGAGTGATGCCTTGTTGGTCAGCACCGACCAGCACTCCCCGGAAATTTTTTCTATCGCGGATTTTCTCCTTTGCTTCCACCACCACAACTTCATTAAGGTATTTCTGAAAATCCTTTAGTTTTCGCAATCTGCGGTTTAAGCCAGGAGAGCTCACCTCCAAAATATAGCTTTCAACTATTCCTGCCTCTAAATCCAAAAGCGCTCCCAGCTCCCTGTTTACCTCTGCCAGCTCATCCACAGTTATTCCGCCCTCTAGCCGGTCAATGAAAAAGCGCAAAACAAGCCTTCTGCCCTGACGGGCAATCTCAACATCCACCAGCTCATATCCCCGCTCTTCCAAAATAGGTTCTATGAGCCTTTCCAGCTGTTTTTCATCAACCATCTTTTTCCCTTATAAAAAAAGTGGGTTTAAAACCCACTTTTAAAATGGGCTTAGTTTAAATTAATATTAACAAAAAATTTTAATTTTGCAAGAAAAAATTAGCCCAAAGCTTTAAAGAATAGAAAATTTTAATGAATAAAACTATACACTTACTCTGAATTTCTTTTCCCACTCTTTCATTAACAGCTCAAGCTCTCGGGCAACATTAGGATACAGGTCAATTACATTGTAGGATTCATTTGGGTCTTTTTCTAGGTCAAAAAGATATGGTCCTTTTTTGAAGCCGATCGGGTAATAAAGTAGATAGTGCTTGCGGTGATATTTCCATTTTCCTACCCGAACCGCTTGAAGCTCCTTGCCCTGATAGAAAAAGAGCGCCTCGTGCGGGCTCTTTTTCTCCTTGCCCTCAAAAAGTGGGAGCAAGTCTTTGCCATCAATGGCGCGGTCTTTTGGAATTTTGACTCCAGCTGAGCTTAAAGCAGTGGTGAAAATATCAATGTTCATTGCCATCTCATCTGAAACCTGTCCGGGAGGGATTCGCTCTGGCCAAAAAGCAATAAAAGGCACACGCATACCGCCTTCAAATGTCTCGTGCTTTCTTCCTCTAAGATATCCGGGATTTCCCTGCCACCAAGGACCATTATCACTGGTGAACATAATCAGGGTGTTTTTGAGAATTCCGTAGCGGTCAAGGGCATTAAGTATCTCCCCACAGCTCCAGTCAATCTCTTCAATGCAATCTCCATAAAGCCCTGCCTTTGACCTGCCCCTGAACTTCGGCGATGCGTGCAAAGGAATATGAGGAAAAGTATGAGCAAGGTAGAGAAAGAAAGGTTGGTTTTTGTTCTCACGAATAAACCAGAGCGCTTCTTGAGTATATTTCTGGGTAAGATAGTCCTGATTAACTGGGTGAGGCTCAACTATCTTGCTATTCCGCCAGAGCTCAAGCGGTGCCATATCGTTGCTGTAAAGAAGACCAAAATAATGGTCAAAGCCTCGCTCGTGCGGACGGGTGCCTTTGATGTCTCCTAGATGCCATTTTCCTATGCAACAGCTCGTATAGCCTGCTTCTTTAAGTGCCTGCGGAATGATTATCTCTTTCTTAGGCAGAGCAAGGGCAGTGCCTGGCTCAAGCGCAAAAGTGATATTCTGTAGAACATTAGCGGTCTCCTGCAGAGGGTCAAAAGTAAATCGGGAAGGACGAAGAACCTGAGTTACTTTTGTTCGGGGTGGATATCTTCCTGTTAAAAGACCAGCTCGGCTCGGTGAGCAAACAGGTGCTGAGGAATAAAAATTTGTCAAGCGAATTCCCTCTCTTGCCATCTGGTCAAGATTTGGGGTTTTTATGAGCGTGGAGCCAAAACAGCCTGCATCGCCCCAGCCTTGGTCATCAGTAAGAATAACGATGATGTTAGGCAGGTGCGGGCGTGTTTTTATCAGCGGGCTTAAGGAGCTTGCTTTTTTGGTCAAAAGCCCGGCACCCAAAAGAAGACCGCTTTTTAAAAAATCTCGCCTTTTCATTTGCTATTATCTTACGAAAGCCAGCTGGATGCTGTCAAGAGGTTTTTGCCTGCGCCTTTTCACTAAACAGGGCGAAGCTTATTAAATTTATTTTTCCTGCGCCTCGCCTGTCATAGGCACAAATCTAACAGGAAGAAGAGTCTGCTTTTCAATTCTTCCGTCTTTAAGCTTTTTCACCAAAACCAGCTCCTGAAAATGTTTTCCAACTGGAAGAATCATTTTTCCGCCCGGTTTAAGCTGGTCAATTAAAGGCTTGGGAATATGCTCAGGCGCAGCTGTGACAATAATGGCATCAAAAGGAGCTTTTTCTGGCCAGCCAAAAAATCCATCTGCACAGCGAACAAATATGTTTTTATAGCCAAGCTCTTTTAATCTTTTTTCTGCGCTCTCTGCCAGCTCGCAGATGATTTCTATGGTATAAACCTCGCCTGCAATCTCAGCTAAAACCGCCGCCTGATACCCGCTACCTGTGCCTATCTCTAAAACCTTCTCTCCGCCTTTTAATCCCAGCTTCTCTGTCATATATGCAACGATATACGGCTGGCTGATGGTCTGACCGTAGCCAATGGGAAGAGGATGGTCATCATAAGCCTCTTTTCGGTATTTTTCTGGCACAAAGAGATGGCGGGGAACTTTAAGCATTGCCTCTAAAACCAGCGGGTCTTTTACTCCCCTTGCCATAATTTGGCTTTTTACCATCTGCTCTCGGGCTTGTTTCCATACATCTTTTTCCTGTTCGGTTATCATCGGCTTTTTCTCCTTTTGCACAGCAGATTGACCAGCTCGCTTTTCGCATTTTTGAGCAGAGAGAATAATCAGAAAAGCAATAGCAGGCAGAAAAGTCTTTAGCCTTTTCATCCTTCCTGCTCCTTTTTAAAGCGGTTTGCTTCTAGATGAGCAATTCTTGTTGGCTCGGGCAGGCGATACCCTCTTGTGCATTTTAAAACTACATCTATGGCAGAGCTCGGGCTGATTAAATGCCCTGGAGAAACTACCACTGGCTTAACATTCTTTTTTGTCCGAACCAAAGCTCCAACAACCTCTCTGCCATCATAAAGCCACTCAAATGCGCCAGCATAATTTTCTGGCTCCTTTGCCTTTCCCCAAAGCCTGGATTTAGCACAGCCAATGCTAGGAATTTTTAGCCAGAGACCCATATGAGAAGCAATGCCCATTCTTCTTGGATGAGCAATCCCTTGTCCATCAAAAATAATAACATCAGGCTTGATTTTAAGTAAAGAAAAAGCCTCAATCAGGCACGGTCCTTCACGAAAAGTTAAATATCTAGGGATGTAAGGAAATTTCAGCTTTGTTTTTGTCCTTGCTAAATCAACCACCTTGTCTTTGGTCAGGTCATAAACAACCACCACCGCATAGGCAAGCTCGCTTTGAGCAGAAAAGGCACAATCCGCACCAGCAACAAAACGGGGATTGAGCTCGCCTTTGATAATCAGCTTTTTCTGAAGCTCGGACTGAATTTGTCTTGCCTCTTCAAGAGAAACATTCCAGCAATGAAGCTGGGCAATGGCTATTTTGCTCATTTGTTAAAAGGCTTTTGTAAAAATCTCATCAAGCCGGTGGTCATAAGGTATGAACTTGACTGTCTCTCCAGCAGAAACCTGCTCCTGCTCGGGCTCTATTAAAATCAATCCATCTGCCAGAATAAGCTCTTTGTGCCAGCTCTTTTCCCGCAATGGATGCGCCCAAAGCTCTCCATCTTTTGTTTCTATGCGGGCACGAATCACCTGTGCTTGCAAAGCCGGGGAAATTATTTCCTGAGAAATTTTTGCCTTAATTGCTCTTAACTTTGGCTCTCTTCCCTGAAGTTTAAGCAAAGCAGGCTTGATAAAAAGCTCAAGCCCAACATCTACCGCTGGTATCCTTCCCGGAAGGGAAATTATAAAAAGGTCATCAACCCTACTGAATATTAAAGAATGGCAGGGACGAATTTTTACTCCCTGAAAGATTATCTCTGCACCCATTTGAAAAAGCGCAGGTGCAATAATATCTTTTTTCCCAAACCCGGTTCCGCCCACAGTAATAACCAAATCCGCCTGCTGGGGCTCTGGGAAGACCTCAAGCAGAGCAGAAGGCTCATCTTCAACCAAAAGCACTCGCTCCAGCTCTGCGCCCATCTCCTCACAGCGAATAGCAACCAGCCAGCCCGCACTCGGATATATCTGCTCAGCTCTCTTTGCTCTTGCCGGCAGAGAAAGCTCATCGCCAAGAGCAATCACCCAGATGCGTGGAGCTGGAAAAACCCGCACCTCTGAATATCCACCTGCAACCAAAAGAGCAAGCTGGTGAGAAAAAAGCCTTGTGCCTTTGGTTAAAAGTAAATCTCCCTGGGTAAATTCCTGCTTTGCCTTGATGATATTGGCTCCTGAAGAAACAGTTTCTTTGAGCTCAATCTCTCCATTATATTCCTCTACCTTTTCCTCTCCAATAACCGCATCCGCACCTTCTGGTATGGGCGCACCTGTTGCCACCCAGACCGCTTCATTTTCTTCAATGCAAAGCTCTTCAAAACTTCCTGCAAAAATTCTGGCTTTGACCCGAAGCCTTGCTGTTGGCTTTATAGATGAGCTTTTAAGCGCGTATCCATCTAAAAAACTTATATCCAGCTCAGGCAAGCTCACCTTTGCCCTTGCATCCTCAGCTAGAACCCTGCCCAGCGCTCGATGAACCTCAACAAGCTGAGCAGGCAATGCAGGGATTGAAGAGGTTATAAGCTCAATCGCCTCTTTAAAGCTCACCATCTTTTGCATCTGCTTCTCCCTGACTAAAAATTTAAACCCTTCCCCGAAGCCTTCGCATTAAACCTCCTATTTCCCAAGCACCTTCTGTGCAAAGCTCTGCACAGCACAAACAGCGAATGCATTTTTCTTCATTAATCTCAGGATGGTCTTCTTTCCATTCCATTGCACCTGTTGGGCAGGCGTTGACGCAGATTTTACAGCCAGTGCATTTCTTGCGGTTGAGAATTAACTTGCTCTTGATAATCCTTTCGTAAACATAGCGGTTGACAAAAAAACCAATAAAGCCACGGCGAGCCAAAGTATTGGGCAAGCGAAATCTGGATATGCGAGAAAGCTCGCCTAAAAGCTCAATCTCATCAATGCTCCTTGCACCAAGCCCACGCTCCCCTGCTATGCGCAAGTGATGAACCTGTCTGGGGTCAATCCCAGCCATTTCCGCCACAACCAGGTCAAGGCTGGGAGCGTTTTCACTGGCAAGCAAAAAGCCTATGGGGCGGACTCTTCCATGGGCAGGTCCATTTCCATCCATTCCCACCACACCGTCAAGGATGGTAAGGTCGGGCGGACGAATCTCATAAATATCCACTAGCGCCTCTCCAAATTCCTCAATGCTAGGAGCGCTATAATGCACCTTGCTTTTGCTTCCGCCCACCAAAATTCCAAACATATTTTTTATGCCTAAAGTGAGAAGCGTGAGAGTGTGGGTTTTGAGCTTAGGAAGATTAACGATAAAATCCGCCTCCAGCACCGCTTTTGATACAGTCAGGCTTTTAAAAAATCTTGAGTTGGTCTCAACTTCTTTTGCATCTTTGGCAATATTGATGTAGGCGCCCTGACTGGCAGAAATAATCCCGCTTTTCTTTGCCGAGCGCTCATTAATCCCATAACCGCCAATTCCGCAATTATCTCCAACCCAAACCTCAGCACCACAAGCTCTCAGCCAGTCAACAACTACCTTAACAAGCGATGGATGAGTTGTTACTGCTTTTTCAGGCTTGTAAGGACCTAAAATATTCGGTTTGACCAAAACTTTTTTCCCACGAACCTGCTCCTCAAATCTTTTCAGTTCAAGCTTTTCTTTAAGCAGGGAAAAAGCCTCTTCAATCCTCTCATAAGATTCACACTTAAAAACACCAACCTGATATTTTGCCATTTGCCTCTCTCCCTTGATGATTATAGCGGTCAATGGCAGAATAGTAAAAATTCAGCTTTGACCTCTAGTTAAACCAAAGCTAAAATTAAACCACTTATGGAATTTGAGCTAAAAGACTTTTTTGACCCACAAGCCTGCAAGCTCTGCGGAAAATGCTTGATGGAATGTCCTGTGCTTCAATATCCCGAGGAGAAGGCAAAAAAAGAAAAAGAAAAGCTCATTCGTGGTGAGGAAAGCGAGGTTTTAAAATACTGCAAAAGCTGTTATTCCTGCGATAGCTTCTGCCCCTATGATTTAAAGCCTTATAATCTCATTCTTTTTCGGCTCTGGGAGCGATATAAAAAGCAAGGCATTCCCCTGCGGGCGCTCTCTGCTCTTCCTGCAGAAGAAAAAAATTTCATCCACTATGCAAGAAAAGCCTATAGTGAGGAAGAAAAAAAGCTAGTGGAGCAATGGCAGAAAAACGCTCGCTCTGAGCTAAGCGGTGAGGAAATAATCTTTGCTGGCTGTAATGCACAAATCTTTCCCTATCTTCTTTCCAGCCCGCTTCTTAAAGGAATAAAAATTATTGCCGAGCCCGGGCTTTGCTGTGGCGAAGAATACTACCGAATGGGAGCATTTGACCGCACCTATGAGCTGGCAAAAAAACTTGAGGAGCGATATCAAAAAATCAATCCCAAAAGAGTGATTCTCTTTTGTATGGCAGGATACAATATGCAAAAGAATGTTTTGCCTAAGTATTTTGGCGTGAAATTTGATTTTGAGATTATCTATCTGGGCGAGTGGCTTCTTGAGCGAGTGAAAAATGGCGAGATAAAAATCACCAGAGAGCTTGAGCGGAAGGTTGTGCTACAGGAATCCTGTCATGCAAAATCTCTTGGCAAGGAATATATGGAAATACCTCGCCAGTTGCTCAAACTTTGCGGAGCGGAAATAGTGGAGATGAATCCAGCAAGAGAAAGGCAGATTTGCTGTGGCGCTGCTGATGGCATAACCAACTTCAGTCCGCTTGATATGCTTATGGGCTCAATCAGGCAGTGGCGACTGGCAAAGAAAACCTCAGCCCAGCTCTTTGTGCCTTATTGCGCCACCTGCTACTTGATGCTTAAAATTGGAAGCAAATTCTATCCTTCCCTTATGCCCTGCTTGCATTTGCTTGAAATTCTCACCT
The DNA here is from genome assembly GCA_964592965.1 of uncultured bacterium. Classification (GTDB taxonomy): domain Bacteria; phylum RBG-13-61-14; class RBG-13-61-14; order RBG-13-61-14; family DRUE01; genus CAZKMM01. The sequence goes on from CAZQJX010000055.1 coordinate 13,168, forward strand.
GGTGCGCTGGATATGATGTGCAATCACTTGCTGATAAAAGAGCAGGAAAGGTAATGACTGGATTGATTGTAAACAATGCTGGAAGGCTTTTGAGCAAAAAGCGGGTGTTTTTCAGTTAATCAATGAAAAAGGAGAAATTTTTTGACCCAAATTGCTGTAAGCTCTGCGGAGCCTGCTTTTCCACCTGCCCTGTGCTCGGGTTTGACCTTGAGCGGGCAAAAAAAGAAAAAGAGCGCCTTAACAAGGGAGAGCCCAGCCCAGTCCTTGACCTCTGCACCACCTGCTTCTCCTGCAATTATTACTGTCCTAACAACTGCTCGCCTTATGAGCTGATTTTACTTCGCTGGCAGGAGCGGTATGAGCAAAAGGGTCTTCCTAGCATTGCTCGGCTGGTGGTGCCAACAGACCCTGCATCTCTCTGGCAAAGGCTTTATCCATTGCTTGAGCTCAGAGAGCTTGAAACAATTAAAAGTTGGAGAAGCACGCAAGATAAGCAGGGAAAAGAAATTCTCCTTACCGGATGCTTCAGCGCCTTAAATCCGCTTCTTGCAAAAAGCCCAAATCTTTCTCAGCTTGTGCCTTTCGGAAACGAGCTTTTCTGGTGCTCTGCTGGTCATATCTATCAGCTTGGTTTGCTTGAGCTTGTGGAAGAAATTGCCCAGCTGGAAAAAAATTTCCTTGAAAAATTAAATCCCAAAAGAATCATCACCCTGATGAATGCAGAATATGCAATGCTCAAAAAAATCTTTCTTGAAAAATTCAGCGTTGATATTCCTTTTCCAGCAGTGCCACTTGAGCAATGGCTTCTGGAAGAAATTGAAAAAGGCAAAATCAAGCTTGAGCGAAAAATCAAAAAGAAAATCACTATCCACGATAATTGCTTTTCCAAAGCACTTGGAGAGGAGAGCTGGCAGGCAGTAAGGAAGATTGCCGAGCTGTGCGGAGCAGAAATTGTGGAGATGCCACATACTCAAAAAGATGCGCTTTGCTGTGGATTTGGCGCAGGTGCAGGAAGGTTTAATCTTTTTGACCTGATTGGTTATAGCCTGCGCAGGCTAAAGGAAGCAGAGGAGACTAAAGCTGAATGGCTTTTGGTTTATTGCTCTGCCTGTTATTTCATTCTTTCAGTGGTAAAGGCTTTGGTTGGAAGTAAGGTAGAGATTTATCATCTGCTTGAGCTGGTTGACCTTGCCAGCGGAGCAAAGCCCGCGCACACGCTCAACCAAAGGGCTTGGGATTTAATCGCCATCATCAGCGCACAAATTTTAAAAATGATTTTTAATCCAGCCCAAAGAAAAAGGTTTTGGATTGAGCCTGAAAAATTAAAAGAAAAATTTGGAAAAGAAGAGCTTGAACCCAGCCCTGATGCTCTTGTCAGCTTTTTGCAAAAGATGTATCAGAGTGCGATAGTTCAAAACCCGCTTAGTCTGGGCGTCATTCATCTTTTCAGCAGAATCTTACTGAGTCTGCGAAGGAGAGGGCAATGAGCAAAGATTATAAATTTTTCAATCTTGAAAACTGCCGGCTTTGCGGAAAATGCTTGAGCGAATGTCCAGAGCTTGCGCTCCCCTTAGAACAGGCAAAAAGAGAAAAAGCTAAAATCAATCAAGGAGAAATTTCTCCCTGGCTCAGCCACCTCTGCACAGGCTGTTTTAACTGCGATTTTTACTGCCCGAACAATGCCCAGCCGTGCGAGACCATTGTTTATCACTGGTGGAAGGAGTATAAAGAAAAAGGTTTAAGAGAGCGTGCTAGATATTTTATGCCTCTTGAGGAGTTCAATTTTCGCTCCTATGTAATTGAGAGGCTTCCTGCGGATGAGAAGGAGCTGGTCAAAAGCTGGGATGATTGCTCTCAATGCGAAGAATTTATTTATCCTGGTTGCAATGTCTGCACTGTGCCCTATCTTACTCAAACCTCTCTTCTTCCCAGCCTGCCTATTCGTGGCGGATTGGATTGGTGCTGTGGAGAGACATTTTTCCGAATGGGATATTATGACCTTGCAGAAAAGCAGGGAAAGCGTATGCAGGAGCGGTTTGAGCAGATGGGAGCAAAATATGTGCTTATGATGTGCACAGCAGGAACCGTGCTTTTTACTCGGGTGATGCCTGAGCGGTTTGGAATAAAATTCTCTGCGACATTCAAACCTCTGGTCAGGTATTTGTGGGAAGAGATTGAAGCTGGAAGGATTAAGATTGAAAAAAAGCTCAATCTCACTGCTACTATTCAGGATTCCTGCTACTCAAAATTCCTTGAGCCAGATTATATAGAGCTTCCAAGAAAAATTCTGGAGAGATTGGGCGTTCGTGTAGTGGAGATGCCGAGAAGCAAGGAGCGAATGGTCTGCTGTGGCATAGGTGCGGGATTTAGCATTGAAAGCAACTATCATCCTTGGGATTTAACCCGCTCCACTTTAAAAAGGCTTTGGGAAGCGAAAAAAACAGCTTCAGATATTCTCTGCGTTTATTGCGCTGGGTGCCTTCAGATG
>CAZQJX010000056.1:0-15617 GCA_964592965.1 uncultured bacterium
ATCCTTCTTTTGATTTTTGCCTGCGAAAAGAACAAAGAAATTGAATATATAGATAAAGATGGTGATGGATATTATGCTTACTTTGCTCCCGGACCTGACTGTGATGATAATGACCCTTATAACTGGTATTCCTGCAGTACCTGCGAAGATTATGATGGCGATGGCTATAGAGGAAAAGGTTGTGATATTCCAGAGGACTGCGATGATACCGACCCCCTGCGCAATCGTCTTTGCGTAGAATATCTGGATAGCAAACTTTGGAACAATGGAGAGAAAATTGAAGTTGTAGGCAGATATGCTTACATTGCCTATCCTGCGGGCATAAAGATTTATGATGTTTCCAACCCAGCTCAGCCTAAAGAGATAAGCAGGATTTACATCGGAAAAAAGCCAGTGGGCAAGCCCAAATACTGGCAGGGATATCTTTATATACCAACAAGAGAAAGTATTGAATGTATTGATGTTCACGACCCAACAAACCCTAGACTTTTGGAGCTGGAGCTTCCTTTTCAAGCAATAGATATTTCCAATGGACTTGCTTATGTGGCACGACCGCACTATTTCAGCTCTTACCCTTCTGATTACTTTTTAGTAAAAGTCTTTGACCTTTCTGAGCCTGAATCTCCTAAAGAACTTGGGAGCTTGAAAATAGATGAGCAGTCCTTGATATTTCTTCCAATTAAGCTTTGTGTTCACAAGTTATGGCTTTTTCTTCAAGTAAGTAATGGCATAAAAATCATAGATGTCTCTGACCCTTCAAATCCTCAATTGATTTCCAGTTATACTTTCTCATCAGATACTATGCAAAATCCTTATTTTATAACCGCAACTGATAAATACATTTTTGCAGTAGCTTCTGAACTTTTTAGCAACAAAAGACTTAAAATTATAGACATTTCTGATATTTATAACCCCACTCTGGCAGGTGAGATTTATCCAGCTAAAGTTGTGCAGTTGGGAGAAAATGATAAAATCTATTATGCCTTTGATGTAAATTTTAAACAGCTTGATATTTCTGACTTAAACTCACCTAAAGTTCTTAAATTCTATGCAGGAGAGAATGAGATTAAAGATTTTGTTGTTAAAAACGGCTTGGTTTATCTTTTAGATGGAAATTCCAAATTCAAAATAATTGATTTAAATGACCTTGCTGGCACTCCCTCGGTTTCTAAGCTGGATTTATCTGGAAATTTTCTAGGTGTAAAGGTCTGGTCAGATTATGCCTATCTTTTATCTAAAAATGAAGGAATAAAAATTGTTGATATAAGCGACCCGATGAATCTTCAGCTGGCAGGAATATATTTACCAGATTCACCTGTTTATTCAATGGATATTGCATCAGGTCGGCTCTATCTGGCGGAACAGCTCAAATTGGAAATCGCTGACCTTTCTGACCCAGCCCATCCAAGCCTTATGTCCAAACTAGACACAGATATTTATGAACCCAGAAAAATTCGTGCTGTTGATGATTATGTTTATATAGTCAGCAGTAAATTAGGATGGGCATTTGCTGTGGTTGATGCCTCTGACCCATATAATCCTGAGGTGATATATTCTTCCACAGAAACATTTTACAATTTTGATGTGGCAATGCCCTATGGATATTTTGCTACCGTTGATGGACTTCATATAAAAGACCTATCCACTCCATCTTCTCCAGTAACAGTTTTCCACTACCATTTTTTTCTAGGTTACCCCACTTTAATAATCAGCCCTGATGAAGGCAGGGTTTACATTGGAGATATAAGCTGGCTTTTATCAGAGCTTTCTTTACCTTCTTTAAAGGTCATAGACATATCTGACCCTTATGCTCCTGAGGTTGAGAGTGTTTCTAAGATTCCCCTTTACGAAGATATGGGGTTAAAGAATGGAATAATTCATTTTGCCAGCGGAGAGAATGGACTCTTGGTTTATAAGCCATCTTCTTCAAAGTTTTCTTATGCTGGCAGATATAGTTCTTACGGGAAAGCAACGGGTGTTGATTTTAAAAATAATTTCGCCTTTCTGAGTACAGAACAGGGCATTGAAGTTGTCGATCTGAATCAGCCAGTTAAGAACCCGCTTATTGGTGGGGTGAAATCAATTGACAGGGTAAATGATATCTCCATCGTTCAAGATAAGTTTTATGTTGCAGGCGGAGCTTCGGGACTTTTGATTTACCAGTTTGAAAGCCCCACTAAATTAAAACTTTTGCACAAGATTCCATCTATAGGAGATGTTGAGAGAATTTTAATAAAGAACAAATTGGCATTAATTAAAGAAGTAATATTTGGAGACGATATTCAACAGATAAAAATCTTTGATATCCAGAACAGCTCTCAGCCTGTTTTACTTTCTGCAATAGAAAACGACAAAGAGATAAAGGATTTTTATTTTGATGGTAAATACCTTTACCTAGGAGAATTTGGCGCTCTTAAAATATATGACCTTAACAATCCTTCCCATCCAAACCTGTTAAGTACAATTGATATTAATTTGCCCAAAACTTTCTTCGCAGTTGTGGCTGATGGAAAATATATATATATTTCTACTCATGACTCCCAGAACCATTCTTCTTCCTGCGTATTTATTTATGAAATCACAGACCCCAAAAATCCAGTTTTAATTTCAGAACTTGAATTTCCCCGCGGGTGCGATCTTGCTATCCGTGAAAATTACCTGTATGCGTGTTGTTCGGGATTTTTTATAGTGGATGTGCAGAATCCATCTTCTCCTCAAATAGTTGCCAGCCTTGATAATATCAATGTGTCAAAAATTCATCTTACAACAACCAACTATGCATTTCTTTTAGGTAAAAAAGGGGTTTATCTGGTAGATATTTCAGATCAATCTAATCTTGAAATTGTTGACCATTTTACGGTCGGTTCATATTTAAGCAGAATTTTATGGAAGGATGGATATGTTTATGCCTCAGGTAAAGACTTACTTTATATATTCAAAGCATATTCTAACTTAATTTACTGACTAAAAGATTGATTTCGGCGCTGACTTATAAAGCCTTTTGATTTCAAGAACCTTTTAATTACGGCTTAACCAAAATTGTTATTCTGGAACAAATAATCCTTTTTGAAAGGAGAGTAAGCGAATGAAAAGGCTAATATTAAGCTTCATCTTGATGATTGTTTTTTCTTTTAGCAATTCTTTAACTGCTGGCATTAATTGCTCTGAGCCTGTTCAGACTGAATACGGGCTGGTTTCGGGAAGAGAGGCAAAAGAAGGCGGAGTGTGCGAGTGGCTGGGAATACCTTATGCCCAGCCACCTGTTGGTGAGCTTCGCTGGCGTGCTCCCCAGCCTCATCCCAAATGGCAGGGAATAAGAAAAGCAGACCATTTTGGCGCCCGCTGTATGCAAAAAGGTGTTCACGGCATTATGAAATTATTCAGCCCAGACCCAAGCCAAAAGATGAGCGAAGACTGCCTTTACCTCAACATCTGGCGACCGAAGAAAGAGGGAAAATTTCCAGTGATGGTCTGGGTTCATGGTGGCGGGTATCAATGGGGCACTGGCAATTCTGATTTTTACTGGGGAGACCGCTTGGCGAAAAAAGGAGATGTGGTGGTTGTTACCTTTAACTATCGGCTTAACATCTTTGGCTTTTTTGCTCATCCTGCTTTGAGAGAAGAAGACCCGCATCATTCCACAGGAAATTATGGTGCACTTGACCAGGTAATGGCGCTTCGCTGGGTGAAAAATAACATTGCCAATTTTGGTGGCGACCCGGATAATATCACCATCTTTGGAGAATCTGCGGGCGGATACTCTATTTGCACGCTTTTGGCAACACCGCTGGCAAAGGGGCTTTTTCATCGGGCAATTATGATGAGCGGTGGTTGCGAGGCGGTGCAGGAGCTTGAAAAAGGATTTGAGGTGGCTAAATTCACCTTTGAAAAATTCTCCTGCCCATACAATGACATAAACTGCCTGCGAAAAATCCCAGCAGAAAAAATCCTCTACCAGGGCTCAACCAGTATGGCAGAGCTGGATTATGTGCCTCATATTGATGGCTATCTTCTCGCTGACACGCCCCTTAATATGATTAAATCTGGCAATTTCAACCGCGTGCCAACAATGGCTGGATACACCAAAGATGAGATGGCAAGGCTTTTGCTTTTAAACCCACGCTTTAGCCTTGCTCCCCGCTCAAGCTATGAGAAAAAGCTTGCTCGGCTGGGATTTGATGATGCGGAAATCGCTCAGCTTGTAAAACTTTATCCACTTGAGGAATATAAAAAGCCTGTTTATGCGCTGGGAAGAATGTTCGGAACAGACCTTACCTTTGCCTGCGGAACTTATGATGCTCTGCTCGCCCTCTCTGAATATGTGCCCGAACTTTACCTATACAGATTTGATTATGATGGATTTATGCTAAGTGGAATAGCAGGCGTTGCCCACTCAATGGAATTGCCTTATGTTTTCGGCACGCTTGACCGAAGACCTGTGAACAAGCTCTATAATTTTGCCAATATCAAAAAAGCTCGCAAGGTATCAGACACTATCCAGCGCTACTGGATAAATTTTGCTAAAGCCGGCAACCCGAACAGAGAGGGGCTTGAGTCTTGGCAGAAATTTGACCCCAAAAGCCCCCGCATACAAATTCTTGATGAAAATGTGCGAAGCGAGCCATTGGACATTATCCCCAGATGCCAGTTCTGGCAGGAGCACAAAGACAAAAAAATCTCCATCTTCAGCTTGATTGGTTATTGATGAGAAATTTTTTTAAGCAGTTTTTTGGCTTTTGCAGGCATTTAAGTATCAAAATTTTTCTTATTGCATAACAGCTTGAAATTATCTTGGACTTCTTGACGGAGCTGGTAAAAATCTGCTATTCTAATTTTAGAATTTTGGACTGATTTGGTCGGAAAAAGGAGCAGGGAATGGCGAGGAAAAAGAAAGAGCAGGTTGAAAAAAGCATTTTGGAATCAGCCCGAAGGCTTTTTGCCCGCTTTGGTCTGAAAAAAACAACTATGGACGATATTGCCCAGCAGGCAGGAGTGGGCAAAGCAACCATTTACTATTATTTCCGTGATAAAGAGGAGGTGTTTTTAAAGGTAATTCAAAAGGAGGCTGATGAGCTACTTGTCCGGCTTGAGCAGGCAATTGCTGAGTATGAAAATCCTGAGCTGAAGCTTAAGGCAATGATTCTGGAGCGGGCGGTTGCTTTGGCAGAGTTGGTTAATCTTCGCTGGCTCAATACGGCTGGAGATGCGCTTAGGTATCAGGAGCTGGCAAAGGAGAGGCGCAGGCTGAGCCAGAGGGAGCAAAAGCTACTTGAGCAGATACTTCGTGAGGGAAAGGAGCAGGGGCTTTTTTCTCTTGAAGACCCGAATTTTACTGCCCGAAGCCTTTCTGAGCTTATTTCTGCGCTTGAGCGGAACTTTGAGAGCTTAAGCCCGCAGGAGGTAAAAAGCAGGCTGGAGGCTTCTTTAAGGCTTATTCTTGATGGCATTCGGGCAAGGAAGCTTGCTCCGCAGAGCTAAAAATTTTTTAGCAGGGAAGGGAAGGAGATGAATCCTCGCAAAATAGGCTTAATCATTAATCCTTATGCTAAGCTGATAAAAAAGCGCTATTTGGCTGAGGACAAAAAGAGGTTCTGGGAGGCGCTTCTTCCTCCTGAAAATTGGAAACTTCCTTATGGAATTGACAAAATCAAAGGAGCGCTCAGTGAGCTACTTGAGCGAGACATAGAGGTTCTTGGCATTTTGGGCGGTGATGGAACAATGCATATTGTTTTGAGTGAGCTTTTAAAGCTCTCTCCGCCCAGAATTCCTGCTATTTTACCTTTTCGCGGTGGAACTATAAATGCCCTTTGCAATAACATTGGTCTAAAAGATATTCCTGAAGACACCCTTCGCAAATTTCTTAACTCTGAAGGGCAGATGAGCCAAACTTTCAAGCATCTTTTGCGGGTGGAAGAGAGAGAAGAGGAGCGCTCCTATTACCACTATGGCTTTACTTTTGCCAATGGGGTTTTTCCCAAAATCTTTCAGGAATATTACAGCTACAAAGAGCCTGGCTTTGGCGCTGCCCTCAGGCTTATATTAAAGGTGTTTGCTTTGGGATTGATTAATCCCGGGTATGTTGCGAATTTAATCTCACCCGTGGATATGAGAATAAAGACGCAGGGCAGGGAATTTATTTCAGGAAAGGTCAGGGTTTTGGCGGTGAGCACGCTGGAGAGTCCCACTCTCTGGTGGAAGCCGTTTGGACCAGAGCTTGATGGCAGACCTGCTTTTCATTACCTTGCGAATACGATGAGCAACCGAGAGGTGATTTTCAATATGTTTGACCTTTTTGTAGGAAGGTGCGAGCATCCCAACCATCTGGTAGGAGAGACGAGCGAGCTTGAGGTAGAATGTAATACCGGTTATGTTCTTGATGGCGAGCTTTATAGTGTGGGAAAGAAGCTCCAGATAAAAATAGAGCTTGGACCTGCTCTGAGATTTATCACGGTTTAATCTCTGCAAAAGGAGATAAAAATGGCAGAGCCCAAAGAGCTAAGTTATTCAACCAGAGCCGAGCTCAGAGAGCTTTTAGCTGAATATATCCAGAAATATCCTTATGATGATGAGATAGAGCTTTTTTTAAACTGGTTCAAAAACCGCTATGGAGATAATCTTTTAGCAGTAATATTTTTTGGCTCCTGCCTTTCAGAAAAGACCAAAAGCGCAACCAGCTTTAAAGATTTTATTGTAGTGGTTGAGCGCTATCGCAGGACTTCTTTAAATCCTCTTGCTTGGCTGAGCAGATGGATTTTACCGCCAGACCTTTTTCATCTTGCTCTTGAGCAGGAGGGCAAAAAGCACGAATGCAAATATTACCTACTCAATGCTCCTCAATTAAAAGACACCACAAGCGAGCAAGCCAAAGACCTTTATGTTCTGGGAAGGCTATCAAAGCGCATTGCTTTGATTTATGCCCGTGATGAGGCGAGCAGGGAGCTGGTTTTGCAGGCGCAGGAGAGCGCAATGCGCCGGGCGAGCAGGCTTAGCTTGGCTTTTCTTGAGGGATTTAATCTGGAAGAATTTATCAAGGCGGTTTTGCGCCTGAGTTATCTGGCAGAGACACGGCTTGAAGATGAGCGAAAGGTGGAGTCTTTATATACCGCTCATAAGGAGTTTTATCATCGTGCCTATGCGCTTATTCTTGATGAGCTGATTAATGCAGGGGCAGTAAAAAAGCTGGCTGAGGCAAGGTATCAGGTTATTAAAGACCGACTTGAGATGAAAAAAGACGAGGTAGAAGAATATCTGATTAAAAGCAGAAAGCGCTTCAAAGCCCGCTGGCCAAAGATGATTCTCACCGTAGATAATTGGCTTGACCAACTACTTGGCAAGCTAGAGCGAACCTATGGGATAAAGCTGGAAATTCCTGCTTGGGAAAGACCGATTGTTCTCATCACTGGCTGGAGACATTACTTCCGCTTCAAGCGGGAGGGAAAAATCCACGAGCACAATCTCAGAGATTGACCTGTTTATAATTTCCTTTATTGACCTACCCGTGATTAGATTTTATAATGAAAATTGATGCAAAAGAGAATTTTTATAAGCATTTTATTGGTTTCATTTCTTTTAAGTTTTTGTCAGAAAGAGGTCAAGATAAGCGAGCAGGAGCTGGAAGACGCTTTTACCCGTGCCAAGTCTGCCTATCAAGAGCTTCTTTCCTATAATCCGCCCGACCCACTTACCTATCATTACCGAAATTTTTACACGCAGGCAGAGCAGGCAAAGGCTCGTGGAGATTATGAGAAGGCTTATGAGCTAGCGCAGAAGGCAGAGGAGCAGGCACGGCTCGCACTTCAGTTATGGCGAGGTAGGATAGATGAGATAGGAAAGAAGCTGGCGCAGGCAAAAGAGGAGATTGAGCTACTTTTCCCAGTGAATCACAATTTTATCAGGCGCTGGTGGGAGCTTAAATCAAAATATGAGCAAAGAAAATACCTTGAAGTTGAGAGAGAGGTTGAAAAGCTCCTTAAAGACATAGAATTTGAGAAAAAAGCCAGCCTTTTCCCAGAGCGGACAATGATTGTTACTGCTCCAGATGAATATCTCAAGCGTTGGGGAAATGTCCGCATATATGAGGAGATAACCCCTGAAGGAAAGCTCAGGCGTATTGTTGAACGAGTCCCGCCAGGATATAAGCTCAAAGTAATTCGCATAAACATCTACTCACCAGAGTTAATTTTTTACTATGTTGAAGACCCGATGACAGGCACAAGGGGCTGGATGCTAGAAAAATACCTTACTTTTGCTGAAGGAGGTATCAAGTAGCTGATGCCTGACCCCAAAAGCCAGAGCCCCGGCTACAGCGGGCTTAGCGATAGCGAGCTGATTGAGCGTTTTAAAAAAGGGGAAAAGCAGGTTTTAGATGAGCTTTTAAAACGCTACTACTCACGGGTATATCGTTTGGCTTATGGTATTTTACGCAATCCTCAGGATGCAGAGGAGGTGATACAGGAGGTATTTTTAAGGGTATTTCAGAAGTTAGATGAATTTAAAGGAGAATCCAGTTTTTCCAGCTGGCTTTATCGGGTGGCGGTTAATACCACTTATATGAAGCTGAGGGATAAAAAAGGAGCGAGTATGATTTCTTTAAATGAAATTGGCAAGCTGATTGATGAGCAGATGGTTAAATCTGGAAGCTCCCAGTGGATTGCCCGACCTGATGATGAGCTTCTTACTGAAGAGGCGCTCAAAATCATAAGCGATGCCATTGAACAGCTACCTGATGATTTCAAAACCGTGCTCATACTCCGTGATGTTGAGGGATTGAGCACTGAAGAGGTAGGAAAAATCCTCGGGCTAACTGTTCCTGCGGTTAAAAGCAGGCTTCATCGGGCAAGGCTTTTTCTCCGCAAAAAGCTTGAGGACTTCTACAAGCAACTCTTTGAGGGAGGATAAAAATGAAAAGCCTATCCTGCAAGGAGGTGCTGGCGCATCTTGCGGATTTTATTGACGGAGAATTAGAAGCTGAGCTCGCCACCCAGATAAACGAGCATATTATGAAATGCCCTTTTTGCCAGCAGATGAAAAAAAGCTATGAAAAAACCATTGATCTGTTTAAAAAAGCCAGCCAGTTTGACCCGCCCGAGGAGCTGGTGGAAAAAATTCGGAACCGATTATTTGCGGATTTGTCAAAGGAATAAAATGAGCGATACCAAAGGCAAAGTGCTGGAGCTGAAAAAGCTTTTAGAAGCTCGTATTGCCCGTGAGCGTGATTTTTATTCTTCCCTTGACCAAATGCCCATTGAAGAGGTGCCTTTTTGGGTGGTGGATGTTGAGACCACAGGCGGAGAGGTGGAGCGAGACCGCATCATAGAGGTTGCTGCTATTAAAATTCAAGAAGAGGAGATGAAGCGGGTAATTTCCACTTTGGTCAATCCAAAGAGACATATTCCAAACTATATTCAGCGTCTCACCGGTATAACCAACCGAATGATTGCGGATGCACCCACGCCTGAAGAAGTTTATCCTTGGCTTTTTTCTCATCTCCGTCAGGGGGTGTTTGTTGCTCATTCTGCCAGCTTTGACCGGGGATTTATTGACCAGGAGGCAATTCGGCTGGGATTGGAGCCTCTTTCAACACCAAATCTCTGCACGGTTCGGCTGAGCAGAAGGCTTATTTTTGATATCAACAGCTACTCATTGGATAGCATTGCTTGGTATTTTGGGCTGGAGTTCGGAAGAGCATCAAGCCCCCGCTCCCGGCATCGGGCACTGGGTGATGCTTGGGTTTGTGCTCGTGCCTTTTTAAGCCTGCTTGAGCTTGCCAAAAAAATCGGCGTTAGCACCTTTGGCGAGCTCAAGGAGCTGGAGAGAATGCCGATTAAAAAAGCCTGGCGGTTATGGAAAAGATAGTTCGCTCGCAAATAATTACCCTTCTTACTGATTTCGGTCTAAAAGATGCCTATGTAGGAATTGTTAAAGGTGTTATTCTCAAAATATTTCCTTCTGCAAAAATTGTGGATATTACCCACGAGATAGAGCCTCATAATATCCTTCAGGCAAGCTTTATTCTTGCTGGCTCGTGGAGATATTTTCCTGAAGGAACCGTGCATATGGCAGTGGTTGACCCCGGGGTGGGTGGAGCGAGAAGGGCTATTTTGGTGGTAAATAAAAATCATTTTTTTGTAGGACCTGATAATGGCATCTTCAGTCAGGTAATTGATGATAAGGCAAAGGTCTATCATTTGACGAAAAAGGAATTTTTTTTGCCTAAAATCAGTCAGACATTTCACGCTCGTGATATTTTTGCTCCTGCCAGTGCCTGGCTTGCAAAAGGAAAAGAGCCTGAAGAGATGGGAGAGCCAATAACAGACCCAACCTTGCTCAATCTGCCCAAGCCAAAAAAAGAACAGGGGAAAATCATCGGCGAGGTAATATATGTTGACCGATTTGGCAACCTCATCACCAATATTCCTCAGGAGATGATTTCTGAGAATGCTATTATCCGCATTATGGGCAAGCAGATTGAAGGATTAAGCAAAAGCTATAGCGAGCATCCAAGAGGAACTTTGCTTGCTATTATTGGTAGCTGGCAAATGCTTGAGGTATCTTTAGCAGAGGAGAGCGCCTCTTTTAAATTAAAAGCAGGAGTGGGGCAAAAGGTTGAGGTAATTCTTCCTGAAAATTTTTAATTTTTCACTCCAAATAATTGTTTGGCTTGCTTGAATTTCAGCCAGCTTAAGTTTTATTCTTTTTCAGCCCCGGCTTTTTTAGAAAAGAAATTCTTTAAACGCTGATACGCACCTGAACCAAGCCATTGGTCTGCTACTGATATGATACGCTCCATTGTCTCAAAAAGGTCTTTTTCGCTCGGCCAGTTCTCAATCAGGACATTGCGGTCAACTGATTTTAAAAGATGATTTACTGTCCAGACCGCAAGGACAAGGTCATCTGCATATCCAGCAGGACCGAGCACTCCCTCAGGAACGATGTCAATGGGAGAGATAAAATAAGCAATTGCCAAGCCAAGCCGTGCCTTTTCAGAAAAAGGCACCCGCTCATCCATAATCAGCCGAACCAGAAGATAAAAGAAGTCAGGAGCCAAAAGCAAATACTCAAGATACTTATAATCTTTGCCTTTTTGCTCTGCCCAGCGGTGTATCCGCTCTCTTAGCTCCCTGTAAAAATCCATCTTTTCCATTTTGCTCCCCCTTTGATTTTTGAATAAAATATAATGTTTTTGTTTAAAAATTCAAATTTATCTTGGTTTTAATTGAGCACGGGGATGTTTGTCTCGGTATTCCTTCCATAACCTGCTTTTGTCAAGATGAGTGTAAATTTGAGTAGCAGAAATATCAGAATGACCCAAAAGAACCTGCACCACCCGAAGGTCAGCACCGCCTTCAAGCAGATGAGTGGCAAAGGAATGCCGAAGTGTATGCGGAGAAATATCTGTGCGAATGCCTGCTTTTAGCGCCATCTTCTTTACCAGCTTAAAAACCCATTGCCTTGTAAGCTTTTTGCCAGAGCGACCCACAAAAACATAGGGGCTGGTTCCGCTTTTATCTAAAAACGGTCGGGACTGTTTAAGATACCGCTCAAGCGCCTTCTTTGCCATATCTCCAATCGGCACCACCCGTTCCTTTTTCCCTTTGCCATAGGCAATCAGGTATTGGGCAGAAAGATTTAGCTGGTCTAATTTAAGCTCTACCAGCTCGCTTACACGAAGACCGCATCCATAAAGAAGCTCTAAAATAGCACGGTCACGAATGCCGAGAGTGGTTTTATCATCGCAGGCATTGATGAGCTTTTCCACCTCTTCCACACTCAGCACATCAGGAAGGGTTTTGGCTAGTTTGGGAAAATCTACCAGCTCGCTCGGATTGTGCTCAACCATCTTCTCCATAAGCAAAAACCGATAAAAACTGCGAATAACCGCTAAATTGTGAAAAACAGAGCGAGGAGATAATCCCAGCTCAGAAAGGCTGATTAAATATCTGCGAATATCTTCAGCCAAAACCTTATCCCAGCTCTTTTCTTCCAAAAAGCTTTTAAAGCGAACAAGCTCTCGGGAATAAGATTCCAAGGTATGTCCGCTAAAGCCACGCTCCACCTGTAGCCAGTGGAGAAACCTATCAATGGCGTCCATACCAGAAGATTAAACCTCTTCCACCTTCCTGAGCGCCCTTATGTCAGGAATAATCAACCAGCGCACCTTGGTCTGAACAAGCCTTTTTCGCCTGAATTTACCAAGAGTAAGGCTCACTGTCTCCCTGCTGGCAGCTATATAGTCAGAAAGGTCTTGGTGGGTGACCTTAACGCTGATGAGAATTCCTTTGTTTTCCCTTTTCCCAAATTTCTTTGCTAACACAATTAAAGCCTGCGCCAATCTCTCCTCAACATCCTGAAAGACCAGCTCCTCAAGCCTCTTTTGATACCAACCAAGCTTCTGCGAGACCAGCTCCAGCCAAGCATTGACAAAGCGGGGATTAGTATCAAACAGCTTTTTTAAAACCCGATGGCTGATTTTAACCACCTGCGCACTACCAATGGGTCGGGCTTCAAAGCTGTGGGCAGTGTTTTTAAAATGCCCCTCCTCAATAATAATGTCTTTGGGACCGCAAAATTCCAGAATCAGTCGCTTATGCTCAGGATGATGCTGAATAAGCTTAATCCCGCCAGAAATAACAAAATATATCCCATCGCTCGGGCTTCCAGGCTGAAACAGAACCTCTCCACCATTCAGCTCAACCAAAAGCGCATCTTCTGCCAGCATCTCAATTTCTTTTTTGCTAAGAACAGAGAAAGGCAAAACTCGTGATAATTGCTCAGCAAGATTTTTCATATCTCAATCAATCTCCTTTTTTGTTTGAGATGGCTTAATCATAGAAAAAATTTTTTCATTATGCAAGTGCCGGTCAAATTATTTTTGTGATTCACCTGACAATTTACTTATATTGGTTTGAAGAGTTTTCGTCAAGTGAAAACCTGACAGATACCAGCACCTGAGAGATAATCGGAGCTCCCAGAGAATAGGCAGGCTTAAACCTCCACCGCTTGATGGTTTGCTTTGCTTTTTTGTCTAGGATTTTATATCCGCTGGAATGAAGAAGCTCAATCTTTGCCACCTCTCCATCCTTATCCACCCAGACCAAAAACCTAACCACTCCCTCTATTCCTTTGCTTTTTGCCAAAAGCGGATAAGCTGGCTTGGGACAAAATAAACAAACCGGTTGATGAAAATCACCAGCTTTTTTAATCCCAGCTTCAATACCTCTGCTAGAGGTTGAGCTTAAGCCAAGAGATGTTCTTTTAAGCTCAGCCCTCGGCGGAGAAAAAGAAGAGCGAATTTCAGCTGATTTTTCAACTTCTTTCTCTAAAGTATTTTTTCGCTGTAAGCTGATTTCCTTCTTTTTGCTTTGGGCACTATTCTTCTGAATGCTGGCTTGAGATGATGAGCTTTCTGCAGAAAAAGCAATTAACTCTAGTTGAATAAAATTTTTTCCAAAAGAATCTCCTAGTTGCCAATGCTTTTGTATGCTTAAGGCATAAAAATGCCCAGCTAGACTTAAAATGGCAATAAGGACCAATCGCTGATTATCTGCCTTTAATCTCATTGTTCCAGCTCGGGCACAAGAAGCGGTCGGTTTTTATATGCGTTTTTAATCAGCTTGAGCGGAAGCGAATATACCTTTCCCACCAGTTCAGGCTCTAAAACCTCAGCCGGGGTGCCAATGCGCACTGCCTTTCCTTTATCCAGCAGAATAATTCTATCGGAAAACAGGCTGGCAATAATTAGATTATGAGTGGTAAAAAGCACGCTCAAGCCTTGCGAGCGGGAGAGATTGACAAGAAGATTCATAAAGCGTATCTGGTGGTGAAGGTCAAGATAGGTTGTAGGCTCATCTGCCAGAAGGATTTTTGGCTCCTGAGCAAGCGCCTTTGCCAAAATCACCCTCTGCCTTTCTCCACCAGAAAGCTCATCAACACGGCGATGAGCAAGATGGAAAGTTTCGGTTAAACAAAGAGCCTGCTGGGCAATTTCCAAATCTTTTTTCCCTTCCCACTGAAGCCTTCCTAAATAAGGAGCCCTTCCCATTAAAACCACATCAATTACTCGGAATGGATAGGCTATTTCTGTCTGCTGAGGAACTACAGCCAGAATTTTTGCCAGCTCTTTTCTGCTAAAAGCCTTAATAGAACGCGATTGAATAAAAATCTCTCCTTCAAACCCAGAAAAAAGCCCGGAAAGAAGCCGAATTAGCGTGCTCTTTCCTGAGCCGTTCGGACCGATTACTCCGAGGATTTCTCCTTTTTTAAGCTCAAAGCTTATCTCTTTAAGAACAGGATTTTTAGGCTCATAAGCAAAGCTAAGCGAGTTTACTTTAATAGGTATGCTTTTCATTCCCCCAGCTCCTGCTTTACCTGCCATAAAAGCCAGATGAAAAAAGGTCCACCCAAAATAGCAGTAAGCACACCTACAGGTAGCTCAGAAGGAGCTATAATGCATCTTGCCAAAAGGTCGCAGATGATAAGAAAAACCCCGCCGGCAAAAAAGCTGAATGGGAGCAAAAACCTGTGGTCAGGACCAAAAATCAGCCGTATAATATGAGGAACCATTAAACCAACAAATCCAATCAACCCGCTTATTGATACCACGCTGGCAGTAAGGAGAGATGCTAAGATAAAAACCCATATTTTTGTCCGCTCCACTTCTATTCCCAGCTGTTGGGCAGATTCATCTCCGAGCGCAAAGATATTAAAATCTCGCCAGAAGCTAAAGAGCACAATCATTGCCGGAACAAAATAAATCAGCACTGCTCCGAGCTGGGCATAGCTTTGCGAGCCGAGCCTGCCCAGCATCCAGAAAAACGCATCGGGAAGATGCCTTTGCGGAAAAATGCTTAATATGAGCATAACCAAAGCACTGAAAAAGGCATTCACCACCACTCCTGCTAAAAGCAGAGTTATAGCAGGAAGTTTACCTCTTATGCGGGCAACTGCTAAAGTGAGCCCAACTGAAATTAAAGCTCCTATAAAAGCAAGAAGGGGAATAAGGCCGGGGATTTTTTGCTTAAAGATGACCATACCCAAAACCGCGCCAAAAGCTGAGCCACCACTCACACCAAGAAGATAAGGGTCCGCAAGAGGATTGCGCAAAAGCCCCTGAAAGCAGGCACCTGCAAGAGCAAGTCCTCCTCCTACCAAAAGCCCTGCCAGTGCTCTGGGAAACCTTACCCGAAACCAAATGGTTCCTGCATCGCTGAGAGATTGTCCAGATATAAATCTTAAAAACTGGCGGGAAAATTCAGCAGGATTAAATCCCAGCCTTACCGGACCAAAAACCAAAAAGACAAAAATCGCACCCAACCATAAAGCAAAAAATACCCCCAGCCCAAAGAGAAAATAGCTAGGTTTTTTATTGCTCATCATTGGAATTGCTCCGAATGGAGAATTTTGGCAAGCTCCCTCAAAGCAAAAAACAATCTCGGTCCTGGTCTGGTAATAAGATTTGGGTCAAAAACATAAATTCTTCCCTGCGCAACTGCTGGAATGCTTTTCCATTGCTTCCAGAATTTTTTTATCTCTTCTTGGTTCTGTTGGGACATAGTTGTATCAATAATCACCTCTGGAGCTTTTTTGATAATCACCTCTATGCTGTAAGTGGGGTAGGG